>CALVQS010000127.1 GCA_944358165.1 uncultured Bacilli bacterium | reverse complement strand
AGAAGAGAAGCTCGTCATAGGCATATCGCCGCGCAAGGGACAACGCTGCCGCTGCCCGCATTGCAACCGCAAGTCCCCCGTCCACGACCGCTCGACGCATCCGCGTCGCTGGCGCGCGCTCGACCTCGGTTCCACGATGACCTATCTCGAATACCGTACGCTTCGGGTCAGGTGCCCCGAGCACGGCATCGTCACGGCGGCGGTTCCCTGGACACATCATGCGTCTCGCTTCACGCATGCCTTCGAGGAGCAGGTGGCATGGCTGTGCGTTCATTGCAACCGCAGCGTGGTCTCCCAGCTCATGCGCATCGACTGGAAGGGCGTGGGGCCTGTCTGCAAGCGGGTCTACGACAGGCTCGACGCTGCTGCCGGCAACTGACCTGTGTCAAGATTTCGGACACAAAACCATGAGACATCATGCTGCTCGCATCATCCGCCCTTCTTTCGGTTTGGTCCGCTCGAAGAACGAATCCATGACCTCTGCAAGTATTTGGTAGTCGATGGAGGAATGGGGGCGTTTCCTGTTGTAGTAGCTCTCTATAAATTCGATCACAGCATGCTTGGCAGTACGTCTGGTCTTAAACGAGCGCCTGTGATACATCTCGTTTTTAAGCGTAGCGAAGAAGGATTCTGCCACTGCGTTGTCATGGCAGTTACCGGTGCGGCTGCACGAGAGCCTGACCTGGTTCTCACTTGCCCATCTAGCAAGAGCCCTGCTGGTGTACTGGGCTCCCTTGTCGCTATGGAAGATCGCATTCTCGGCGACATATCCGCGCACCTTGGCGCTCTTGAGCGCGGATACGACGATGTCAGCACTCATCCTCTCGGATAGCGACCATCCGACTACCATGCGGGTGTTAAGGTTGATCACGGTTGAGAGGTAAAGTCAGCCTTCACCTGTTCTCAGATAAGTGATGTCACCTACGAGCTTATAGGTGGGAACTAGGCTTGTGAAATCGCGCTTCATCAGATCCGGCTTCGGACGCGCTGACTTGTCGGGGATGGTGGTGCGCTTCGGCTTGTAGGGCGTGCATCCCCTGATGCCGAGCTCTCGCATGCACTTGAGCACCCGATAGAGGCTCACATGCCCGAGCTCATCTGGCAGGAAGCTGTGGACGAAGCGGTGTCCGAACCTCCTGTCGGATTCGAACCATATCCTCCTCACCTCATCGCGCACTTCGCTCCAATGATCATGCGGGCATCCGCGCGATGTCCAGGAATAGTATCCTGATCTACTCACACCCAGTACGTGTGCCGTCAAAGCTATGGGATATTCTGCCTTCTTTGCCAACATCAGCTGGTACTTGTCTAGAGCCCTTGGTTCTTGGCGAAGAAGGCGCTCGCTTTTTTAGGAACTCGTTCTCCATCTCGAGCTCTCGTATGCGCTTTCTCATAGCGCGCTTCTCGGCATCCTCCTCTGGCGTGGGCTTTACTCCTGAAAGCATGTCCCTTCTGTTTTTCACCCATCGTGCCAGCGTCTTTTTGTTGATGCCAAGCTCGTCTGCCATCTGGGATATGGGTCGTCCACTAGAGATGACGTAATCTGCGGTCTCTCGCCTGTATTCGTCTGTATATTCGCGTCTTTCGATCATATGAACCGTCCTTCCTTTCATGCATGCAATGTAGCAGAGCTTAGTATCGGATGTCTCATGCATGCGTGTCCGAAAAAACGATACAGGTCAGCTGTCGGCAGATGCGGACAGCGTCACGTATGGCGACGCCATCACGGCGACGGCCGTGCTGCCCATGGACGCGACGGCCACGTCCGTCTCCTTCTCTGTCAATGGCGGCGCGGCGCAGGTCGTGGAGGTGGACGAGAACGGGGCGGCTTCCATTTCCTTCAACACCGCTTCCTTCGAGGGGCTTGTCGTCGGCCAGAACATCGTGGGGGCGAGTTACGTGCAGGAGGACGGCAACGGAGGAACCACAACCGTGACCGCAACCGCGACGTTCCAGATGGAGCCGTACACGGTGCTGGCCATATCATCCGTCGAGATCACCAAGACCTACGACGGCACGGCGGCCGCCCCCGAGGACTTCTCGCTGGCGCTGTGGGACGTGGTACCCGGCGACGAGGGCAAGGTGGGCATTGCGGCCGGCGTGGCGGCGGCTTTCGACGTGGCGGACGCGGGCGAGCGCACGTTGCTGGTGGAGCAGGGCAGCGTGAAGCTGGCGGGCGAGCGGGCAGGGTTCTACAAGTTGGAGAGCGACCCGAGCATGTACGAGTTCGCGGGCACCATCGAGCAGGCGTTGCCCGCGTTGCCCGAGGGGTCGTCGGTGATGGCTGTCGGCAGCCTGGTTGCGGGCGACACGCTGGACAAGGCGACGCTGAGCGGTTCGTTCGTCAGCCCCGTCACGGGTGCGGCCGTTGTGGGCACGCTTGCATGGGACGCGCCGGGCACGGTGCTTGCCGCCGGCGAGAATCAGCAGTTCGCGTGGACGTTCACGCCCGACGACGCCAACTACGGCACCGTCCACGGCACGGCTGCGGTAACGGTGGCCGAGAAAGCGGATTCCGGCGGCTCGGGCGGCTCCGGTGATTCGGGCGGTGCGGGTGGCTCCGGCACCGGCACCGGCGGCTCGGGCGGCAAGGACGCCGCTTCCGCCGCGACGCTCGCCCAGACGGGCGACGGCCT
>CALVQS010000126.1 GCA_944358165.1 uncultured Bacilli bacterium | reverse complement strand
CTATCTTTATCTTTCAAAATAGATACAAACTTAGAACTAGAATTAGAAGAAAAAGGAAGTATTCTAGCGAAAGATAAAGATAAAACAATCTTTGTAATTGCATCTCCTTTTATGAAAGACAATAAAGGAGTATACAATTACAATATAAACTATGATTTAAATTTAAAAGATAATACTTATTTTTTAAATTTAAATTTAGACCAAGAATGGTTAAATGAAGCAGAGTTTCCTGTTATAATTGATCCAACGATCATAAATAAAAGTGAATCTAATGTTTATGATACATATATTTCTTCAAATGATAATAATATCAATCAAAATAATAGTGATAAATTAAAAGTTGGAGTAGATAGTAATAATGTAATATATCGTTCCTTAATTAAGTTTGATTTACCTACAATTGGTACGGGATATGAGATTATAAAAGCTAATTTTAATCTTGTAAGTCACGCTGAAGATAGAGTAGCAATACACGATTTATATCATGAAAATATAACAGTTCACGAGCTTAATACAAATTGGACCGAAGAAAATGCTACGTGGAACACTATGAATGATAAATTTGAAAATAGAATTGAAGACTTTGGCTATGCCAATCGTACAATATTAGATATTAATCCTGATGGAGAAGGATATATTTACAAGCTTCAAACTTCAACATTTGATATAACGAATTTAGTCAAAAAATGGTATGCTGGAAGGCCAAATTACGGAGTCATGTTAAAGTTCAATAAAGAAGTTTACAGCTCTAACTGTCCGGAATATACATTTTACTCTAAAAACAATAACATTAGTGAAACAACTGAAGTAGAAAATCCTAAACCATATTTAGTAATAACATATCATAATCAAAATGGCTTAGAAGATTATATGACTTATCAAACTTTAGAATTTACTGATGGTACCAGTTACATTAATAACTTAACCGGAAATTTAACAACTACATTTAATTTAAATGAAACAATTGGAGGTAAATACCCAATTAGTCTAAGTTTAATTTATAATACCAATGATGTTGTTTTAAACAAAGATTACGGTTATAAAATTGGTTATAAATTAAATCTTCATGAAACATTAAAGGAAGTAACTATCGATCAAATAAATTACTTAGAATATGTCGATGCCGATGGAACAATTCATTATTTTAGAGGTGAACTAGATGAAGAAGGAAATACAATTGAAAACAAATATGTCGATGAAGATGGATTAGGATTAAAAGCTACGAAAGAAACAAATCAAATTACAGTAGAAGATATAGATAGTAATAAATATATATTTACTTTAAATAATAATATCTATTATTTAACGAAATTAATAAATACAAATGAAGATACTGTAACTATTACTTATGATACCAATAATAAAATTAATAAAATAACAGATGCCAATAATTCTATTATTAACATTACATACAATACAAATAACATGATTATTACTAGTGATAGTACTACAACCACAATTAATTATACGAATAATCAAATTTCAAGTATTGTAACTAAAAATGGTACAACAACTTTTACTTATAATGCTAATGGATTAATTACCAAAATAACGGATGTAAATGGATTAAGTAAAGGTTTTACTTACTATGAAACAAGTCCATACAAAGTAAAGAAAATTACTGAATATGGATTAAATAATGAAGAAGGACAATCTCTAGAATTCGAATATGGTTTTTTAGTAACAAGAGTAAAAGATAATAAAGGAAGATACAACACTTATATCTTTAATGAACAAGGAAATACAATTAGCACAACAAATTTAAGTGAAGAAGCAAATTTAAATAATGCTTATGGTAAAGGAACAGTATATGAAGATAGTACAGTAGTAAAAGAAAATAATAATGATTATTTTGAAGATGTAAATAAAGCAAATAACAAGATTAAAAATGAAATTTTAGCCGTAAAATACACCAAAAATTTATTAGATAACAGCAGTTTTGAAGAAGTTACAGCCATGGGACGTAGTACCAATTACTCAGGACGGACAAATGCATGTGCTAGAACTGGAAGCTACTCTTTAGATTTAAATCAAGGAAGTATTGTAACATATGTAGATAAAGATAATACTTATTATACATTTAGTGGATATTTTAAAAATGATGAAGAAATCAATATTGTAGCAAGCTCTCAAGCTTATGCAACTGGCCCATGTTATTTATACTTTGGAACAATTCCTAAAAACGAAGAATTCACTCGTCATAACTTTACTTTCTTAATGCCAGAAAATAAATCATTAGTTTTAATAGATTTTCAAGTAACAAATAATGGCAATGCTTATTTAGATGATATGCAGTTGGAAGAGGGCAGTATCGCTAACTATTATAATATGCTAAGTAATGGTGATTTCCGAGATAACTTAACAAATTGGCAAGTATCAGCTTACGATAAGATGGGAAATGAAGTAGCAAATGCTGCCAGTGTAGTTACATTAAATGACAATGTAAAAGCCTTAAAAATATCATCAAATCCCGACCATGACATAACAGTTTCTACCACCTTAAAAGTAAATGGTATTGGTGATTTAAGTGAAGATAGAATAGGAGATTTATATAATTTATCATTTTGGTATAAAAATGAAGGTTTACCAAAAACAATGTCAGATGGAGTAAATAGTAATGCAGTTTTATTAAGTTTTTATTATACTAATATGCAAGAAGGGGAAGGATATGGTCTAATTCCATCTGGGCTTCCATGTCATAATGATGAATGGCAATACTTTTCAGCACCTTTTGCCGCTGATAGTCTTTATAATTATGATACCATCGCTCTAACCTTTTTCTCAAGTTATAATGCCAATGACTTATATATTACAAATATATCTTTATCAAAAGATATAGAACAAAATTATAATTATCATGATAGTGATACAGGTAATTTAGATAGAATCAGAAATGCTGATGGAACAGATACTAAATTTACTTATGATAGCAACAATCAATTAATTAGTATGTTCAATCCTCTTGGAAATAACTTTAAATTTGAATATGATAATAATGTAACAGACAGGATATTAAAAGGAATATCTCCATCAGGTATATCTAATGAAATTGAATATGATGAATATGGTAATCCAATTAAGACAATCATTAATAATGTTAACCCAGAACAAGATATATTAAATAATAAAAATTATTATATACGTCTAAAAGGAACAAAAAAATATTTAGACTGTAACTTTATAACAAAGGGAATAAATTTAAAAGAAGATAATTGTAGTCATGATACATTTACTCTTTTAAAAGAAGGAGATTATTATCGAATAAAAATAAATAATGAATATTTAACTTTAGTAAACAATGAAATAAAATTAACTAAACAAATATCAGAAGAATCATTATTTAATCTATCAAAAAATGATAATGATAGTTATTTAATAACACCAAAAACAAAATATATTACAACGAGTGATGAAGGTGGAACAGTTATTGATTTAGTAAATTACAATTTAGCAAATGTTAATGATAAATTATCATTAAAAACAATTGATACAACTGATAATGAAGAACAATTCTATTTTGAAGATATAGATACTCAAGCATTTATTGAATCAAAAGCAGAATACACTCTAGATGGTAGATTTATTACCAAAACAATCGATTCCTTAGGCAAAGTTACATCTTATGATATTAATACCACCAATGGTTTAACCAACAGTGTAACAGATGCCAACAACATAACAACTTATTACACTTATAATGATAAAGAACAAATAACAAAAGTAAAAAAAGAAGAAAAAGAAGTAAACTATACATACAATACCAATAATTTACTATCTAAGATAACAGCAAATAACAAAGAATATAGTTATACATATGATAATTTCTTAAATACTTTAACAATCAATATTAATAATAATAATTTGGTTACAAATGAATATGAAGAGAAAAATGGTAATTTAATTAAAACAACTTTTGGAAATGGAGATATAACAAATTATACTTATGATGAATTAGATAGACTTAAATCAATTAATAATGATGATACAATTTATACATATCATTATGATAATTTAGGAAATTTAGCTAAAATAACAAGTTTAAGTGAAAATTATGATTTTTATTATGACTTATCTAGTAGAATTAGTAAATATATAGCAAATAATTTTATGATTGAATATGATTATAATGCTAATAACAATATTATTAAAAAAGATTATACACTAAATGATACAGAAATAGTAAGCTTCGAATACAATACAGATGATGCCATAACCAAAGTAATATTTGATAACAATAACTTAAATTATAGTTATGATTATCTAGGAAGATTAACTAGCAAAGATATTAATGGAAATAACAAAATAGAATATACCTACATAACAAATGGTAACAAAACATCAACTGTATTAAAATCAATGAAGATAAACAATGATTTATATGAATATAACTATGATAATTTATATAATATCACTGATATTTATTTAAATAATAAATTAATCAATCATTATGAGTATGATAATTTTAATGAACTAATTAAAGAAGATAACTATAGTTTAAACAAAACAATAAGATATACTTATGATAATGCTGGAAATATCTTAAAGAAGCAAGAATATGAGATAGATACTTATAATTTATTACATACAGATACTTATGAATATAATAATGTTAATTGGAAAGACCAATTAACAAAATACAATAATGAAACAATTACTTATGATGAATTAGGTAATCCATTAACCATAGGAAATAAAACACTAACTTGGGGTAATGCCAAAGAAATGAGAAGTTACAATGATTCTAATAATAATTTGAATATTACGTATAGATATGATAATGAAAGTTTAAGACTAGGAAAGACAGTTAACAATGTAGTCACAAACTATTATTACGAAGCAAGAAATATAATCTTTGAAACCAGTGGTAATAATAAAATTTATTATATTAGAGATAACAAAAACAAATTAATAGGATTCAAATATAATAATACATTGTATTATTATATTAAAAACATGCAAGAAGATATCATAGGAATAACAGATAGTAATTATAATTTACTATGCAGTTATGAATATGATTCATGGGGAAAACTAATATCTATTAAAGATAATAATGGAAGTATTATTACTAATACATCTCATATAGGTTATATCAATCCATTTAGATATAGGTCATACTATTATGATAATGAAACAAAATTATATTATCTAAATAGTAGATACTATAATCCAGAATGGGGAAGATTTATTAGTGCAGACATTTACATAGATACAGAACAAGATGTCAATTCTAGCAACATGTATTCTTATACAGGTAATAATCCAACAAGTAGAATAGATGTAGAAGGGGAATTTTGGTTTCAAATAGCCGGAGCACTTATAGGAGGAGCAATATCTGTAGTGGCGAATGGCATAAGTAATATCGCTAACGGGAAAGGAGTAGCTGAAAATATTGGAGCTGCATTTGCTGGAGGAGCATTTTCTGGCTTAATTGCTACCACACCATTAGGTTTTACAACTGGAGGTACTATACTTAGTAATTATGGAAGTGCATTTATTGAGAGTGCAGTTTCAGGAAATTCATTAAAAGAAATCGTAGTTGATACAACAGTAAATGGAACAATTGGATTGGCAACAGGAAAATTTGCAGATAAAACAATTCCGTTAAATAAAGGTTGGATAAGACCTACAAAAATCAAAACTTCATTTACAGGTAATTATACAAGAAAGATTGCAACAAATACAATTGTATCTACAACAGTAAGTATTGCTACAGATATAGGAAAAACAGTTAAAAAGGCAGCAATGTACGTAAAAAAAACGTTTAACTCAGCAGCAAAAAAAGTAAAATCATTCTTTAAAAAATTATTTTCTTAAAACAAAATAAAAAATTAAATCGAAACATTAAAGATTTAATTTTTTATTATTATAAAATATCTTAAAAATTAGTCAAAATATTTTACATTTAAAATAATATATGGTATATTTTAAATGGTGATAATATGGATATTATATATGAAGATTGGTTTATTATAATGATTATATTTTTATCAATTGCTATATATTTTCCAATTTCATTTATTTTGAATAAATGTAAAAATAGTGATAGTAAAAAAATAATATTTATAAAAATATCATTAATTTTAGGTAGCGTGTTTTTTGTGTTGGGTTTAACAATATACATATATTTAATGATAAAATACGATGCAAGTACTGCAGATAAAAATTTAATAACAACTATATTGCAAATACCACTTATTTTTTTCTCAATACCGGGCTTACTTATGTTGATGTTTGGTAACATTAAGCCTCCTAAACCAGATAAGTATTTATTAAAGCAAAATAATTATCTAGATTTTAGTAATTATCTAAATAAAAGAGTAAATTTATTTAATTATGAAGAAAAATATACAAGTGATAGATTAAAAATATATTATAGGGTTATAAAGAAAAAAAGATATTATATGATTGATACTAAATTAGAAGAATTAACGGAAGAGAATTTCAATGAGCTGTATGATAAAGAGATATTTCCTATAATAGAACAAGATTTTAATCAAGCAAAGAAAAGTATGAGATATGAATTATTTATAACATTTATAATTAGTGTAGATAGAATGAGTCCGGTGTTTAATCGCTTTGTTAATACATTAGACCAAGATAAAAGATATTACAAATTACCAATAGGAGTATCTTTTGGAGGAAACAAAATGTATATACCAAATGAAATAGAAGGATTTGGTTTAATGCAGTTTAATCATTTAAAAAAAGAATTTAAAAAGATAATGGAAATAGAAGGAAAATAAAATAAATGCTAGATAAAGTATCACAAATAATTATTACTTCAAAAATGGATATTGACAAGAGTTCTTTTACACAAGAACCGGAACCAAATATTAACAAAGCAATTGGAATAAATTTAAATAGAATTAATAATTTGTCCATAAAAATGTGTCTAGAAACTTGACATAAGTCCAATTTATTAACTGTGATGGTTATTTGGGAGTCAGTGGAGATATTTTAGGATACAATTTATACTTATATGTAAGCAATAATCCTATAAATAATTCAGATGATACAGGACGCTTTTTAAAAAAAGTATGGAATAGTATAAAAAAGAAAGCAAGTCAAGTGGCTAAAAAAGTC
>CALVQS010000125.1 GCA_944358165.1 uncultured Bacilli bacterium | reverse complement strand
TAACACTTCGTCGATACCTACGCGTGTAGTGGATTTTCACCACCTAGATATATGCCATGCACGGCACACTAAAAAAAATACCAATCTCTTGGTATTATTTAACAAATGGTACTAAAGCCATAAATCTAGCATATTTAATTTGTTTAGCAATATGTCTTTGATGTTTTGCACAAGCACCAGTCATACGTCTTGGCATAATCTTTCCTTTATCATTAATATATTTATTAATAATCATAACATCTTTATAATCTACGCTTTTACCAGCACACATTTGACATATTTTCTTTTTCTTACGATAAAATTCTGCCATTTTTCTTCCTCCTTTTTCTAGAATGGTAAATCATCATCACTTAAAGTAATCTCTTCACCAAAATCTTTAAATGGATCTTCTGAAATATCAGTAGTAGGCACATTTGCAACATCAGCTGGTGCATTATTATCATAATTACTTGGTGCATAATTATTAGTATCATAATTATTAGCACTATAATTATTATTAGCAGAGTAATTATTAGCACTTGTATTATCTTGTGGTGCACTACCTTGATTATCACTTCTAGATCCTAAGAAAGTAAGATTATCTACTAAAACTTCGGTAATATAACGCTTCGTTCCGTCTTGAGCTGTATAATTCCTGTTTTGAATTCTTCCTTCAACAGCAATTTGACTTCCTTTATGACAATAACGAGCTAAATTTTCAGCGGATCTTCTCCAAACAACACAATTAATAAAATCAGCTCCGTTATCTCCACCATTTTGTGGACTAAAAGGACGACTTACTGCCACCGTAAAAGTTGCGACACTAATATTTCCAGCAGTCGTACGAAGTTCTGGATCTCTAGCTAATCTTCCAATCAAAATTACTTTATTCATATTTTACTCCTCATCTAACTTAATAATTAAATGTCTTAAAATGTTCTCATCAATAGAAGCACGACGATCAAACTCAGCGATTACTTCTTTTGAAGCTTCTAATTTTAAAACATAGTAATATCCAGTAAGTTCTTTCTTAATTGGATATGCAAGTTTTCTTTCGCCCATATCTTTCGTATCTACTATTTTACCTTTGCCATCAGTAATAATCTTCTTCATAGCATCGATTGTACCTTTAATCTTATCAGATTCCATAGTAGTTTTTACGATAAACATAATTTCATAATTAGTCATTTTTCCACCTCCTCATGGTCTATTCGGCTTAAAAATAAATTTTAAGCAAGGAGTAATTTAATACTCGCTACATAGTATAACAAAAAAACTTTCAATTGTAAACCAAAATTCGTTTAAATTATATGAAAAAAGCTCTATTAATAACACGAAATAGAGCCATTATTTTTTAATAAACTTTCTTCCACTTTTCCATGCATCTCCAACTTTTTCACCAATTTTATAATATCCACTTTGAAATTGGTCAAAAACAAAAGCATTTAACTTAGTTGGATCAACATTTCCTTCTTCATCATAACTTTTTTCTTTCGCCATTATAGACACTCCTTTCAATGTTTATTATTTTACCACATTGTCCACACTTTTGTGTCTATATATCTATTCTAACACCAATGGTATGTGAATTCCAATAGCAGAATTTATTATAGATTGGATAAAAAAGAGGTTTTAATAAAAATTAAAGACAATGCCTAAATTTAATTAAGAGAAAGCATTGTCTTTTTGTGTATTTACAAATTTATAATTTTTTCTATAATTTCTTTATCTTCTATTTTATTAATTCCAAAACATTTCCTTCCTAAATCTTTGATTGAAGCTCCTAAATGATACATTTCTTCATTATCTAAAACAATAAATCTATCATGAAATTTATTTGTTTTTGACATTTTTAAAATAGGATATTCTTTATTAAATTTTTGAATATCTATATTTTGAATATTACTTTTGTTAGATGTTAAAATAACTACTTCTACATTTTTTTTCTTTTTAGCTAACATTTTCAAAACACTATCATCAACATAATTATCTATAATTAAAATTTTCTTATTTGCTCTTTTTATAATATCTATAATTAAGCTATATGCATCATATATTTGACCTTCGAAAAATATTCTTTGCTTGATATTTTCTTCAAGTTGTAATTGGTCGAATATTATATCAAACTTTTTATCTTGTTCAATAAATTTCTTATCTATCTTATTTTCAATGTTAATTACTTTTTCAAATAAATTTTTATTAGTATTTATGAATTTTCTCATTTCTATAAATGCTCGCATAATATTTATACTTACTTCTATTGCAATATCGTTTTTTAATACTCCTGATAGCATTGCTATTCCTTGCTCTGTAAATACATAAGGCAAATATTTTTCACTTCTATATTTATTATTTTCTCTCTTTGATGTGGTTCCATTTTGGAACAACATTTTATCCATTTCATCCTTAGTAAGCTGAAAACAAAAATCTTCTGGAAATCTATCAATATTTCTTTTTAATTATTTTCTTTCTACTAACATTGAGTTTAATGGTAATTTTCTTATTTATGCGAAGAAAAAAATTCATAAACTTTACTTTTTAGTATTTTTTATGAATTTTTTGTTTTAAATTTTTTTACTCTTAATTAATGTACTTTAAATTATATGAAAAAAGCTCTATTAATAACACGAATAGAGCGATTATTTTTTAATAAACTTTCTTCCACTTTTCCATGCATCTCCAACTTTCTCACCAATTTTATAATATCCACTTTGAAATTGATCAAAAGCAAAAGCATTTAACTTAGTTGGATCAACATTTCCTTCCTCATCAAGGACTTTACTATCTGCAATAACATTAAGAATTTCTCCTAGTACCCGAAATCCACCATTAAGAGTGTGTTGTAATTCGGCAACCCTACATTCTAGTGTCAAAGGATAATCAAGAATAATTGGTGCATCCACTCTACTACTTTTAACTGCATGCATACCTGTTCTTTCAAATTTATCTTTTACATTTTTCCCAGATACAGTACCAAAATAATCAGACTCAGCTAAATGTGGAATATCGGCAATACTTAAAGTAAAAGCCATTCTCTTTTTAATATTAAGAGCAGTTTGATGAGTTTCTGTAATATTAAGTGCAACCATATTATCATCACATATTCCACCCCAAGCCATATTCATAACATCAACCTTTTCATCTTCATCATAAGTTGCAATCATAAGTACCGGCATAGGAAACAAATAAGGTTTTACTCCTAAATCTTTTTTCATTCAAATATTCCTCCCATTTTCTATTTAAATCATAACACAAATACCCTAATATTTACAATCAAAATACATTTAATTTACACATTAGAAATGATATAATAAGAATAAGGATGTGATAAAAATGACGTTTGAAAATAAACAAAAAGAATATAAAAAATTTTATGAAGAAATCATGTATATATCAAGCAATTATTATATATTTAAGAAAAGGCCAAATACCAAAACTCATTCTCTTTTAAAAGTATTTTTACTTTACAGTACCCTTTTCTTAATTTTTTCAATTCTTTTCTTGTTTATACCAAAAATGATTGTACTATCAGGTATTTGCTTTACTCTTTTCCTAATCTATCTTTATTTAGTATTTGAAACCAATTACAAATTAAAAGAATACATGTTACATGATAACTCTACAATTATAATTGACGAAACAGGAATTGAAAGTATTGAAAATAATGAAGTATCAAAAAAATTAGGTTGGTCTGCCATAGAAAGAATAATCATAAACAAGTATTCTATCAGTATACTACCGAAAAACTTTGCCCATTTTGCCATATTTATTGAAAAATCTTCAAAAGAAAAAGTAATAGAAGCCCTTAAAAAATATAACAAGCAAAACTTGTTAGTAAATCATTCTCAAAAATAATTTTACTGCTTTCTCAACTATAGACAAGGCATATATATAAACTAAAAAAATGTATAATATAGAATTTTTATATCTCTTATGATATGATTAATTTAAAGGAGAATAAACTTATGGAAAAAATATATAACAAATTAGTACGAGATAACATACCAGAAATAATAGCAAAAGATAATTGTATTCCAGTAACTAGAATACTAAATGATGAAGATTACAAAAAAGAATTAGAAAAAAAATTATTAGAAGAATATAACGAAGTATTAGAAACCACAACCCCCGAAGAAAGAATAGAAGAATTAGCAGATATGTTAGAAATCATCCAAGCACTAGCAAAATTAGAAAATAACACTTTAAAGGATATCCAAAAAATAGCAGAAGAAAAAAGATTAAAACGTGGTGGATTTGAAAAGAAGATATTTCTTGAAAAAGTTTTAAACAATGAATAATTTATTAAAAATATAGCATTAGGAGTAAGTATATATGGAAAACAAAAATTCTAAGTTTGGATTAATCTTTACAATAGTTTGCAATTTAGCCATGGTATTATGTTTTGTAATTGGCCTCATTACAATGTTAAATGTGAAACTTCCTGATAAAATTGAAAAAAACCAATTTATTAAATATATGGAAGAAAAAGGCTGCTCGCTAATAGATATCCAAAAAGAAGAACAATATTATGGAATAGATAATTATTTAATTACAGATAAAGAAACATGTTCATACTTAATTAGTTATACTACCTTTAATGATAAAAACTGGTGTTAGAATAGATATATAGACACAAAAGTGTGGACAATGTGGTAAAATAATAAACATTGAAAGGAGTGTCTATAATGGCGAAAGGAAAAAGTTATGATGAAGAATTTAAAAAAACAATAGTTGAACTTTATAATAATAAAAAACCAGCTTGTGAAATAATACGTGAATATGGCATTAGTAATTCGGTATTATATAAATGGGTTAAAGAATATTCACCAATTAAAACAGAAGATGGGACAGTTACAAACAATAAAGAACTTCAAAAGTTAAAAAAAGAATTAAATAAAATTAGAGAGGAGAATGAAATTTTAAAAAAAGCGATTGCCATATTCACGCAAAAATAAAAGATAAAATAAAGTTCATTAATGAAAATAAAGAACAATATGATGTAAGAACTTTATGTAAAATTCTTAACATTCATCATTCCGTATATTATTATCATTGTAATCATAAGGAAAATTCTTATCATAAAGCTAATCAAGAATTAGATATTAAAATCAAAGAAATCTATGAAGCATCTAAAGGAAGATATGGTTCGCCAAAAATAACAAAAGAATTAAATCGACAAGGAATAAAAGTAAGTCAAAAACGAGTTGCTAGAAGAATGAGAGAATTAGGTTTAAGAAGTATTGTAGTAAAAAAATATAATCATTCTGGAAACAGTAATAATGATAATACTAAAGACTATCCAAATCTTTTAGAACAAAACTTTTTTGCCGAAAAACCTAGTATGAAATGGGTCGGAGATATTACCTATATCTATACCATTGAAACAGGATGGACCTATTTAGCAATCGTTATGGATCTATTTGATTTAAAAGTTGTTGGTTGGTCCTATGGTATGCATATGAACAACGAATTAGTGATTGAAGCATTTAAAAAAGCAATGGCGAATCGTGGATTAAAAAAGGATGGAATCTTTCATTCAGATAGAGGAAGTCAATACACTTCTAATGATTTTGAAGAAATGTTAAACAATTTAAATATTCATCATTCATATAGTAAAAAAGGTTATCCTTATGATAACGCAAGTATGGAAAGCTTCAATGCCATATTAAAGAAAGAAGAAGTAAATGTGAATAGCTATAAAACATTTGAAGAAGCTAAACTTGCAATATTTGAATTTATTGAAAGTTGGTATAACAATGCTAGAATACACAGTACTCTTGGTTATATCACACCAAATGAAAAATACAATAATTATATTCTTAGTTTAGCATAGTATTTAATTTTATACCGAGAAAATTTGTTGATATTTGGTGGTTTGTGTTAAACTGGTATTAAGAAAAGAACGTAACGAAGTGTAGTCCATTTGTCAAAAGTTCTTTTACACAATAACCGGAACCAAATGTCAACAAAGCAAATTGGAATAAATTTAAATACGGAGCAAAAATTGAAAATTGTCCATAAAAATGTGTCTAAAAACTTGACATAAGTCCAAACACTCTAGAAGAATTCTTGATAAATACCAAAAATGATGTGTTATACAAAAATACGAATATTAAAGGAACCACAAGTATTTCTATAAATTTATTTTCAGAATATTACGAATATACAACCAGTGGCGATTACTATAAAGCTATGGTTTATAATAATAATTGCATATTATATGCTTCAGCAGATCAGCAATATAAAGATGAAATAATAAATATATTTGAAGATTTAAATTATACATATGAAGTTAATGGTAAAGAAATGGAAATTGCTGGGTATTCTATTTTTATACTACTATTTATTTGTATTGCAAGCATGTGGGGAACTTTCAAGAAAACTAGAAATAAAGGTTGGATTGCTTTAATCCCCTTTTATAATATTGGTTGTCTATCTAAAGATATTTTAGGTTCTTCATGGTTTGCACTCCTTTTATTATTACCTATAATTAATATTATTTTTATGTTTACACTCTATTATAAAATTGGAAAAGCTTTTAATAAACATTCCTCTTACTGTATATTAATAATGTTTATCCCAACAATTTTATGGCCTTTACTCGCTTTTGACAGTTCAAAATATGATTTCAAATAAAATCATCATCATTACTTATAAAACAAGAAAAATGAAAAACAAGTTTTTCATTAGGTAAAATTCCTTACGGAATTTTATTTTTTTTGGTAAACTAT
>CALVQS010000124.1 GCA_944358165.1 uncultured Bacilli bacterium | reverse complement strand
AATTTTACCTAAAAGGTAATCAGCAGAAATAGAATACTTTTTACAGACAGTATAAAGAAAAGGGGTAGCAATTAAATTAGTGCCACGTTCATATTCAGCAATTGTACTTCTTGATGCATTTAATATTTTAGCAAGTTTATCTTGAGTAATTTTATTTTCTTTGCGAAATTCTTTCAATCTTAAACCAGATAATTTTTTATTAGCTAATTCTTTTGAAGCAGGATAATTAGTAAGTTCTTGAAAATCAAACAGATAATCAATAGATACATTATAATAATTAGCATAAGTCACTAAATGCTTAATTGGAATTAATAAAACTTCTTTTTCATAATTAGAATATGTACCACTATCTAAATGAATAATTTTTCCAGCTTCACTTTGAGTTAAACCATTTCTTTCTCTTAAATACTGTAATCTTCTACTGTAAATCATCTTAATCACCAGACTTATTTTCTCATGAAGATATAAATCAATATCTTTTTGTTGGGAAATAATGACATTTTTCATGGCTTTTAATATACCCAAGCTTATAATTTATATGTAAGCTAGGAAACTCATCATATGATTATGATAATTTATTTTTTATGGTAAATAAAATGAAGCCTAGCATCATGAAAGGATGTTAGTATGAATTTCGAAACATTAAAGAAAAGTCATTTAAAAAGAAATATCATTATAGGAGTAGTAGCGGTATTAGTTGTAAGTGCAGTAATACTAAACTTTACAAGAGCCAAATACCGAGTAACAGAAAGTATACCACTCGTAAATGGAACCATTAATTATAGTTTGGCAGATATAAATATAGTGGCAATGACAGTAGATGGAGAAAATGTAACTGAATTACCAGATGGTAATTATAATTTGCTAGATACTAGCTATTGCACAGTTAATGGTGAAGAAGATACTACTATTCAATTATCTTATGATAGTGCAACAAAAACATTAAGTGTAATACCATTTACAACAAAAGGAACGAGATGCTATTTAGATTTTGAGACAACAACAACTAAGAAAGTAGATACAATACTAGGAGAGTTAGATGTAAATCTAGATACACCAAATTTTAGCAAGACCAGCTGTACTAATGGTAGTAATTTGAGTGGTAATTGTGGAGAAGAAACAGTAGGCTTGTATGAGGCGACAACCAGTAAGGGGACAACGTATTACTATAGAGGAGATGTAGAAGATAACTACCTAGTATTTGCAGGATTTTATTGGCGAATCATAAGAATAAACGAGGATGGAACAATCCGAATCATCTATGATGGAACAAGTGCCCATGAAAATGGAGCATCATCAACAGATAGACAAATAGGTGAAAGCGCATATAATAGTAGTTATAATCATAGTGAATATGTAGGATATACCTATGTAGAAGGGTATCAAAGGCCAAGTGATAGTCCAGATACAGAACCAACACCAAGTACTATCAAGGGAGTATTAGACACATGGTATGGAGAAAATTTACAAGAATATGATAACTATATAGATGGAGATGCAGAATTCTGTAATGATCGAGAGATGGCAGATTGGTCATCAACTGGAAGTACCACATATTATGCAGCATATGAAAGAGTATATATTACTTATGAGCCAACATATGAATGTAGTAATACAAATGACTTGTATCAAACAAAGATAGGGCTCATTACAGCAGATGAAGTAATGTATGCAGGAGGAACAGGATATAATTACAATTATGGATATTACTTATATACAGGAAACCATTATTGGACCATGTCTCCATATTACTTTTACAGTGGTCATGCGTTCGTGATTTTTGTAAGTTCGGGTGACATCCTTGACAACAGTTGGGTGCCTAGCTCCTTGATTGGTGTCCGACCAGTAATTAATCTCACTGCTGATGTTACTATATCAGGAGAAGGAACTATCGATGATCCATACACTGTAAACTAATGTAAAGTAAAAAACTTTACATTTTTTTCTTGATTTTCACATATAGTTATGGTAGACTTATAAATAGAATAAAAGGTGGTGTTAAGGATGGATTTCCTTGATAAATTATATAGTAGTAATTATTTCGGTATTGGTTTATTTGCAGTCATTGCATTTTTAGTTGTAACATTTTTAATTGTTTTATTTTTTGGCAAGAAAGATGAAAAAAAGAGGAAGTTGGAAGCAACGCAAAATATAAGTACGGAAAATTCTTTTAAAGAAACAAGTACACCTACACCAGTAGAGATACCTAAAGATCCTGAGCCAGTAGCTCCAATTAATTTAGAAAGTGAACCTGTAAAAGAAGAAAACTCTCAAAGTATTCCTCTAGAACCAGTTACTCCAGTTATGCCAGTGCCACCAGTAGCTCCTATAAAATTAGAAGAAAATGATAATAATGAATATGTTGAAAATTTAACAATAGAAGAGCCAAAAAAAGAAGTAGAAGTGCCTGTAACTCCGATTATAGATGAAACTCCAAAGGCAGAGCCTGTTACACCAGCAACACCAATCATTCATGAAGTTCCAAAAAAAGATGTAGCAACTCCATTCACTCCAATTATTCACGAGGAACCACGAGTAACTCCTACACCAATAGAACCTACTAAGATTGAAATACCACAAAAACCAGTAGAACCAATTATAAAACCAATAGAGCCTATTATTAAGGAAGAAGAACCAAAACTTCAAATTAATGAAGAACCAGAGATTAATACTTATTATAAACCAGCCGAAAAAGTACAAACAGAGCCAGAAACAATTAAAGTTCCTAATATTGATTTTGATTCTTTAGCAAAATCAATTTCAAAAGAATTAGATGAATTAGAAAATGATTCTAAAAAATATGATGAAATTAAAGTAACGCCAATTCATGAAATTACAAAAGAAGAACCTGAAAAAAAAGAAGTATTTAGTTCTGTTTATGTAAAAGAAGAACCAAAGGTAATGAAAGAAGAAAAAATAGAATTGCCAAAAAAAATCGAATTACCAACTAGAAAAGATGTATAAAGAGCAAGTAGAATGCTCTTTTTTTTGTAAAAAGGAAGTAAAATTACGATTTTAAGCCAAAAATATCACTAAAAAAGTAAAAAAAGCCTTGATTTTAAAGGCGTTTTTTGATAATGTTATTACGTAAGGTAAAGACCTTATAAATTTTAAGTTTTTGAGTTGGGAGGTATTATTGATGTCAAGAACTGAATTAGTAGAATTTGCTGCTGCTAAAGCTGAAGTATCTAAAGCTGAAGTAGGACGCGTATTAGACGCTTTATTAGAAGGTATCCAAACTGGACTAAAGAAAGAAGGAAAAGTAACTTTAGTTGGATTTGGAACATTCAGTGCTAAAAAACGTGCTGCACGTGAAGGAATCAATCCTTTAACAAAAGAAGCAATCAAAATTCCTGCTAAGACTGTAGCTTCATTCAAAGCTGGAAGCAAATTAAAAGACGCTTTAAACTAATTTAGCAGTTA
>CALVQS010000123.1 GCA_944358165.1 uncultured Bacilli bacterium | reverse complement strand
ACTTACTTTAGTTCAAAAAAATTTGATTTTTTGAACTCCTTTTGCGTGTTATAATTCTACGTTTTTATTTTCAACCTAATATCCTCCATTTCATTCTTATAAATAAAGTAAAATTAATCCCTTTGTTTATTATAACATTGATTATGTATTATTTATACTATTTTAGGTAACATTGTTTATTAAATTTTTTTTAATCAAAATTAACATTTTTTAAACTTTTTCATATAAATTTAATCATTTTTAGTTCATAATAACAAAAATGGAGCCTTTCGGCTCCTTCAGGGGGAAATATTATTATCAGTTCGTAACAATTTAATAATTTGTTAAAGTCTTACAAAATAAGGCTTTTTCTTTTATCTTAATTTATCAAAGTTTATAAAAATACCTTTATTTTTTGCATTTAGTATCTAGATTTGGTATCTAGAAAACTTAGTAAAATTTACATTTAACATTATTATGAACAAATCATAGTTAAAGGAACATTATATGTATCTATCAAATACGATTGTGTACAACTTAATAAATACATCATATCTGGAGTAATATTTTTAGAATCTACTCCAGGCTGAACAATAAATATTTTCATATCTATTTTTTTACATCTTAATAAATTTTTGAACTTATATATGGTTTCTAAATCCCCAAGTTCAATTCTTGAATAATTTTTTTCCTGTGCTAAATTCTCCCTATGTAACATATGGTCAATTATTGTATCTATGTTTGCCCTCCATTTAATAGATTTTTGACATTGTCCACAGACTTCATACAAATCACTTATTCTCTTTCCAGGAGTATTTTTACCACTAAACTTACAATGATATAATTCAATATAAATACATTTTTCTTCATTTCTTAAAGTTACTATATCTGCAATTTCACCAGACCCATCATCATCAAAAATAACTTGATATTTATTGCTGGATTTTAAATTGCTAATTATGTGATATTGAATAGAATATTTAAGTTTATCCTTTGTTTGCGATTCAACTGAAATATCAACATTTTCCCAATTTTCTTTAATTATTCTATCCTCATGAAAATAGTTAGAGAGATCCTTATTAATTTCTACGTACAAGTTACCTTCAAGTGATGACTGATTATCAAAAAAAATTCTTGGTGGGTTTTCTTTAAAGTAATCACTTATCTTTCCCATACTATTATTATTTTTAAACAATTCTACTTTTTTACCAGAAATATTTATAAATTTATAACCCCTATTCGTAATTTCCAACTGAAATTGCAGATCGTTTATTAAAAAGGTTATGTTTTTATCCAATACTTCTGCATCCATTATTTTTAAATCTATTTCATCTAGACTAAACTCATTTATACCACTTTTAATCCAATATTTATTATAATCTTCAATTGCTAACTCATCTGGCCACTCTATAGAAATTGGTACACGATGAGGTCTTTTATTAATAACTTTAGGAACTAATGCTGAATTTAAAATATCTTGTGTATTAATTGAATTATCCAATAATTTATCAAGTATATTGTCACACCAATCCTTCCAGTAATCTATTGTTTCTACCCATTTAGACCATATTGTTCCTTTATATGAACAACCAATTGATACCTTACCATCACCATTATATCCAGTACCAAATATGTTAGATTTAGTAGATGTTCCTGCTGCAGAATCGCTTATACCTGATGCAATATCAATACCAGCATACATTTTATATCTAATTGGTCCATTAATAGCAGTTTTTAATCCTACTGAAGCCATCATTAATCTATTAATTCCAGATAATGCCCTGAATACTACATCTCCATTAATTTTATTTGTTGTATTGAAAATTTTATCTGCTATCATATTTGAAATTGTTTTATTAGATGAATTTATAAATACCGTATTCTTTTCTTTATTCCAATAAACGACATGTAACTCCAATATTTTATTAGTTATGATTTTATTCGATGTCCAAGAAATTGGAGATTCAATTGCTTCAATAATTACAAACGTATTATTTTCTTTATTTATTGAAATTACAGATAATTCATCATTAAATATTTTTTTCCAATTTTCTATTTGCCATTCTCTTATATCAGTTTTATATGCAACCATACTTACTTTTGGAACTAACTGTTTTACTGAAATGTCTCGCAGTTGTTCTATATCAAAACCACTCATAAATTGTTGAAAAGATATTTCCTTACCTATTGCAGTTTTTGATAAATCGCTAATTATATAATCCCAATTAGAATCTAGTGAATACAATTGTTTTATTTCTTCATTAACCTCCTCAATCATAATATTAGCGACTAATGATGCATTTCCTATTTTCTCATTACTAACCCTAGCAAAGCGTCCTATAAATTGAAGAGTAATTGGTAAGCTTTTATATTTATCATGAATGGCCGCTATTTTTAAATTAGGTAAGTCTATTCCTTCCCCAAACATATCTACACAAACAACTATTCTTGATTCCAAACCTCTTAATTTTGACAAATTATCTTTATTTGTATTTTTTGTTTGATCACTTGTAATCAATACTGGATTATAATTGCTATAAAATCTTTTATATATTTTTTCATATAAATCTAATGCTCTTTTCTTTGAACCGGCTCTTACTAACAATAAATGATCGTACCCATTTTCAATATCATTTTTCAAAATTGAAATTGATTTTTTAGCAACTTCAATATCTGATTTCGAAATATCATATTCGATTACAGGATTAAAATTTATTTTTGTAAAATAGCCTTCTTTTTGTGCATTACTTAATGGATAATTATAAATAATTTTACCATCTATTTTTTTATTATCATTTCTAAAAGGAGTGGCAGTAAATTGTATTATTTTCAAATTTCTAAACTTAAATTTTACATTATTCCAAGTTTTAGCAGCAATATGATGTGCTTCGTCAATTATTACCGCACTACAATTTTTCTTAAGAACATCTATCTGTTCATCATTAAGTCTAGATATAATACCTATTGTCGAAACAATAATATTAACATTTTGTGTAATACTTTCAAATGTTTCTTTATCACTAGGTGTTTTTTTTAACATGCATACATTTGGTAATAATGCTTTTTCATTCAATATTTTAAATTGTGAAATAAGGCCTAAAGTCTTACATTTATTATAAGTTTGATCCCTTAATAAAACACTTGGCAATATAATTAATACCTGTTCTAATTTTTCACTGACTATATACGATAACATAGTTTCTGTTTTACCTGTTCCAGTTGGCATTACAATAGTTGCTTCATTATTAGAAATAGTAAAGTGAGATTTCAAAGCATACAGTGCGCCCAATTGTGGCTTTCTTAGTTTTTTTTCTAATAAATCATAATTTAAATTATTATCCCATGACTTTATTATATCCTTTTTTAATACTTCATTACCCTCATAATTGCACTGACAATTTATTAAATTTTCCTCAATACGATATTCCATTCTTTCACTTCCTTACTACAAAAAACGCCAATACAAAAACTTATAAAATATAAGCCTGTACTAGCGCTTCCTTTTTACATATTAATTACATTATATCACAAGTTTAACTTTTTTATCATATTTTATGACACAATGACACATTAATTATGAATACCCCACAAACATTTATAGCGTCATAGTGTCATTTTTCTATTTTAAAACTATTTATTACAACTTTAATACTTCCTATTTCATTTTAAGTTTTGGAACTATTTCAGATTCAATAGGATATAGCAAATTTAATAAATCAATAAATTCTTTATAATTTTTAATGCTGTAATCAGTCACTTCATTAATTTTTTCTCTATCTAAATCAGCATATTTATCATAAATATTTACAACTTCTATACCTGCATTTTTGCTTGCTAATACACCAGTATAAGAGTCTTCAAATATTAAACATTCATTTGGTGATGCATTATAATATTGCATAATTTTATTATATATTTCAGGATTTGGCTTTTTATTTTTAACATTTTCTTTTCTAGTAATCAAATTAAAAACATCTGCTATATTCATTTGTTCTAACATTATTTTATTCTTTTTAGAATAAATATCTAGTTGAACTTGTGTTGTCATTGTTGCTAATACTAAAGTAAAGCCTAAATCTTTTAACCTTAATATCAAATCTACGACATTGGTTTTAAAATCCATCTCATTCTCTAAAACTTCTCCTGATTTATCCCGCCTTATTTTGAGTAATGTTTTTGCATCTTGAATATTGAAGTTATACTTTTTTATTAAATATTCACAATATGCTAAGTAAATATCACTGTCTTGATTACTATGAAGAAAGATATCTCTTTCAATTTGTATATTATCTAAGTTTATGGATATTCCTCCAAATTCTTCAATCAATTTTTGATCAGTTCTATTCCAAACCCCAATAAAATCAATTAGTGTTCCATCCATATCAAAAATAATATACTTTTTTCTTTTAATTTAAGTTCATTTAGTGGTTTCGTTAGTTTTTACCTCCGATACTACAAATTATTTTGCTATGTCAGTATAATAAATTATTTCTTTATTTAGTGACTTAGCAAACTCAATTTCGCTTTTAGTACTACTTCCTATATAGTCATTAACATTTACAACTAAAATAGCATCTGATAATTTTATTCTTTCCTTGTGCATTTTATCTAACATTAATGCTTCTTCTTCAGTAAAGTCATCTTTACTTGACTTTGAAGGATTATATATAGGTACTAACATGCAATTACCTTGTAATTCCATTTTTTCCGTAATATCCATCATTTCCTTATAAAATTTTAAACTACCACAAACAGTTATAATTTTCATTTATAACACACTCCTTTCTTTTTTTATTAATTCTTGATAATAATTTTTAGTATGATTTTGTTCTAGTTAAATGGTAAGGTTTATATTTTTTAGTTTTGTCTTGACCTTTACTCCATATAAAGTCATTTATATCAATTCTATCAATACTTTTATCTATTTGTTCCCATATATAATTTATTACAACTATCATACTAGCTCTAATTTCAACTTCATATTCACTATTTTCCTCTATTTCAGTCGTAGTTTCTAATAACGAAGATAATTCATTATCATATTCTAGAATACCAAATCTTTGCATTACTTGTGGTATTTTATAATCTGCACATCCTAATAAACAAGAATAATCAACTTCTTTTTGTTCTTTTATTTCAATTACATGTAAAATATCAGAAGTTAATAGTTGTGCTAATTTATAAAAATATATAGTTTGTCCTTCATAAGTTCTAGTATCTCCAAAACTACTAAAATTGTTAAGTATAGTATTAAATATTTCATATTTTCTATGTAATCATAAAAACTTCCATTCATTTTCTTATTTACTATTTTAGCAATAACCGGAACCAAATGTCAATAAACGAATTGGAATAAATTTAAATACGGATCAAAAATTGAAAATTGTCCATAAAAATGTGTCTAAAAACTTGACATAAGTCCAAGATAAAAACAGAAAATGGAAAAAAAGTTTTTCTAAAGCATATAAAACTAAATTAGATGCAATGAACACCGAAAGAGAATTTTTAAATAGTAAAGTTGAATTTGGTGGAGACATGGATATGACATTCGATACACTAACTGACCAATATATCGAATCTCAAAAAAAAAGTTCGAAGAAGAACAATGAAAAAATATTTAAAAAGAAGAAGGTA
>CALVQS010000122.1 GCA_944358165.1 uncultured Bacilli bacterium | reverse complement strand
TTTATTGAAATATTTTTTAAAAATTTCTAATAAATCTTTTTTCGATATAAAACTATTATTTACTACATGTTGTAATCCAGTTAAATTTTTTTCTATCACAATTTCTATGATTTTTGCTAATTCAATAGTGGTTACTCCAGTCCAAATCACTTTAGAATATCCTGGAATAATACCATTTTGCGTTATAAACCATTCAAATAATCCTATGCCTTTTGGATTATTATCTGGCCCGACAATTGATGTCCTTAAGGTTACATTTCTATCATTATTTATTTCACCTAATGCTTTTGTTCTTCCATAAAAGGATGTTGCATCTGGATATGAACTTTCTGTGTAGTTTCCTTTTGTTCCTTCAAAAACACAGTCTGTGCTGACATGAATAAATTTAAAATGATATTTTTTTGATAATTCATCTATGTAATGTGGAAGTAAACTATTTAATTTTATTGCTAATGCTTTTTTCTCTTCTGCAATTTGATTTAATATCCCAATACAATTTATAATAACTTCTGGTTTTTGTGCTAAAATAATATCTTCTATTTGGCTCATATTAACATTAGCATCATATAAAATTCCCTCTCCATGAGTGACAGTTCCCAGAACTTCATAACCTTTTTCTAAAAAATAGTTAAAAACTACGTGCCCAAGCATTCCGTTTTTACCTAAAACTAAAATTTTCATTCTTCAATTTCTCCCATTTTTTTTAACAGTTCAACCATCCCATCAACATCTAATTGGCGAGTATTATTCGAAGTATATGATTCAACTTTTCTTACTGTTCCGTCACCTTCTGAATAAAATTTATCGTAATTTAAATCTCTATTATCCATTGGTATTCTATAATAGTCTCCTAAATCTTCTGCTTTCGTCATTTCTTCTCTAGTAACTAAAACTTCATGATCTTTCTCGCCATGGCGAGTTCCAATTATTTTTATTTCTGAATTACTATTTTTGTATTTTAAAACTGCTTTAGCTAAAGTATCTATTGTTGCTCCTGGAGCTTTTTGTACAAATAAATCCCCTTGTTTTCCATGCTCAAATGCATACATAACCAAATGAACTGCATCCTCTAAAGTCATCATATATCTAGTCATTTCAGGGTCAGTTACAGTTAGTGGTTTCTTTTCTTTAATTAATTTATAAAATAATGGAATAACTGATCCTCTGGAACCCATTACATTTCCATATCTCGTTAAACATATTATTGTGTTTGAGTTTTCTCCTAGCATTCTTGCCTTTGCAATAATTATTTTTTCCATTAATGCCTTGCTCATTCCCATTGCATTTATTGGATATGCAGCTTTGTCAGTGCTTAAACATACAATTTTTTTTACACCGTGTCTTGCAGCACATTCTAAAACATTGTAAGATCCAATTATATTTGTCTTTACTGCTTCAATTGGGAAAAATTCACATGATGGTACCTGCTTTAATGCAGCAGCATGAAAAATATAATCAACACCTTCCATAACATTTTCTAAAGTACTTATATCTCTTACATCACCAATAAAAAACTTTATTTTAGAATTATTATATCTTTTTCTCATGTCATCCTGCTTTTTTTCATCTCTAGAAAAAATTCTTATTTCTTTTAAATCAGAATCTAAAAACATTTGTAAAACTTTATTTCCAAATGATCCTGTTCCACCAGTTATTAATAATATTTTATCCTTAAACATATTTAAATCCTCCTTTATTTTATTTACAATATTTTAATAGCTTTGCGTCTATTTTTTTCCATTTGTTTACGAAGTATAATCCATTTTTTTTTATTAATTTTTTATGTTTCTCACTACCGCTTTTAGTTGTTTGGTGTGGATTATGTGTTATACATAAATAGGGTGAGTAAACTATTTCTTTTCCATAATGCCTAATTTTTAAGCTCAAATCTGTATCTTCGTAACATGTCGGATCATACTTTGGGTCAAAACCATCAATTTTTTTAAAAAGCTTTTTACTTAATATTAATCCTCCACTCCCTAAATAACCTATGTCATTACGATATAAGCCTTGTGGTGGCATATAACGATACTCAAAATTTTCAAAAGTGTGAAAAGCAAAACCCTTTCTATTAAACCATCCACCTGCCCATCCAATTGCACCAATATTTGTGTTTTTTTCTAATATTTCAATATAACTATCTAACCAGTAAGGATTATTTACCCATTGATCACTGTCTAAAAAAACAATATAATCTTTTTCTGAATTATCCACTCCTAAATTTCTACCAGATGAACAGCCGTTCTTTGAATTACGAAATAATTTTATATTATTGTATTTCTTTTGAAGCATTTCAAAGGAGCCATCTATACTTTGATTGTCAATTACAATAATTTCGTAATTGTACCTATAATTATTATTTAATAAACTATCAATACATTTTTCAATTATTTCTTTATTATTATAATTAAGAATTATAATAGAAATATTATCAAAAAATTTCTTTGTGCATTTCTTTTTAAAAGCAGTATTACAGACAGCATTTAAGCAATTTTCTTTTTTTACTTTAATTAAGTTTTTTATATTTTTAATTAGCATAATATCCATTTCTTTGTTTTCTATCATAATTTTTTTACATTGAATTTTTTTTACCCAATTATAAATATCTTCAAATTCTTTGCAATATCCATCAAATATAATAATGTCATTGCTTTTTACTTGAAAAGAGTTAATATTTATTTGTTTTATATTTTTATAAAAACTTAAAGGCATAAATTTCTGCTTTAAAATTTTTTCTATGCATATATAAATTATTTGAAAACCCAAATTATTTGTATATTTAATCAGTTCTTTTATTTTTTCATCATTCATATCATAATTATGATATGTAAAAATATAGATTGCTTTATTTTTTAAGGTTATACTATTTTTTTCTTTTTTTCCTAAGCGATAAACGCCATTATTTGCTGTTATACATCTATAAGAAAAGCTAAGATACCTTTCTATTTTTTTTGCAAGTTCTATAATTCCAAAGCATTTATAATAATTAATTGCCTTCTTTACCATTTTTATCCCCTGCTTCTTTTTTTTCCATAAATTTTAAATAATCATCACATACTTCTTTCCCACCCATTTTTTGCACTACACCATGTTCTATCCATATTACTCGATCACATAACTTTTTAATAGATTCAAGTGAGTGAGAAACATATAATACCGTTGTTCCCCCGCCAATCATTGATAGCATTTTTGCTTCACTTTTGGCTTGGAATGCTATATCACCAACCGATAAGATTTCATCCACAATAAGTATTTCTGGGTCAACTATCGTTGCTATTGAAAAAGCTAATCTGGCTGTCATACCTGATGAAAAGTTTTGAACTGGTACATCCAAAAATTCTTTTAATTCCGAAAATTCGACTATTTCATCAAACTTAGAATCAATTAAAGCTTTGGAATAACCCATAACTGCTCCATTTAAATAAATGTTTTCTCTAGCTGTTAATTGAGGATCAAAACCTGCTCCTAATTCTATCATTGGACAAATATTACCATAGGCAGCAACGCTTCCTTTTGTTGGCTTCATAACTCCAGCTACTACTTTTAAAAGTGTTGATTTACCGGCTCCATTTGAGCCGATAAAACCTACCACTTCTCCTTTATTAATTTTAAAATCTACGTCTTTTAATGCCCAAAATTCATTTTTCTTTTTATTCTTCCTTTTTTCTTTATTAAATAAATCGATAAAGCCTTGTTTTAAAGAAAATCCTTTTTCAATCCCTAAATTAAATCTCATTGATACATGATTTACATCAATCATAATTTCTTCTTTCTTTTTCATAGCCCCTCCTAAACATAGTATATAAATTTATCTTGATTTTTCTTGAAAACAAAAATGCCGATAAAAAATATTACTAATGCTGATACAGCACAGCCAGCAAATTGCCCTAATGTAGGACAATTACCATAAAGAATTATTGATCTAGCAAAGTTAATAAATTGATACAAAGGATTAAATTTCATAATAAATTGGAGAGTTGGGTTAATAATGTTTATATCATACATGATTGGTGTTAAATAGGTCCATATTGTTACAATTATTCCATATATATAAAACATATCTCTTAAAAAAACAGAAATGGTTGACAAAATAAAACCCATTCCTACCGTAAATAGAAATAGACATATAAAAGAAAATGGTAATAGTAAATGCCACCAGTTGAGGCCTGTGCCGGTTGCAAGTATTACAACATAAAGTGGTATTAACGTTAACAGAAAGTTAATTCCTACAAATAGACATTTTGAAAGTGGAAATATGTATTTTGGAATATAAACTTTGTTGATAAGAGAAAAGTTACCAACAACACTACTCATAGCTAAGTTTGATGCTTCACTAAAATAGTTAAAATAAGTTAATCCTATCAACAAATACGCAAGATAGCTAACGCCAGGTGTACTCATTTTAAAAACATTGGAGAAGACAATAGCCATAACTGTCATCATTAAAATTGGATATAACAAACTCCAAAAAATACCTAACACACTTCTTTTATATTTTACTTTAAAATCTCTAGATACTAACTGTTGCAATAAAAAACCGTATTTTATCCATGTATATTTAATGTTGTTTATAAATTTTACCATATTTAGGCCTCCTAGTTTTATTATATCATAAGATTAGAGGCATTTCTACCTTATTTTTCCTTTAATAGGGCTAAGCTTGATAAAAATAATAGAGGTATAAATATAGCAATTTGGTTAAAGATATTGCCGGTTAAATAAGCAATAAGTAAGATTAGGGTAATAGATGCAACAATAGATGCTTGAAAATAATTAAAGTTTTTAATTAATTTGACAATACTTAGAATCCAAAAAATTAAGTATATGCCTAAAAATAAGGCACATCCTATAATCCCAAAAGCATAGTATTGTAAAATATAATCACGTTCTATATTAAAAATATTTTGAATGCGGTCATTGGTAATACCTAACCAAACATCTTTTTTGTTATTATTTATTTCTACTACCCTTTTAACCATACTAATTTCTAAATAACGGTAATCTGCTCTTTTATTAATTGGTTCATTTAAAATACCTAGCCAAAAGTCTGGATCATATTTATATGGATAACTATTTAGAATAAAGTTTTCATTAATTAATTTTTCTTCGTAGTGATCTTCAATATATTCTATATCACTAATATAAGTTTCTTCGGTAGATGCGACTAATCCTTTAATACTTTTAGGCATTAAATAATCATATACTTCATATCTACTAAACGTGGGTGAGAAAGGAAGAATTATCGCATAAGCAATTGCTATTAGACCACATAAGACAAGTTTTTTCCATTGTAATTTTTCTTTTTTTAAAATACTAAAAAACATATATGCTAGAATTAAAACAATAAACACCATAATACTTCCTAAATTTGACACTCTTGTTCCAAGCATTAAACACGTAAGCATTAACATTATAATATAAATAATATTTATTTCTTTTTTAAAAAAGAAATAAATGACTAAAGGAATTAATACTACTAAAAGGCACGCTATTTGATTAGCATACATAAAAAAACCTTTGCTAGCTAATTCGTTATAAATATAATTGTTGCTAAACCAACTAAAAATGCTTCCTTTTATAGTTTCATTATTGTAACTACTTAAAGATATTCCTAACAAATTAGAAATAATAATAATCCCACATATAATAATAATCCAAGATTTTAGTATTTTCTTATAGTCGCCTTTTTTAAAATCACTGTAGTATATTAAGTATATAAAATATATTGGCATACTCATTTTTAATAAATAAAGTATTTCATCTAAAGGGTTATAGCCAAAATTGCCTGGAACTAGAGAATGAAAATCTAAGGCATTTAAATGATGAAAGATACCATAAATCACTAAAATAAATGTATAAATCAAAAGATATTTTGTGTTTTTCCTAGCAGTATTATTGATAAAAAAAAACCAAAGGAAAAAAAGAACTATTATGATTATTTGAACTAATGTAGCATAATTATTATATAGTATTTTTAAACTAAATATAGGGTAAATACATAATAGCAGTAATAATAATCTTTTATAATTTTTTTCAGCTAACATTTTTTCCTCTTCTTTTCTTGTTTCTTCTTAGAATGATCATATAATATATCTGTTTTTAAAACTACAAATAAAAGCAAAATCATTAAAGCTACATAAATTGCTATAGCTAATTTATTATCTCCTAATACATAAAATATAGATACTGCTGCAAATAAAACATTTATGAAATAAATAATTAAAATACTTTTAGTTGGAGAATATTTCATTTTTAATAATTGATGATGAAAATGTTCTTTGTCAGCAACACCAATGTTTTGATGTTTTAATAATCTTCTTAAAATAGCAAAAACAGTATCAAAAATTGGAATTGCCAAAATACATAGAGGAACTATTAATGAAGTAATTGTCGTTATTTTAAAACCTAGCAAAGCAATAATGGAAATCATATATCCTAAAAACAAACTTCCGGTATCTCCCATAAATATTTTGGCTGGTGGGAAATTATAGAATAAAAATCCTAAAGTAGCTCCTAACATAATTAATGATAAAATGATATCTAATCCACCAATCTGGTTTAAAAGAAAGGCAATAATAGATATTGTTAAAAAATAAATAGAAGAAACACCTGCTGCTAATCCATCTAGGCCATCTATAATATTAATAGAATTGGTTATTGCTACAATAAAGAAAGTTGAAATTAAATAGCTTAAATAATGATTAATATAAATTTTTAGTCCAAATAAACTTATTTCTGTAAAATATACTTCGCCATATATAACAACAAATAAAGCTGCAAAAATTTGTGCTAATAGCTTATACCTTGCTTTAATTGGTTTTATATCGTCAAATATTCCAGTGAGAATTAAAATAAAACCTCCGATTAAAATAGAAATCATTTGGGTATTTATTTCTCCAAATAAAGCATAGCCAATTAAAAATGCAATGTATATGGCTAATCCCCCTAATCTAGGCATAGGAACTTTGTGAACTTTCCTTGCATTTGGATAATCTAAAGCACCAATATGAATTGCTATTTTTTTAGCTAGAGGTGTCAATATAATACTAATTAAAAAAGTTATTGCTACAATAAAAAATACATTAAAACCATTTACTTCTAAATTCATCTTAAATCATCCTTGTAAATTAATTATATCAATAAATTAAAATTAAGCAAAGCTTTTTTATATTAAAAAATGGTTTAAAGACATGAAAAATGGTCAAAAAGTATTGACACTAAATAGTATCTGAATAAAATGAGTGATTTTTGTAAAATTTCAAGAGAAATTAACTGTAACTTTACAAATTTAAGTTTCAGTGAAAAAATGATTGACATGAAAAAATCAGAAATTGTAAATAGCTTTTTCTGATTTTTGCTTAAAAAATAAAGAAATACACTTTGAATTTTGGTATAATTTTACTACAAATACTTATGAAATGAAAAGAGAAATTTGGTGTTAGAATAGATATATAGACACAAAAGTGTGGACAATATGGAAAACAATAAACATTGAAAATCTTATGTTTCGCGTTATTCTTAATTTATAATTATTTTACGTCATTTTTTATGCGTGTATAGTTATCCTTTTTTATTCTTTATCTAATAATAACCAATCTATTATATTTATTACTTTTATCCCTTTAAAATCTTGATTTATGGTTTTATCCATAGTTAAAATTATTTTCTCGTAATTATCTTTGATATTTTCTAAACTTCTTATTTCTCTATTTTTAACTTCTTCATTATTTATACTAAGTGATACCTGCAAGTATATTATTTCATTGGGATTTTCAGCGACAAAATCAACTTCATACTCATAAGTTTTTCCAATGCTTACTTTATATCCACGCCTTAAAAGTTCTAGATAAACTACATTTTCTAACAAATGTCCTTCATTTATGTTTCTAAATCCTAAAAGGATATTTCTTATTCCTGTGTCTGATATATAATATTTTCCCAGTGTTTTCAATAATGATTTATCTTTTATATCAGTTCGATCCACTTTATACATTATATACGATTTTTCTAACATATTTAAATAATTATCTATAGTTTGATGATTACATTTTGAAGTGATTTTATTACTATTTAGATAATTACTTATCTTGGTTGATGATATTGGGCTGCCTATATTGTTAGCTAAATATTTAATAATATTTTCTAGTAAAATTGTGTCTTTGATATTATTTCTATCTATAATGTCTTTTTTTATAATTGAGTTATATATATCATTTAAATAAGATAATACTAATTCGTCATTATCTTTGATTAATGTTATGGCAGGTAATCCTCCGTACTTTAAGTATTCATTAAATTTATCTTCTATATTTGTATTATCATAATTATTAAATATTAAATATTCGCTAAATGATAAAGGATACACTTTGATTTCAATATATCTTCCTGACAAGAGTGTAGATAGCTCACTTGATAATAAATAAGCATTTGAACCTGTTATATAAATATCTATATCAAAATCAACTTTTAGAGAATTTATGGCTTTTTCCCATGATTCAACATTTTGAATTTCATCTAACAACAAATATACTTTATTTTTTTTTATTTTTTCTTTAATGAATTGATATAAATCTTTATAATTTTTTATATCATCATATAAGGCTGATTCAAAATTCATATAAATTATATTATCTTCTTTAACTTGATTATTTAGCAAATATTCTTTAAACATTTGCATTAAAGTTGATTTTCCACTTCGCCTAAGACCAGTTATAACTTTTATGAACTCTGTATCCTTTAATATAATCATTTTATTAAGATATTTTTCTCTTATTATCATTTTTCTAAACATTCCTTTCCGTCTCACTGTGTTCGTCTTTAAGAAACAAACGACAATGAAAATAAATCTTTA
>CALVQS010000121.1 GCA_944358165.1 uncultured Bacilli bacterium | reverse complement strand
GGGCTGGCATTGATACAGGTATTTAATCATATAGTCCTTTACGCTGGAGTAGTAGTTTCCAATCAGATATTCGTAGGCATCTTGGTTTTTTTGCTTCCGTTTCTGAAGTATCCGGACGGAGTTGCGTGACTCAGTAAATGTGGCATTTTCATCTACATTTAGTGTAATCATGTCAAGGATGAGCCCCAACTGAATAGAAGAGATATCAAACTCGGGCAGCCGCTCCTTCAGTATTGCGTAAAGCTCCTTCTCTTCAAAGGTGCGTTTTTCCCTGCTCTTAATTTCAGAGAAGACCTTCACCAGTGTCTCAAAAAGTAGTGTTATCTTCTGGACAACTTCTTCAAATGGGACATCATATTGGACAGAGACATTTATACGCGGTGAAAGCTTGGCATTTTTTGAAGTTTTCAAGAGATCTCCTTGGAAGAACAGACGCTTGAATGCACCAAATGTAATATCTGGAAAGAGATTTGTCAAGGGAGGATTACACAGAAAACACACTTTATGAATTTAATCGTTGTTGTCCGAATAAAGGCATAAAGAAAATGAAAGCGGCGGCCTTGATTTCTCAAAGTCGCCGCTGGTTGAATAGGCGTGTCAAAAGGCTGTTGTAGGGGCACCCTCCGTAAGGAAGGTGCCCCAAGGTCGCTCTTGTAATTGAATTAAATATTGATTGTTTTGGACGGTGCAGCCATTGGTTACGCCGTCTTTAGAGCCTATACTTTGAGGGGCAGGGTGTTTGTACCTTACCCCCTCTGTTTTGCGTATTGTACCGTTACGGTGCTATTTCCGTATCTTTATCATAAGCTCATCAACAACTTCCGTGTATTTTCCTTGTGCTATCAGCTTGTTCCTCAAAGAGGGCAATAAGGAACCTCCGATTTTATTTTATAAAGTCTTTAATTTTTTGCAGATTGGCATTGCCGTCTTTTACTCCAAGCTCATATACCGCTTGCAGCTTATCAGGATTTTTCTCAATTCTCCCGATTTCAATAGGGCTTGACGGACGAATCACCATAGCTTTTCCACCGGCTTCCCATTTTCTCAATTCTTCCACGGCACGATTATAGTTATTGTGACGCTGTAATAATCTCTCCGCAATTTTGGGGTATTTTCGTCCGTACAACTTAACTAAGATCGGAGACATCGGTCTCTTTCGGTATTCCATGTCACGAGTAAGAACTACAATCAGCTTGTCGCAACCTTGACCGGAAAGCCATTCAAAAGGAATACTGTCAGCAATTCCTCCGTCAAGGTATTTCTTGTCACCGATTGCCACAGGCTTTGAAACAAAGGGCATAGAGCCGGACGCTCTTAAAGTGTCCATCTGTTCAAATACGCTGTCTATTTGTATGTATTCCGGGTTTCCGGTAGCAACATTTGTAACCACAGCATAAAAAGGAATATTGGACTTTTTGTACGCTTCATCATCAAAGGGGTCAAGGGTTTTCGGAACATCTTCGTAGGCATATTTTGTGCTGACAATATTACCCTCACGAAGCAAGGGGCGAAATCCCATATAGTTTTTGTCTTTGTTAAACCTCTTGTTATAGCGGATTACTCTGCCTTTTTGTCCTGACAGATAGTTTACACCGAACAATGCTCCGGCGGAAACACCGACCACGGAATCCATCTTGATGTCATTATCAAGAAATGTGTCTAAGACACCGGCGGTGAACATTCCACGCATAGCACCGCCTTCTAATACCAATCCGATTTTCATAATGGTTTCCTCACATATTTTGATTATTGTTTTGGCTGCTCTTTATTAAGTTGGGCGGTAAGCAAAACAATTTCCTCCGGCGTTTCGGGCATACCCTGACGCATCCATTCGTCAATCCATCCCCAAATCATTCCAGCTATCATTGATTTTGCGTATCTTTCCAAATTGTTATTCGCTTCCTCGAGCTTGACTGAAACTCGGAGTGTTTCGAGAATCATATTGGATAAGCCCTGATTGTAAAGAAGCAGATAAAAGTCTTTGTGCTTATAGTAATGTCGCAATAGGCTTTCGGAAAAATAGGTTGGGTCATTTTTACCCTCATAATCCTTTTCCCACTCCTGTATCAGTTGCAGGAGTTGTTTTTTTATTACATCCTCTTTGTTTTCGTAATTACGGTAAAAGGACATTCTTCCGACACCGGCAGTTTCGCATATCTCACTTATGGAAATTTCATTAAGGGATTTTTCTTTAAGCAGACCGAAAAGTGCTTCATTTATATGTTCAATCACATAGGCGTTTCTACCTTCATTGCTCATCGGTGATACATTTTTTGACTTTTGTATCATTTTCTCTCCTCCCATTGACTGCAATAAAAAGTTCAGATATAATTGTAACGGCGATACAAGTGTACCATCGAAATAATATCACAAAAATTGTGCAAAGTCAATAAACAAAGGAGGAATAGAAAAATGACACTCATTCAAAAACGGCTCATAATTTTAGCGATAATCATCATTGTCGGCATTGTTCTCGGCAGATTGGCGGTAAGGGGATTTTTGAATTTCTTACTGGGCGGTACGATGTTCGGAGGTAATATCCTATGATAAAAACAAAACAAAAGAAAGGTAGAAAGATTATGTGGGCGTTTATTTATATCGGCGTGTTTCTCGCCGCAGTAGGGATAGGCATCGCAAGCAAGTTTGTTCAGCCGTCTTGGACGAAGGACTTCACGGCTGAATGGAACGATTTAGTCGGCACGGTTTATAAGGATATTCCCTATGGTGAAAAAGATGCCAACAAATTTGACCTCTATGTTCCTGCGGACAACACAAAAGAAAACTATGGTCTTGTAGTTTATCTTCATGCCGGTGGTTTTACTGCGGGCGACAAATCCGGCGACGAACAAATACTAAAATGGCTGTGTTATAAAGGCTATGTGGCGGCAGGCATCAACTATACCCTGCGTGACGAAGCACATCCGGAAGCAAGCG
>CALVQS010000120.1 GCA_944358165.1 uncultured Bacilli bacterium | reverse complement strand
CGTCACGGGGGACGGCACGGGCTTCTGGGAGGCCCCGCGCGGCGCGCGCTACCACAGCGAGAAGGTGGTCGATGGCAAGATCCAAGGCTATCAGATCATCATCCCCACCACGTGGAACGCCGCCCCGCACAACGCCGAAGGCCAACCCGGCCCCATGGAGGAATCCCTCATCGGCGTGCCGGTGAACGACATCGAGAAACCCATCAACGCGCTGCGCACCGTGCACAGCTTCGACCCGTGCACCGCGTGCGCCGTGCATGTGACCGAGCCGGCCACGGGCAAGAGCTTCGAAACCGTCACGAGCCCTTGGGGGGTGAAGTAGCATGGCACATCTCGCACATTACCGCGAAGCGCATCCCCTGCCGTTCGTTGTCACGCACTGGATCAATCTGGTGGCCATGATCCTGCTGATCGTCACGGGTTTCTCCATCCATTTCCCGTTCTGGCCGTACTTCATGGGCATTGCCCGCGGCGTGCACGTGTTCTGCGGCTTCGTGCTGTTCATCAACTGCATCGTGCGCGTGATCATGGCCTTCTTCGTGAAGTCCTCGCCGACGGGCGGCACCCGCAAGCAGGTGACCGACTACAAGACCTGGCTGCCGCAGGCCGACAACCGCCATCAGCTGGGCGCGTGGATCCGCTATTACCTGTTCTTCAAGAAGGACCACCCGTTGGGGGCCAAGCTGGGCGTGCCGCAGAAGATCAGCTACCTGCTGATTCCCATCCTCATCATCGTGATGTTCTACACGGGCCTGTGCTTGTGGACGCCGACGATGGACGTGTGGTTCTTTGCGGCAGGCACCGATCTGGTGGGCGGCCTCATGTCGATGCGCATCATCCACTACTTCATGATGTACATCTTCATCGTCTTCATGTTCATCCACATCTACCTGGCCAACATCGAAGGCATTTCCCCGACGCTGCTCATGTTCTTCCACAAGGAGCACGGCGGCTTGGTCTCCGACCCCGACAAGCACACCATCGTGGGCGAAGACGGCCTGAAGCACTAGCTGTTGTTCCGGCGGCCTCCGGCCGCCGGAACCCGTTGTTGCGCCGGCTTGCCAGCCGGCGCAACAACCCGACGCTGCGGGACGGCGAGGTGCCCGGCCTTGCCCCTTTTCCGCTTGCCCTCACGTGCCAAAGCACGCTCGGCCGCGGAACGGGGCAATTCCGGGCGCCTCGCCGTCCCTCGCTGTCTTACTATGCCAACCTGCTGGCTTGCGTACCGAAGTGCGTGGCGCGCTCCATTTCGTGGTGCGAGTGCCCCAGCTCCTCTTGCTGACTCGCTGCATCAACCTGCAGCCCTTTGTCGCGCCGGCTTCCAGCCGGCGCGATCGCTTCGTGTTGCTGCCCTCTCTATCCGTCTTGCCGTGCCGACCCGTGGTGCAAGTTGCCTGACCTGCGGGGCGGGTGCCTTTCGTCCCGTGCGCTTTCTCTCGACCTGCAGGCGGCCAGGGGCGCGGGAGGGCGCGGCGGCGCGGCCCGTGGAGCGCGCCGCCTGCCGGACGGGCGCCTCCCGAAGCGCGCCGCCTGCCGGACGGGTGCCTCCGAAGGCTCGGTTCCGGATTGTCGGCCGGGGGTCCGGGGAGTTCTCGAACCCCGCTCGACCGGCTCCCGCTCGGCCTTCTTCCCCCGAAAGTGGCACTGGAATGCGGTTTTCGTGCATCCGGGTGACCAATATCGCAATTGGGTGCCATTGGCAAAACCGGTGAACTGGGAAAACTTCGAGGCGAAACTTCGCGAGGCTTTTCCAAGGCGGATTCTTGCACGAAAATCGAATTCTGGTGCCGCTTTCGCCCCCGCCCTTCCGCGGCCCGGCAGGGACGGGCCACTTGTCTTTGCGCGCGCCCCGGCGGGTGCGGCTTCGCTATAATGGGGCCGAACCGAAGGTGCGAAGACGCTAAGGAGCCGAAGTGGCAGAATTGACGGACGAGCAGGTGGCGCGCGAAGAGGAATTCCTTTCGGGTCTGCCGCCCTTGAACATAGGCGCGCTGTTCCTGCCTCCCATCTGGGGGCCTGCGCACGGCATGTGGGCCACCGTCCTGTTCTATCCCATCTGGCTGTTCGCCGACAACGTGTTCTACGCCGCCTTTGCCGAGCGCACGGCGCTTTCGGTGGTGGTGGCCGTGGTGGTGGGCGTCACGCTGGTTGCCGGCACGTTCGCGTTCGCGCGGCTGGCGCAGCCCTTCGCTGCCCACCGGGCCGATGCGCGCGGCGTTGACAGGCCCACTTACGTGCGCCGCGAGCGGGCATGGGCCGTCGCCTGCGTCGTCGTCGGGTGCATCATGATCGCCGCGGCGACGTACTACAACCTGGCCATCCGCCCCACGTTGGGAGCGTGAGGGACGTGGGGGAGAGAAGCGGCATGCCGAAAGGGCGCGCGCGCGAAGCGCAGGAGGCGGACATGCGCACGGCATGCGATGCCGGTGCGTCTGGCGGGCGGGACGTGCAGGCTGCCGATGCGCCGCCGGGCGCGCAGGCGCGCTCGGCGGCGGTGTTCTTCGTGGGCAACAAGC
>CALVQS010000119.1 GCA_944358165.1 uncultured Bacilli bacterium | reverse complement strand
GACAAAAAACAACAGTTCATAAGCCTTCATCAGCTCACCTCCTTTGGACTTAACGGCTTCGGGGCTGGTGAAGGCAGACTACCCGAAGCAGGATTAGCCCGCCTATTCTAGCAGAGCGCTTCCCGTTCGGGCAAGGCGAACTTCCTCCGTCACCTTAACCACACACCGCTTCAACCTCGATCGGCCCTTACACCGTGCCGAACTCCCTGTTTTGGCCATCATACCAGCGCCATCCGACAGAAACATGGCCAATGGACGGCAAGGGGACGGCACGGAAGCCGCATGCAAGCGGCAGAAGCGCAGCATTCGATCGGCGGGAAGCCGGCCACGGACGACAAGGCGAACAGCGGGGCTTCGGCGTTCGAACGGCGAGGATGCGCCCTGCAGTCGGCACGGATTCGGCACGCAGGCGCTGCGGGCACGGCAACAAGGCAACGAGCATACGGCAGCGGGATGGCACGGGCACTGCGGCGGGGCGGCGCATTCGCATCCCAAGTGCGGCGAGATTGCTTCGCCGAAACAACAAAAACGCCGCCACGCGGCGGCGAAAAGCCGGCACGCGGGCGGCGTAGGTTCGGTAGACAGGCGACGTGCGTTCGCCGGAATGTCGCAAGTTCGCCGGCAAAAAACCCGCGCAAACCTCGGCAAAGCCGCCCGCCTGCGCATGCATGCCGCGTGCGCGAAGGCGGGCGGCGCTTTTCCTATTCGGCTTCTTCTTCGCCCTCGGCTTCTCCGCCGAGATCGACGTCGTAGTCGTCGAGGTACTTCTCGTCAATCTCGCTGTCGTCGTATTCGCTGGCATCCTTCAAGTCGGCCATGAAATTCGGTGCCTCGCCAATGTAGGCGGGTTCGCCTTCGAAAGTCGGGCGGCCTTCGTCGTCGAGCGTGTACACGTACCCCACGGCATAGCCCTCGTCTTCGCCGGGCACGCCGCCTTCGGCAATGAGCGCGTCCCGCGTGCCGTCGTCGATTTCCACATAGCCGTCGTAACACAGCGCATACGCCTCCGCCCCGCGCGCGCCTTCCACCGTGTGGCGGGCAAAGGCGAAGCATTCCTCGGCCGATTCGCCGGGATGCGATTCGATGAAAAGGTTCTCCCTCACCACAAGCGCCGTGAAAGGAACCACGTCGGCGCCCTGCGCCATCTTTTCCTTGGCCTCTTCGAGCGAGAACATCAGCACCTTTTCCAGAGTGTCGGGAATTTCGGGCACTTCCTCGGCGGTGGTTTCGATAATGCGGTCAGCCATGGCTTGATCCTCGTTTGTTCTTCCTGCCACTTCATACGCAGTGGCCGCGTCCGTGTGCAACCATCGTCGAGCGCATCGCAAAAGCGCAGGACATGCTTAGTGTATGCCTTGCGCGGGCAATAAGCACGCAACAGCTTGGTTATCCGGCGTATCTTCAAAGGACTGCGGGCGTGCCGCCGGGACGGAGCCCACATGGCGGCGGGGCGGCCCGTATTTGCCCCAGACGCAAAAGCCGGCTCGGCTTGCCACAAGCCCTTTCCCGCAGTCTCACAACGGCCCTTCTTCATGCGGCTTCTTTTGGAATTTTTCCGGGCGACATTTCTCCGCTTGTGAGCGCTTTGCGGCTGTTGTATACTACTTAGCTGCTGCTTCGTCTGAAGATGCAGCGCTATGGCGAAGCGGAGAGATGTCCGAGCTGGCCGAAGGAGCACGATTGGAAATCGTGTATGCGCCAAAAGCGTATCCGGGGTTCGAATCCCCGTCTCTCCGCCATGAAAACCTAATACAGAGCCCGGTTTCCCAGCCCTTTTGATCGGTTGCGGAACCGGTTCGCTGGACAGCTTCCCAAGCTTGTCCATGGCCGTTGGAGAAAACCTTGCGGCCACATCCCATGCGGAGGGGTGGCAGAGTGGTTGAATGCGGCGGTCTCGAAAACCGTTTTACCCGTAACCCGGGTAACGAGGGTTCGAATCCCTCCTCCTCCGCCAGTGCAAAACACGAGGTCAGACGCTTGAGTGTCTGGCCTTTTCGTTTCTGGTACATCTGCTGGCACGCCAAAAGGCATGGCTTTGGCGAAAACGCAAGCAACGCCGGCTCCGCAATCGGAAAGGACGCAAAGCACCCGACGACGGGCGGGCGGGCAACGGGGCAGGAGCGGGAACGAGAGACGGAAACACGCGGCGCCGGCGCTAGCAGGCACTGGCGAGGTCGAACGAGGCAAGACGGGAAGCAAGGGGCGGGAGCGCGCGGGCAGGCACGCCCGAGGCCCCATCAGCAGGCACTGGCGAGGGCGAACGCGTCCCCCTGGCGAAGAACGCGAAGCGGAACGTCGAAAAGCGCGCTCAAGTGCGCATCGGTGAGCAGGTCTTCCTTCTTGCCCGTTGCGAATATCCGACCGGACTTCACGAACACGAGGCGCTCTATTTCGGGAATGATGTCTTCGGGATAATGGGTGACCAGAATGATCGCGCGGCCTTCCCGCGCAAGCTGGCGCATGGTGCGGCGCACATGGAACATGCCTTGCGGGTCCAGCCCGGTGCAGGGTTCATCGAACACCAGCACGCGGGGGTCGTGCAC
>CALVQS010000118.1 GCA_944358165.1 uncultured Bacilli bacterium | reverse complement strand
GCCAAGGAATCGGACGGACGGCTGCAGATAACGTGGAAGCCTTCGCTTCTGACGGTGATGGGGTCGGTGGCGCAGGGGTTCGCCCTGTACGGCCTTCTGCTGCCCGACGTGCGCACGCCCGTGCTGTCGCTCGTCCTCGAGGGCCTGTGCCTCGTCGTGGTCGTGCTGCTGCTCGTGGACTCGCTGAAGTCCCTCGTGCTGAAGGAGTCGTTCATCCGCAGGCTGTTCCTGCCGGTGCTGGCGGCCTGCATCCTGACGCTCCTGTTCCTGCCGGCCCAGCTGCGCGGCTGGCCTTGCCTGCTCGCCTTCGCCTTTGCCCTCCTGCCGTATGCGAGCGCCATCTTCGCCACGTGCGAGCACGTCGTGCGCTGCCGCCTTTCGGCCGTGCGCACCTTCGCCGGTGCGCGCCTCTATGCGGTCATCGGCCTGCTCCTGGGGCTGGGCGCGGGGTGGCTGGCGTTCACGAGCGGGGCGTTCGGCGACATGACCCTGCAGGCGTCCGTGGTCGTCATCGTCATGTTCTTCATTCTGGTGTCCACCACGCTCAGCACGAAGAGCTTCTACCCCGGCGAAGACGAGCCGGTCTCCAGCGTGGTGCGCATTGGCCCGGCGGGCGAGATCCTGCGGGGGGAGGCTCTCCACGAGGAAGAGGCCAAGAACTACTTCCAGCAGAAGTGCGCCGCGGTGTCCGAGCACTACGGCCTGACGGCCCGGCAGACCGAAGTCCTGCACCTGCTGGCGAAGGGGCGCAACGCCGCCTACATCCAAAAGCAGCTGGTCATTTCCCAGCACACGGCGAAGGCCCACATCTACTCCATCTACAAGAAGACCGAGACGCACTCCCAGCAGGACCTGATGGACCTGGTGGAAGCGTGGCGCCTTGACGAGGGAGGCCGCCTGTGACGCCGTCTCCCGAAAAGAACGCGTCGGCCTTGGGCGCCATGAAGCTGGGCGTCGATTCGCTCATAGGCTTCCTGGGCTTCGCGTCGCTCGTGTCGTACCTGCTGGGGTTCTACATCGTGGCGCCGGATTTGATGGCGGGCGGCAGTGGGCAGGCCACGCTCCTGCGCCTGGCGTCCGCGCTGTCCATGGCTGCTGCCTTTCTGGCCATCTATCTGGGGGCGCACGCCTTGGCGAAGGGGAAGTGCCGCGTGCTGGCGGGCGTGGCGGCGCTGGGCGTGGTCGCGTTGACGGCGGCCCTGTGGGTGCCGGCGCTGCCCGCGCAAGTGGCGCTGGCGCTCGACTGCATCGCCGCCGTGGGCGTGGCGGCGCTGTCCACGCTGTGGTTCGCCTTCGTGCATGGGCAGCCGCACCACACGGTGCTCGTCTTCGTTTCGCTGGGCGCGGCGGTGGGGCTGTTCGGCTGCCTTGTGGAGGGCTTCATGGTGGACGCCGCCGTGCGGGCCATGGCCGTGCTGACGGGCGGCGTGTCGTGGCTGGGCATGGCGGTGCTCATGAAAACGCGCCCCGACGCCGTGCTGCCCGCCGTGGTGGGCAACCGCGAATCGGACAAGCGCTCGAAGATCCTGTGGACGTCGGCCGTGATGCTGGCAATGAACAGCTTCGAGTGGGGTTTCGTGCTCGCCTGCGCGCCGGACGCGTCCACGCGCGCCCTGTGCGTGGGCGTGGGCATGGCCACGGCCGCCCTGCTCGCCATCGACTTCTCCTGGAAGCGCCGGGTCACCGAGCGCAGCGTGTCGCCCTTCACGCCGCCTTTGACCACGCTCTGCTTCGCCTCCCTGTTTTTGTTTGGGAACGTGGTGCAGGTGGTGGCGCTGTGCCTTCTGGCGGCCATCGCCACCACGTATTCCATATTCGGTCTTGCCGCCTTGGCCGAGCACGCGCGCATGTCGCGGCTTTCCCTGCCGCGCACGTTCGGCAAGGCGCGCCTGCTGGACTATCTGGGCCTTCTGACGGGATTGTCCTGCGGTTTCGGCGTTTCAGCCCTGGCGGGGGAGGGCTTCGCGCCGGCCGTCCAGGCGAGCGTGGCCATAGCCATGGCGTACTGCTTCCTGGCGTCGTTTTGCCACAAGGCGCGCTTTCCCGAGGAAGGCATGGTGGACGACGACGGCCGTGCGTCGCTGCCCGAGGCGAAGGGGCTTTGGAAACGCCGCTGCCGTGCCGTGAGCGAACAGTGCGGCCTGTCCGAGCGGCAGTACGAGGTGCTCATGCTGGTGTCGCAGGGGCGCAATGCCAAATACATCGAACAGGCGCTCACCATCTCGCTCAGCACGGCGCAGACCCACATCCGCAACATCTACCGCAAGACCGGCGTGCATTCGCGCCAGGAGCTTCTGGATCTCATCGAAAGCACCAAGCTCTACGGGGAGGAATGAGGCGGGTTCCGCCCGTGTCGGGCTTCGGGTATTAGGCACTTTCCCGCTTGGCCGCGCATACCTACCGGGTGGTGCGCGCGGGGCTGCCGATAGATGCGCGCGAGGCTGATCTTTCGGCATCTCCCCGCGTTTCCCAAGGTGGGGCATCGTCAATAGTTGGGTATGCACCCGAATACCGAAGCAGCCGCAATGGCAACGGGCGCGCCGTGGCCTATCCTGCACCCCAATAG
>CALVQS010000117.1 GCA_944358165.1 uncultured Bacilli bacterium | reverse complement strand
TGTTTCTGATAGCCGTCTTGTTCATGGGACATAGGCTATAGCCAGCCTTGCCGGAATGTGCTTGAAATCAGAAACAGTGGCCCCAGGTTTTTCTGGCAGGTTGTCTTGCCGGCTGCCTTGCCGGGTGCTTTGCCGAGCTGCGCCGGCTTTCACGGCTTCTCGTTGGCGCGCATCTTGACACGGCGCTCACCCTTCCGCATAATTAAGTCAATTATTTGACTAAAAACCGAGAGCGACAGGAGCGAGGAGGGCGGCCATGCACGAAGCAGACAGGCAGGCGCGGCGCAACGCCTTCCTCTACTGCAAGTTTCGCGACGAGCAGTTCGCCCTTTACGACGCTTTCGCGAAGAGCTGCGGCATGACCATGAACACGCTGCTGGTGGTCAACGCGCTCTACTACGCCGAGGACGGCCTCACGCAGCGCGAGATCTGCGACGCCGTGCACCACTCGAAGCAGACGGTGAGCCTTATCGTGAAGAAGCTGCTCGCCGAAGGGCGGGTGGAGCTGGCGGCAAGCGAATCCGATGCCCGCGCGAAAGTGGTGCGCCTGACCGGGGCGGGGCGCGCGTGGGCGGAATACCCGGTGCGCCACATCACGCTTTCGGAGGACAACGCGATGGCCCTCTTTTCGCCCGAGGAACAGGAGCAATTGGTGGCCCTCTCGCGCACTTTCACGAAGAACCTGAAGGCGCTCGTGCAAAATACGAACGAGCGCGACCCGGAGTAGCCGGTTCGATACTAGAAAGGAGGATCTGTGAAAAGCGCGATATACGGCCTGTTCGGAAAGGCTGTGCAGGAAGGCCCTTCTGCGAAAGAGCCGGATTCGCAAACATGAGAGGGTGCGCGCGGCCGGAAAACGAGATCTCGCGGGCGCGCATAGGGCTGCGCGAACGGGAAGACAGAGGAAGCGAAAGGAAGCAACGATGGAATTCTACGAGACAGTCAACAGGCGGCGCAGCATTCGGCAGTTCACCGACGCGCCCATTGCGCGCGAGGTGTTGGAGCGCGTGCTCGAGGCGGGGCTTGCGGCGCCGTCGTCCGACCATCAGCGGCGCTGGGAGTTGGTGGTTCTTGCCGACCGCGACCGCATCCACGAACTCGCGCAGATCGTGAAGCCCTATCCGTGTCGCGTAAAGGAGCCGAAGTCGCCCCAGCAGGAGATGTTCAAGATCGCCTTCCCGCGCCAGCGCACCATGATCGAGGAGGCAGCGGCCGTGGTGCTGCCCTACTTCAAGTGCAAGTATGCCCTCGACGGGCCGCAGGGTACTTACGCGTTGAACGACTTCGGCGCGGCGTGGTGCGTCATCGAGAACATGCTGCTGGCGGCCACGGCTGAGGGCCTGGGTTCGGTGGTGCACATCCCCGTGAAGAAGGAGCCCGAGCAGATTGCCGCGCTCATCCAGCCCAAGAAGGACTACCAGCTGCCGGCCCTCGTCATGCTGGGGCATCCCGCCCCCGACGCAGAGGTTCCCGCCCAGGTTGAGGCCACCGTGGCCAAGAACGTCCACTGGAACGAATGGTAGCGCGCCGTGGAATTCAACGAAGTGATCGACAAGAGGCGCACGGTGCGGCAGTTCACGGACGAGGACGTCCCGTTCGAGAGCGTGAATCGGGTCATGGAAGCGGGAATGAAGGCGCCCACGTGGGACCACAACCGCAACTGGCAGTTCGTCGTCCTGCGTAGCCGCGAGGAGAAGGAGCGGGCGTTCAAGTACGCGAAGGGCGTCGTGGCGCGGTTCGACGAGCGTCGCTACGAAGGACGCAACCTCAACCTTTCCCAAGAGATGTACGTCTATGCGATGCGCTACCAATACACCATGCTCGTCGAGTGCCCGTGGGTGGTCGTGCCGCTCTTTCGCTGCAATCGCCTGAACGCCGAATGGGTCAGCAAGCTCAACCCCTTTGCGGATGCATGGTGCGTGGTGGAAAACATGCTTCTTGCCGCGACCAACGAGGGACTCGGCTGCTCTTTGCGCATACCGCTCAACAAAGAGCATGACGTGGTGAGGGAGGCGCTGGGCGTGCCCGGCGGATGGATGATCCCCTGCTTCGTCGGCATCGGGCATCCCGATCCGGCCGAGGCGCTTCCGAGGCAGTATTCCGCCGATGTGAAGGGACACCTCCATTTCGGGTGCTGGAAAGGCGAAGGTTTTCAGACCTCGCTGGAGACGAGGTGGTAGGCCATGCCGGAAATGCCCGAAGTGGAAGCGGTGCGAAGGGTTCTCGAGCCGCAGTTGAGGGGGCGCAGGGTGGCGTCCGTTGCCATCGCCCAGCCCCAAATTGTCGCCCATCCGGGCCCCGATGGGTTTGCGTCGGCGGTTGAGGGGCGCGAGATCGTGGGCATGGGAAGGCGCGGGAAGTTCCTGACCATGGCGCTTGGGGACGGGGGAACCATCGTCTTGCATCTGCGCATGACGGGGCATCTGCTCGTTCTTCCCGCCAATTTTCCCGTGCAGAAGCACACCCATCTTGTCATGGGGCTCTCCGACGGCATGGAGGTGCGCTACGTGGATCCCCGCCGCTTCGGGAGGTTCTGGTACCTTGCACCGGGGGAAGAAGATGCGGTGACGGGGATGGCCAAGTTGGGGCCGGAGCCTCTCGATGCGGCTTTCACAGGGAGCTATCTGAAGGAAAAGGCGGGAAG
>CALVQS010000116.1 GCA_944358165.1 uncultured Bacilli bacterium | reverse complement strand
GCCACCACCGTGACGCCCGCGGCGTCGGTTTCCGCGGGCATGCCCGTGCGCGGGCACAGGATGTGGTGGTAGAGCCTGCCGGCGCGCTCGAAGCCGCGTTCGTACACCCCGCTGGTCACGGCCGAGGCGTCGGTCAGCTGGATGGCGCCCAGAATGCCGTCCTTGCGCTTGGGGTCCTGCAGGCCTATCTTCCATGCCGTCCCGTCCGGCTTCGTGCCGTGGGCCACCACGTTGCCGCCCAGGTTCACGACGAAGGCCTCAAGGCCGCGCTGCGCGAACAGGTTGGCGAGGTCGTCGGCAATGTAGCCCTTGGCAATGCCGCCTGCGTCCACTCCCGCGTGCGGGTCGTCGAGGCGGGCGAAGCAGCGTGTCGGCGCTTCCGGTGCGTCCGGGGCCGTCGGGTGCGTCTCCGGGCGACCCGCGCTTGCGACAGCCCCCTGCGACTGCGGCGTTTTCGCCCCCGCGATCGCACCGCCTACGCCCGCCCCCGCGCTCGCGCTGCCTGCATCAGCCCCTGCCGTCGGCGCTTCCTCCCACACGTGGAGCGCTTCCCAGTTCACGTGGCGAACCGCCTGCGCAAGTTCCTGTTCGGAGGGCATGGCGCCCGTGTGGAAGTTCCACAGCCGCGCCGCCGCGCCAATGGTGATGTCGAAGGCGCCCTGGCTGAGGGCGCAGTAGCGCTGCGCGGCCTGCAGCAGCCGCAGCGTTTCCGGGTGGATTTCCACCGCCGCCCCGGCGGCTGCGTTCAGGCGGGCGATGTCGGAATGGGGCAGCGTGCGGGAGAAAAGCCGCTCGAAGAACCGGCAGCGGTCGCGCGCCTCCTCCATGGCGGCGCGCACGCGGGCGGCGTTTCCGAACGCCTGCAGGGTGATGACGGTGTTGAAGGCGTAGAACAGGGCCGTTGACATGCCCGCCTCATTAGGTTCGTTGAACGTGAACGCGTCTTCCAGCGGTATGGCGTCGGGAGCGGCGGCGGTGTCATCGGTGGCGCCGCCGCCATCGACGGCGGCGGCGTCGGGAGCGGCGGCGCTGGCGCCCATTTCGCCGGCGGCCCCGGATGGCCGGGACTGCATGCTGTTGGACGCTTCTTCGGGTGATTGGGGACGCGTGGCGTCGGGCATGTCTCGTGCTCCTTATAACGTGGTGCGGGCGGTTGGCCGACTGCCCGGTTGGGCGTCCTGCTGGGTGATTGGCCGAGCAGTCGGCCATGCCCGTGGGACCTTCTGCGGGACTTTCCGCAGGCTTTCCGCCGAGTCCAGATCGTTCCGGCTTGCCCGCGCCCTCCATTATAGCGCAGGCCCTTTCCCAATCTGGTATAGTGGCTGGCAAGGCGCACGACGGGGAAGGGGAAGCGCGCATGCGTGCCATACGGGAGGCTTCGCCAGACGAAAGGCCCCGGCCTGAACGGGAGGATGGCCGCCGCCCGAATGGGAAGGGGGCGTGCTACCTCGGCTTCGGCGCGCTGTTCGCGGCGTATTTGGTGGCCATTGGGCATGTGGGGAGCGTGGCCCGATGGGAGAGCGGGGCGAACGTGTTTTTCGCAGGCTGCTCCTTGGGCATGGTCGCTGCCGGCGCGGGGGCGGTTGCGGTTGGCGTGCTTGCCCGCCGCCGGGGCCTTGCGGTGCATTCGCTGGTGGGCGTTGTGGCGGCCATCGTGGCGCTTGCGTGTGCCGTCGGCGGCCTCATGAGGCAGATGCAGGGGTCTTCCGCGGCGCTTTCAGACGGGGCGCATGGCGCGGCGGGGGTCGCTTTCGGCGTGGGCTGCCTTTCTCTGGCGCTGGTTTGGACTTCCGCCTATGCGGCGCTTTCTTTCGTGGAGGCTTTCAGGAAAGGCTCCCTTTCGCTTCTTTGGGGAGTGGCGTTGGCGGCCGTTGGGCAGTGGGCGCCTTCGGGACTTCCCATGGCGCTGTGCGTCGTCGTGCTGCTGGCGCTGTCTGCGGTTTCGGTGGTGTTCGCCCTGCAGGATTCCGCAGGCGGGCAGGTGCCGGCCGGCAGGAGGGAGCCTGCCGGGGGGCATGCGGCAGCCGAGGGGACGGGGTTGGCCGAAAAGCGCGCGCCTGCCGGCCTTGGCACGCGTGCGTCCGCCCCCGGCGCATGTGCGTCCGCCGGCTCCGGCGCCCACGCGTTTGCCGGGGAGCAGGGGCGGCAGGGCGCCGACGCGGGGTTGGAGCCCTTGGGGAAGCGGCATCGCCTGGTGGCGCTTCTGCGGCCCTCGTGGGCGGCCTTGTGCGGCTTGGCGGTGTGTGCCTTCCTGCTAGGGCTGCTGTGGGCGCAAGAAGCTCCCACGCATGTGTCAGGCAGTAGTTCGATCTGGGGAAACGTGGGGTTTGTCGGCCCCCTTATCGTGGCAGGCGGAATGGCGTGCGCGGCCCGGCGTCTTCAGGGCTACGCCGAAGCGAAGCGCTTCTTCTGGGTGGTCATGCCCGTGGTAGCGGCGCTTTTCGTGATCACGCCGCTGTTCGACGACATAGGTTCTGCAGGGTGGAACGCGCTGGTGGCGAACTTGCAAAACGGCGGCTCGGCGGCGCTCATCGTGTGCACGTGGTCGCTTCTGCTGGCATCTGCGCGCGCTTCCGGGCTTCCCACGGGCGTGGCGTTTGGCGGATGCCTCGCCTTCGTGGCGGGCATGTCGCTTGTGGGCTTCGCCATTCACCATGCAGTGGGCACGGCGGCGAACGTGGTGGCAATCATCATGTTCGTCGCGTATTTGTGCGCCACGGTGGTGTTCTTGGCAGTGGACGGGTCGGAAGAGCCGATGGCGCGCAAGCAGGAAAGAAGCATCGTTGAGACGTACATTGCGTCGCGCTGCAAGGCGGTTGCGGAAACCCACGCCCTCACGCCGCGCGAAGCCGAAATGCTCACCCTGCTGAGCCGCGGGCACAGCTACGGATTCATTGCGGAAAGCGCCTACATTTCCGAGGCGACCGTGCGCACGCACGCGCGGAATATCTACCGCAAGATCGGCGTTTCCTCGCAGGAAGACCTCCTGAACTACATCGACTCCCTGTAGTGCGGCGTGCGGCGGGCGCATGGCGTGCAGCAGGCGGCGCGCCGCGGATGCAGTGCGCCACGCGGCGCGGATGGT
>CALVQS010000115.1 GCA_944358165.1 uncultured Bacilli bacterium | reverse complement strand
GGGCATCCTGTCGCTGTTCAAGCAGTGCTTCCCCCTGTTCGTGGCGCTGTTCATGTACTCGCTCATCGACAACATGCCGAAGTTCGTCATGGAAGGCGTCCTCAGCTACGACAACCAGCTGTACTTCAACGCGCTGTACTTCCCCGCGCAGATGATCCTGCTCACCATCGGCCTGATATACAAGCCGCTGCTCGTGCGCATGGCCGAAACGTGGGCCGACCCGGAAAAACGGCGGCGGTTCGACCTGAGCATCGTGGTCATCGTGCTCGTCATCGTCGCCATCACCCTTGTGGTGGCCCTGGTCATGGGGTGGATCGGCATTCCAGTCATGAGCTTCATGTACGGGCTGGACTTCGAGCCGTTCCGCGGGCTGTGCTTCATCATGCTCGCGGCGGGCGGCGTGACGGCGGCCATCGACTTCCTCTACCAGGTCATCACCGTGCTGCGCCGGCAAAAGGAGGTCATGCGCCTGTACCTCATCACGTTCGGCTTCTCGCTGTTCGTGCCCATCCTGCTGGTGAACTACACCGGACTGCCGGGGGCCGTGATAGGCTACCTCATTGTCATGTGCATCCTGCTGGTTCTGCTGGTTTCGGAGTACATCGGCATCCGACTGGAATTCGCGCGGCAGGACAAGCTGGCCGAGGAACAGCCCGCGCGCCTGCGCCCAAGCGAAGTGCGCGCGGAGCGGGAGCGCCGCGAGAAGGTGCACGCGAAGTGGGAATCGGGCGCGCACGCGCGGCGCGGCGCAGGCGCGCAGGACAACCAGGACGATCGCGACGAAAGGCAGCTGCCGGCGTAAGGCCGCGCAGCAAACAAGAACAGGGAGGGCACCCGGCGCATACGCGCGGACGCCCTCCCTGTTCTTGTTTGCTGCGCCAACGCGCGGCGACACGGCGCTGCGGCCCGCAGACTGCGGACCGCTGGCTGCAACCCGCAGGCGGCAACCTGCAGCCAGCCTGCGGCCGACCCGCCGCGCCCGCTGGCTAGAACCGCGCGTAGCGCTCGAGGTTCTTCTCCAACGTGTCCACGAAGCGGCGGCCCGCCTCGCTCAGCGCGGCGTCCTTCTTCACCACGTACCCCAAGTGCAGCTTCACGTCGGTTTCCAGCGGCACGGTGTTCAAGCCGGCGCCGTCGGAGATGCCCACCAGAATGCCGCTGGTCACCGTATAGCCATTCAGCGCCACGATCAGTTCCGACAAAGACGCGCGGTCGGTGCAGGCGATGCTCTTGGCGCGCGGCACGTCGGCCAGCGCTTCCTCGGCGAACGCCACCGGGGAGTCGGCGTCCTGCTCGAAGTACAGGTAGGGGTAGTCTTCCATGTCGCGCAGCGAAAGGCTTTCGGCGTTCACCATGGGATGGCTCTTGGGAAGCGCCACGCGCGGGGCGGACTGTATGAGCTCCACGAACTCCAAGCCGGCCTCGGCCAGCGCGGCGTTCACCGCATCGGCCGTGGCCGAGGTCTGGAACAGAACGCCCAGTTCGCTCGTGCCGCTTGCAACGTCGTCGATGACGCCCTGCGTCGTGCGGTCGCGCAGCGCGTAGGAATAGGCGTCGCCGCCCAGCGCCAGCACCACATGGGCGAAGGTCTGCACGTTGAACAGGTAGTGCTGTCCGGAAACGGCGAAAGTGGTTTCGGTGGTCATGGGCGCATCCTTTCGGTGAGTCTCCCTTTCCAATAAGATCATACCTCCCCGGCGGGCCAACCGGCAAGAAAAGCCCTCGCGGTTTCTACCTTTCCGGTTGGCGTAGCAAGTCAGCGAGGGTTTCCGCAACGTCGGCGGGTTCCGCCACTCGCAGAACGGCGGAACCCCTATTCCCTCTCGTCCACGAAGCGGGACGCCTTGTGCTCGCTGGAGGTTCCCAGTTTGCCGGCGTCGTAGACGATGACCTTGGCCGGACGCACGCCCGTGTGGGCCTTGAGCGCCGCCTCCACGCGCTTGGCCACGGCGTCGTAAGACTCGTCCGAGCCCTGAGCGCGCTCCACCGACACCTCGTACTTGGTGGTGTAGTTCTGGTTGTACACGCGGATGGAGTACTCGCCCGTCAGGCCCTTCTCGCCGCGCACCACGTATTCCACGTCGCTGGGGAACACGTTGACGGCGCCCACGATGAACATCTCGTCCTTGCGCCCCGTCACGTGGATGCGCGCCAGCGTGCGGCCGCAGGAGCACTTCTCGTTGGACACGTAGCCGATGTCGCCCGTGCGGAAGCGGATCATCGGGCGCGCCTTCTTCATCAGGGTCGTGTACACCAGCTCCCCGGTCTGCCCCGGCTCCAGCACTTCGCCCGTTGCGGGGTCCACCGTTTCCACCAGAATCTGGTCCTCCACGATGTGCAGGCCGTCCTTCGCCTCGCACATGGCCGCGCAGGCCCCGTAGATGTCGGAAAGGCCGAAGAAGTCCACCACCTTCGCGCCCCACAAATCTTCGATGGCCTCGCGCGTGCTCTTGATGGAGCCGCCCGGCTCGCCCGCCACGATGATGGTGTGGATGGAGAAGTCGGTCTTGGGGTCGTAGCCCTTCTCCTTCGCCTTCTCCCCCAACGTCCACGCATAGCTGGGCGACGTCCAAATGACCGTGGGCTGGTACTGCTTCAGCACGAACAGCAGCCGGTCGGACGGCACGGCGCCCACCCAAATGGCCAGCGCGCCCAAGCGCTGCGCGCCGATGACGTCGGGACCGCCCACGTACAGCGCGAAGTTCAGGCCGTGCACGTAGCGGTCGTTCGGGCGCATGCCGGCCTGCCAGAACAGGCGCGCCTCGGTGTCTTGCCACAGGTCGAAGTCCTCCTGCGTGAAGGGACTCACCGTGGGCACGCCCGTGGAGCCGGAGGATGTGGCCATGAACACCACTTCCTCCTCGGGGACGGAGCACATCTCGCCGAAGAAGCTGCCCACGTGCTGCGTCTCCCGCTCGGTCTTCTTGTCGATGAAGGGGAACTTCTGGATGTCCGCCAGCGTCTTGATGTCGCTCGGTTTCACGCCGGCCTCGTCGAACGCGCGCTTGTAGTACACCGTGTTCTCGTAGGCGTAGCTCACCATGGCCTGCAGCCGCTCCAGTTGCAGGGCTTCCAGCTCGGGACGCGGCATGCACTCTATTTCGGGATCATAGTATTTCTGATCGTAGGGAATGTTCTTCGTGGCCATGCGTACTCCTTGGGTGGTCGTTGACAGCGTATTGCATGAAACCACGAATCCCGGCCAAACACAACCTTTGGGGTCATTCGATGTTTTGATGATTTGCTATCGGTTATGAAGATAGCCGGGTAAAATGAGAAGAAGGACACAAGGGCGGCGGGGGGTGCGGGATCCGCGGGCACGCGGTGGCGTGCGCCGCGGGCGTCACCGCGCGGACGCCCCGCCGGCCGCCGCGCGCCCCGCCGGCCGCCGCGCGCGCCCG
>CALVQS010000114.1 GCA_944358165.1 uncultured Bacilli bacterium | reverse complement strand
GCTAAACAGAGATTGTAGTCCGCCGCCGCAAGATGTCAAGCAACCGGCAGCGCGCATGCGCACAACCTGCACACCCGGGCGGAATGGGGCGCGCCCGCATGCGCGCAAGGCCGCCGCTGCCCGCATGCGCCGCCCACAGGCGCCGCACGGCGTTCGCATGCCTGGTACCCCCCGCCCGCCCGCAAGACCGCCACCCGCGAGCCCCCCCCCGGCGCCGCACGGCACACGCGCTCGCCACGTTTCGGCACGCTGGCGTGGGGAAAGTGTCACTGTTCTGTCACGTAAATTATCTTTCCCCTGTATTGTATTGTGCCGCCGTCTCCATTATGCTGATCGATGTCTCAGCGTCCGGCTCCCCACGTGCGGCCGGACGACCTTGCATGCGGGGCGCGGCCTGCGCCCGTCCGACATGCGCAATCGCCGCGAAATCGGCGGAACGGAGGTCACGGCATGACCGAAACCGAGCCGCAGCAGCTGCTCGCCGCCAAAGAAGGCAACCGGCTTGGCCACAAGCCCCTCGTCGTTTCCCTCGTGGCACTTGGCATGTTCCTCGTCCTACTCGCAACACTCGGCAATGCAAGACCCCTTTTCACAGCAGACCCAAGCACACAAAACGCTCCTCAAACGAACTGGCCCGCCTCCCTCTCCCTCCTCGAATCCCCCGCCCTCCTCGCAACCGTGCTCATGGCCGCCGCCCTTGCGCTTCTAGCCGGCTTCGCAGTGCACCTCGCCCGAATGGGAAGGCGCCAGCAGCACCGCATCGAAGACCTGCAGAAGGCGCTGCTGCAAGCCGAGAACGCCAACGTGGCGAAGTCCCAGTTCCTCTCGAGCGTTTCCCACGACATCCGCACGCCCCTGAACGCCGTCATGGGACTGACCTGCATCGCGAAGGCCCACACCAACGACCAGGACAAAGTGGAAACCTGTCTGGAGAAAATAGACTGCTCGTCCCACCACCTGCTGGGCCTGATAAACGACGTGCTCGACTTGAGCAAGATAGAAAACGGCAAGCTGCTGCTCGACGAGCGCGAGTTCGACCTACTTGCGCTCGTCAACGACCTGGTCACGCTCATCCAGCCACAGGCCAAAGACAAGCGCCAACAGCTGACGGTGACCACCGACATAGAGCATGCGCGCGTCGTCGGCGACGCCCTGCGCATGAAGCAGGTGCTGCTGAACCTTTCCAGCAACGCCGTGAAATACACCGCGCCCGAAGGCGCCGTGCGCGTGTCCGTTGAAGAAAAGCCATCCGGCCAGCCGCAATGCGCCGTGTACCGGCTGGTTGTGGAAGACACCGGCATTGGCATGGACCCGGAGTTCGTGAAAAGGATATTCACTCCCTACGAACGCGAGGAAGCCGGCGGCGGCGCATGCGAGGGAACGGGTTTGGGCATGGCCATCGTGAAGCACATCGTTGACATGATGGACGGCGACATCGCCATCGAAAGCGAACTGGGCGTGGGTTCCCGGTTCGCGGTCACCTTGACGCTCGCGACGGCCGAGGACGCGGGACGCCGGGAGGAAGCCGGCGCAGCGGCCCGCCCCGACCTGCAGGGGCGCGTGCTGCTTGCCGAAGACAACGACTTGAACCGCGAGATAGTGAGCGAGCTTCTGGGGGAATACGGCGTGCAGGTGGAATCGGCGCGCGACGGCAAGGAGGCGCTCGATTTGGTGACGGGCGCGCCGGAAGACTATTACGACCTCGTGTTCATGGACGTGAAGATGCCGGTCATGGACGGTTTCGAGGCAACGCGCGCCATTTGCTCGGCGTGCCGCGAAAGCCGGCGGCGGCGTCCGCCCATCGTGGCCATGACCGCCAACGCCTTCGTGGAAGACCGGAACCAGGCCCTTGCGGCAGGCATGGACGGCTTCGTTTCCAAACCCGTTGACACCAAGCGCATCGAAGCCGCCCTGATGACCTACTTGGCCTAACGCCCCGCCACCGCACGCCAGGGCTTCGCAGCGCGCACCCGTTGTTTACACGTCACGCCGCTCAGTACCAACAGTTGATCGGAGAAAGCCCGTTAATTATACTAATTGCTGTTTTTTATAAATAACGGATGCGAAACCGCCCGTTAATTATAGCGAGGAGCCATGGAGTACAAAGAACTGCCGATTTTCTGAGGGACGGAAATACGGCTCCATCCCCGCAACGCGCCGGCGGGAGCATGCTCCGCGCGTGCCGCGTTGCGCCCTTTCGCGTGGCAAATGGGGGCTTTGCCAAGACTTTACCGGCGGCTTTCTTGCATTCCCCCGGAAATGCCGGTATCATGCGGTAGCCGCGCCGCTCGTCAGCGGCGCACAAACACGCGCCCGGCCATGGCGCCGGCGCGAAGACCGAGGAAAGGAAACGTACTTGAAGGTTCGAAAACCGAAGCCTCACAGTATGTAACCTTCGACTTCCCTTACGCGGAAGCGGCTGGCACCTCGGGGGCACGCAAGGGTTCGCCCGCACACTGCGCGGCGGCCCGCGCCCCGAACGAAACGCCCCAGCCCCGCGCGCCGGCAGTCGAAGGACGACTGCGACGCGTCAAGCGGCCCCTCCCTTGAACCCGCATGCCAGCGCGCCCGAACGCGCGGCGCACGGCACCCGGACGCAAGCGGGACGGCCCGACGCCCAACACGTAAGGGAACCGTATGCTTTATCTTTCTCAAATGATGGGGAAACCCGTCGTGGACATGCGCGGCGAGAAGATCGGCACGATCTCCGATTTGGCCATTTCCACGGGCGAAGTGTTTCCCCACATCACCAGTCTGGCGTTTCAGGGGCCCGGCAAGGTGCCGTTCATGATCTCGTGGCGCAAGTACGTCAACGAGTTCGACGAGGACGGCATCACGCTGTCGGTGGAATCGCACGACATCCGCTTCAGCTACCTGCAACCCGACGAGGTGCTGCTGGCGCGCGACCTGCTGAACCGGCAGATCGTTGACACGCAGGGCATGAAGGTCGTGCGCGTGAACGACCTCAAGCTCTCGCAGTCGGGCACGCAGCTGCGCCTGCTGGGCGCCGAGGTGGGCACGCGCGGCATCCTGCGCGGGCTGGCGCCGTGGCTCGAACGCGCCGTGGTTGCCGTGGCGAAGGCGTTCGGCAAGCGCATAGACGAGCAGATCATCGCATGGAACTACATGGACCTGCTGGATCGCGACCTTTCCGAAGTGCAGCTTTCGGTGACGCACAAACGCTTGGACGAGCTGCATCCCGCCGACGTGGCCGACATCCTGGAGCAGCTGGACCCCCAGCAGCGCGCCAACGTGTTCCAACACCTGGACGACGCGCGCGCCACCGAGGCCATTTCCGAAATGGAGGACGAATACCAGGCGGAATTCATCGGCGAACTGGACGACGCGCGGGCGGCGGGCCTTTTGGGCAGCATGGACCCCGACGACGCCGCCGACATCGTGCGCGATCTGTCCTATGAGAAGGCCGAGACGCTTTTGCGCCTCATGGGCATGGAGGATGCCACTGAGATCCGTCGCCTTCTGGGTTACAAGGACGG
>CALVQS010000113.1 GCA_944358165.1 uncultured Bacilli bacterium | reverse complement strand
GATCGTCAACGAGAACGACACCGTCGCGGTCGACGAGCTGGTCGGCAGCCCGAACAGCCCGGCTTGGGGCCGAAGTCGAACCAGCTTCTCATGTGGTCTTCGCGCGGCGACGGCAGAGGCGGGCTGAAGACGCGCTTCGCGTCCACTTTCGGGACGATGAACTCGATGGGCCACAATTCCAGCTGCGCTGCGGCAGGCGGCGCGACGTCGCTGTACAAGAGCGGCTCGGCAACGGTGTCGGACATCGACGGAGCCGAGTACATTCTTTGGAGCGGGTCGTTCCCGGGCGCCAACGGCAACAACTTCCAGCTCGTTGGCAAGCACGTCGTGGAATGCCTGAAGGCGGGCACCCTCAAAATAGACGTGCTCGACCCCACCCTGTCCAACGGCGCCGTCACGCCCACGATGGAGAACATCAAGTGGATCCCCATCAAGCCCGCCACCAACGGCGCCCTCTATGCGGCCATTGCGCAAATCCTCATGCGCGACAAGACGTACAACGCCGATGCCATGGCCTTCGCCAACTACAAGGCGGCCGTGGCCGGAGGGTACAACGCCTATTCGAACGCGAGCCATCTTGTCGTGGTGGACGAAAGCCATCCCCACTACAAGCGCCTGCTGCGCGCGGACGAGGCGGGCGTGGCCGTGGCGGAAGGCGAAGACGCCGCGGAAATACATGTCGTCATAGACGCCGAGACGGGCGCGCCTGCGGCCCATACCGCAGTTGCGAAGGGCGAGCTGTTCTTCGAAGGCGAGGTGAACGGCATCAAGGTGCGCACGGGGTTCTCGCTCATGGAGGAAACCGTGAACTACTACACGATTGCCGAATATGCCGAGATAACCGGCGTTCCCGCCGACGAGCTCGAGCGCATGGGCAAGGAATTCGCAAGCCACGGCGTGAGGGCGAGCGTCTGCACCACCTCTGCGGCCACCGCCAACGTCGTTGGCATGGACGCCCCCATCGGGCGCGAGGTCCTCACCCAGATGATTGGCGCCAACGGCATGGTTGGCGGGCGCATGACGAAACTGAGTCCCACCATCGAGGGCAAGGGCAAGCGCTACGACACGTCCACGCCCGCCGACGCCCCCAAGGTGAGCAAGGCCAACGCCACCGGGATATCGCGCGGTGGCAAGGCATGGACGAAAACCGACGAGTACAAGAACCGCAAGGCGGCTGGCGAGGCGGACCCGAAGCCGAAGCTCCCCTGGTACGCGAACGCCCCCCTGTCCGACACCCAGACTGTCATGTCGGTGGTCAACCAGTATCCGTACCAGTGCAAGATCATGCTGACGTGGATGGGCAACCCCATCCAGGCGGGGCCGGGGACGTTCCGTCAGGAAGTCATCGACAGGCTGAAGGACCCGGACGTGCTGCCGCTGCACATTGCCTGCGACGTGGTCGTGGGGGAAATGGCCCAGTACGCCGACTACATCGTCCCCGACGTGACGCAGTACGAAAGCTTCGGGTTCCCGGTCCTCACCCGTCCGGGCGGCTATGGCACCACGGTGCGCTGGGAGGCGAGCAAGCCGAAGGTCATGCAGCTTGACGACGGGCGCTATGCCTGCTGGGAAACCCTGCTCATCGACATTGCGAAAGCATGCGACCTGCCCGGATGGGGCGAAGGCGCCTTCACGGCCGCCGACGGCACCAAGTGGGATTTCAACAACGTCTACGATTACTATGCCAAGGCCCTCGCCAATTTGGCCTATGCCGAGGAAACGCCCGTGGACGACATCACCCCGGAGGAAATGGAGATGCAGGGGCTTGACGAGCTGCCCCAGGCTTTCAAGGACGCGATAAGCGCCGAGGAGCTGCCCAAGGTGATGAAGATCCTGTCCCGCGGCGGGCGGTACGAGGAACCCAATTACCTGTTCTCCAAGGACGGGCGCATGAAGAAGTCGAAGCCGATGGAGATCTGGGTGTACAACGAGAAGCGCGCCACCACGCCGAACTGCTACTCCGGCAAGACGTTCGAGGGGACGCTTGCGTACCATCCCCAGGTGTTCAGCGACCTGTCTCCCATGACGGATTACTACTCGGCCGAAGAATACCCGTTCACCGGGTCCGAGCACAAGGCGAAGTTCCGCTCGGTGTCCATGCTTGCCAACAGCCCGCTCATGCGCGATCTGTGCGAGCACAACTACGTCGAGATCAACGAGGTCGATGCGAAGAACCTCGGCATCCGCGACGGGGACACGGTGCGCTGCATAACCCCGGCCGGCGACGTCACGGAAGGCGAGGCCATGGTCAGGGCCGGCCAGGTGCAAGGGGCGTTCGCCGTATCGTTCGGGTACGGGCACCTTGCCTACGGCGCGCAGGACATCGAAATCGACGGGGAGCTGGTGCCGGGGAACAAGGCCATAGCCGCCGGAACGCGCATTGTGACGATGCTCGACCCCATAGCCTCGAAAGACGGCGCCATGGCGATCATTGCCGACAACGACGCTTCGAGTCCCGGGCGCTGCGGGGGCATGTTCAAGATAGAGAAGGCGTAAGGGAGGGGGATTGCTGTGAGCGACGTGAAATACGGGATGCTCATCGACTTGTCGCGGTGCATCGGATGCAACGCGTGCACGATAGCATGCAAACAGGAAAACGGCATCGATCTGGGTGTTTTCAACACATGGGTGGAAAGCTGGGACACCGACGAGAACGGCACCATCTGCCGGGCCAACCTGCCCAAGATCTGCAACCACTGCGAAAACCCCACCTGCGTGTCGGTTTGCCCGACGGGGGCAAGCTACGTGGCCGAGGACGGGTCGGTGCAGGTTGACGAGTCCAAGTGCATCGGATGCAAGTTCTGCATGGCGGCATGCCCCTACGGCGTGCGCCACATGGCAGGCGATTCCGGCGTCGTGCAGAAATGCACGTTCTGCCACCACCGTGTGGAAAACGGCCTGCTGCCGGCCTGCGTGGACACGTGCATCACCACGGCGCGCGTGTTCGGCGACACGAACGACCCCGATAGCGACATATCGAAGCTCCTTGCCTCCTGTGGCGGCGGCGAAGCGCTGATGGACGATATGGGGATGAACCCGCGGGTGCGCTATATCGGCCTTGATAAGACCCTGTCGTTGCAGCGCGTTTCTGCAATCCACAAGGGAGGCAATGTCAAAACTCCGTATGAGGGCAGGTAGCTACTATGGTTTGGGATGGTTTGGTGGCATGCGATTTGTTTTTGGCTGGCCTTGGGGCCTGGACGTTCATTTTCGCCACCCTTGCCCGCAAGGGCGAAGGGCTTTCCAAGGACCGGTTCGTGGGAATGATCGTCGCGTTCGTGACGGTGGCGCTCGGCGCGGTCATACTGGCTGTTGACGCCCAGGGCGGAATGAGGGACCCGCTCAAGTTCTTCAACCTGATCAGCAACCTTGGCTCGGTGATGGCGTGGGGCGTGATCTTCATCAGCCTGTTTTTGCTGGGCACGTTCGTGTGCATCGTCATGATGGCGATGAAGCGGGCGGTGCCGCGGGCGTTGGAAGTGGTCGTGTGCGTCATTGGCCTGTGCGTTTCCCTGTACACGGGGGTCCTGCTTGGTTCGGCGGCGGCTTTCCCGCTTTGGAACATCGTGGCTCTGCCGGTGGCGTTCCTTTTCTCGGCCGCCTATGCGGGCTATGCGGCATACGGCCTCGTTGCGCGCCTTGCGGGCGAAGGCGAAGCGGGCGGGCTGGCAGAGAAGCTGCATC
>CALVQS010000112.1 GCA_944358165.1 uncultured Bacilli bacterium | reverse complement strand
ACGAGCACCTTGCCGTGGCGTCGGATAATTTTGCACTTGTCGCACATTTTCTTGACCGAAGGACGTACCTTCATATCATTTTCCTTTCGGTTATGCGTTTGCTCTATGCTACACGCCCAGCCGCAGACGGTGTTTCCTTGCCTTGCGTGCGCTGCCTTGCCGGCTGCGCACCGGGCACCTCTCGATGCCTTCCTGCCTCGTTCGCCTTGCTTGCCCCACGATGCCTTGCCTGTTTTTCCTCTGGCGCCGTTCGACGCCGTCGCGCCCGAAGGCGCGAGAAGGGACGAACCGCCCTGCGTCGGCCTGTGCCGCACGCTGCGGGACCGTCCCCAAGCACACGAAAAGCGCACAGGCGTCTCGCAGCCCGCGCACTCGCATGCAGCTATTTGAACCGGTAGGTGATGCGGCCGCGGTTCAAATCGTAGACGGACAGTTCGACCGTCACCTTGTCGCCCGGCAGGATCTTGATGTAGTGCATCCGCATCTTGCCGGAGATATGGGCCAATATCTTGTGCCCATTTTCGAGCTCGACCCTAAACATGGCGTTCGGCAACGCTTCCAGCACGGTGCCTTCGAGCTCGATCACATCTTCTTTGGTCAAAAGTGCTCCTTCAAGCAGGTAGTCGTTAAGCAGCAACGGTAGATGATACCAAAACGTTTCTCGGAAAGAAAGGAAAAAGATGACAAGACACAGAAAGCCAACAACCGGGTTGGTTTCAGAATGACCTGCTTGTCAGGCCTGCGGTCTGATGCCGCGCAGTCCTCGCAGGAAAGCGGGACCGCCAGGTATTCGCGCGAAGCGCCGCCGCCTTGTCGGCTTGGCAGGACATGATAGCAGAACACCGCCAGCGAGCGCAACCGCGCGCGCAAAGAGCGCATAGGGGCAGGTGGGAGATGCAAGCGAAGGCAGGCAAGCGGAGAGCGCCACTGGAGGCGCGAGCGGGGCGAACACGCCGAGAACACGCTTGGAGCGCGCGGGCACCGTGTGCCAAACCCCCTTGCATTCGGCAAAAGCCCCGTGCTATTATCCGCCTATGCCGACAATCACCCGCACGCCGTAGTGCAGCGGCGGCGGGCAAGAGGATGTTGCACCGGGCGCACCGAGAGTGGCATACGGGCGCCGCCGAACGGAAAGGGTGCAACATGGGCAAAGTCATTGCTGTCTGCACCAGCGAAACCAAGGGAATCCAAAAAACAGAGGCGCCGCAGATAGAACTGCAGGCCAACTGGGGCATTGTGGGCGACGCGCATGCGGGAGCATGGCATCGCCAGGTAAGCCTGCTGTCCCACGAGAAGATCGAGGGATTCAAGGCGCTTGGGGCCAACGTGGCAAGCGGCGCGTTCGGGGAAAACATCGTCGTGGAGGGCTTCGACCTGAAGTCACTGCCAATTGGAACCAGGTTCCGTATTTTCGGTGCGGATGGCAACGAAGACCCCGCCTGTGCCTGTGCCTGTGCCTGTGCCTGTGCCGGCGCCGGCACTGGTGCCGCGCACGCCAAACCCATCGAACTGGAACTCACGCAAATCGGCAAGGAGTGCCACGCGCATTGCGCCATCTACCACGAGATGGGCGACTGCATCATGCCGCGAGAAGGCGTGTTCTGCCGCGTGACAGCGGGCGGCACGGTGCGTCCGGGCGACACGATCGAAGTGGTTCCGCAGCCATATTTCGACAACGCCGCCACGACGCAGATCCGCTCGGAGGTAGTGGCCGCCATGATGCCCTACTTGACCGGCGAATACGGCAACCCGTCCTCCATTTACGGCCTGGGACAGCGCGCTTCCGACGCCGTAGCGGACGCGCGCGCGGCCATTGCCGGCGTGCTGAATGCAAGCCCGCAGGAAATCCACTTCACAAGCGGCGGGTCCGAAGCCGACAACTGGGCCGTCAAAGGCGCGGCGCATGCAGCCGCGGCGCGCGGGGAAGGCCGGCACGTGATCACTTCCGCAATCGAGCACCACGCGGTGCTTCATGCATGCCAGGCGCTCGAGCGCGAAGGCTTCGAAGTCACGTACCTGCCCGTGGACGGCGACGGCCTCGTGTGCGTGGAGGACTTCGAAGCGGCCATACGCCCCGACACCGTCCTTGCCACCATCATGTTCGCCAACAACGAGATCGGCACCGTGGAACCCATTGCCGAGCTGGCAAAAACCGCGCACAGGCACGGCGTGGCCTTCCACACGGACGCGGTGCAGGCGTTCTGCCACGAGGACATCGACGTAGAGGCGCTGGGAGTGGACATGCTTTCCGCCTCCGCCCACAAGCTGTATGGCCCCAAGGGCGTGGGCCTTCTCTACATCCGCAAGGGCGTAAGGGTGGAAAACCTGATAGACGGCGGGCTGCAGGAACGGGGCCGGCGCGCAGGCACGGAAAACGTCGCGGGCATCGTGGGCTTCGGCGAAGCCGTGCGCCTGGCATCTGCGGAACGGGCGGCGCAGCATGCCCGCCAGACGGAACTCCGCGACCATGCCATTTCGCGCATCTTGAGCGAGATACCGCATGCGCGCCTGAACGGAAGCCGCACGAGACGCCTGCCAGGAAACGTCAACGTGAGCTTCGAATTCGTGGAAGGCGAAGGCATGATCCTGCAGATGGCGGCGCGCGGAATAAGCATCTCCAGCGGATCGGCCTGCACGTCCGGCTCGCTCGACCCAAGCCACGTGCTACTTGCAATCGGCCTTCCGCACGAGGTCGCGCACGGCTCGGTGCGCATGACGCTCGGGCGCCTGACCACACGCGAAGACGTTGACCGCGCAGTGGACAGCCTGGCCGCAACCGTCAACCTGCTGCGCCAGATGAGCCCGCTTTACGAGGACTACCGCCACGGCAAGGTCGCATCCCTCATCGACCACGAAAAAGAAGGCGGCAGCCTGAAGTAAGAACGCGGCGAAAAGACAGGGCGAAAGGCCGCACGAGGAAGCGCCTTCGCAACGACGCATGCCGTCGCAAGACGGCGGAATGGAGCCGACCATGGCAATGGATTATTCCGAAAAGGTGATCGACCACTTCACGAACCCGCGCAACGTGGGGGACATGGAAAACCCGAGCGGCTGCGGCACGGTGGGCAACGCCGTCTGCGGCGACATCATGCGCGTGTATTTGGACATCGACGAGAGCCACGTCATCCGCGACGCGAAATTCAAGACGTTCGGCTGCGGGGCGGCAATCGCCACAAGCTCCATGGCCACCGTCATGGTGAAGGGAAAGACCGCGCAAGAGGCGCTGGAGGTGACGAACCGGGCAGTGATGGAAGCGCTCGGCGGCCTGCCCCGGGCAAAGGTCCACTGCTCGCTTCTGGCGGAAGAGGCAATCCATGCCGCCCTCTGGGACTATGCGGAGAAAAGCGGCCTGACCATAGAAGGCCTCGAAAAACCGAAAGCCGACATCAACGACGACTAGGGCCGCGTCTTCAACGGGCAAAACGGCTTGCGCACGAACCTCGATCCTTCGCAGGGCGGCACGTCGGATTCGCGCGAAAGCCAACCGAGGGGCTTCGTTTCGCAAAGAAGGCTTGGAGCGCAGAAACGGCGTGCATGACGCGGAAAATGGCTGGGGTACCAGGATTCGAACCTAGATAGCTGGTACCAAAAACCAGAGTCCTGCCGTTGGACGATACCCCAGTCTTGCCGAGTGCGCCCGGTGCCGCACGGCATGGCGGGCACGGCGCAAGCGGCGCCTGCGGTTGCAAACATGGTGGGCCGTGAGGGAATCGAACCCGCGACCTTGGGATTAAAAGTCCCCTGCTCTAC
>CALVQS010000111.1 GCA_944358165.1 uncultured Bacilli bacterium | reverse complement strand
AGCGAGGTCACGCAAGGCTGGAACGCGATGCGCGGCGTGCAGAACAACAGCCTGGTTGACGTGGTGTCCACGCCGAACATAGAACTGGGTGCGGCCGAGCTGAGCCAGCCCCTTTCCGATGACGACGACATCTTCGTGGCGGCCAACGTGGGCGCTTGGGAAGTGGACATGAGCACTTACCAACTCACCGTCTCGGGCGTGAACGGCAAGAGCACCTGGACGATCGACGAGCTGAAGGAACTGCCCGCCACCGAGAAGACCATCACGCAGGACTGCGCCGGCCAAGGCATGAACGGCGCCCTCATTTCCAACTTCACCGTCACCGGCGTAAGCCTTTCCGATTTCATCGAGGCGTGCGGCGGCCTGCAGGACGGCATGGTCACGCTCGCAACTACAAGCGATGACCAGTTCAGCTTCGGCTTCATGCTCGACGTGGGCGTGCTCTTGGAGCAGGATACGGTCATCGGCTACGCCGTGAACGGCCACGACCTGACGGCGAACCAAGGATACCCCGTCACCCTTTACATCCCCGGATTCGGCGGCAACGTGAGCACCAAGTACCTCACAGGCCTGACCTTCTCGTCCGAGGCCGCCACGTATCACGACAATTGGATGTATGGGGCCAACGCCGGCAACCTGAACGCCGGCTGGCTGGGCATCGAAGACGGCTACGAGGCGAAGGTGGGCGAGACGGTGGAGCTGGCCGGCTGGGGCTATGTCCACACGGCAGGCGGACACAACCTCACCGGCGTTGCCATCAGCGCCGACTACGGGCAAACGTGGACGACCATCGACATGACCGACAAAAGCCTCGACCCCGACCAGTGGGTGCAGTTCAAAACCACGTGGACGCCCGAGAAAGCAGGCACCTACGTGCTGAAGGTGAAGGCGCTCGACAACACCGGCGCAACCTTCACCAACGCCTACACGGGCGAAGAGGGCGCTGCATCGGTCATCGTCAAAGTGACGGAGTAGGTGATTACCGTGACGAGTACGACAAAGAAGAAGGCCGCCCTCATCGCCGGTTCGGCCACGCTGGCCTTTGCCGGCGCGGCGGCCTACCTGCCCGCCGTGGCCCTTGCCGCCCAAACGGACGGCGGACAGGCGGCAGACGCCGTGCAACAGGACGCGCAGGAGACCGCGGCAACGGGGCTGGAAACGGTCCGCAACGTGCAGGGGGCCTTCAGCTTCACGCAGGACGAGGTGACGCCGAACGGCACCATTTCCGGCGTGTTCAACCGCGCCGCGGCGGCGGTGTGCGCATCGCTTCCCACGTATGTTTCCGCCGTGCAGGACCTGTCCATTTCCGTGGGCGGGTCTGCGGCCGGAAACGAGTTCGTGGGAACCGTTGACGAAATGGCCAGCGAAGAGGGCGCCAAAGCGTTCCTCATGGCCTGCTCCTGCGCGTCGAACGTCGCAGGCGGCGGGGCCATTGCCAACGCCGAGGTTTCGGGCGTGTCCCTGGAATCCATCGCACGCGCAGCCGGCGTCACGCTCTGACGCACGCGCGCAGCAGTGCAGCGTCGGGCACCGGGTTTTGCAGCGACCCGGCGCCCGACCGCCTTGAAGGCGGGCGCCGTTCGGCGGCGAAGGGCGGAGCAAGGGCTCTGCGACGCCCATCCGTCGGGCGGCGCCCGCCTTCAAGGCGCAGGTTGCAAGGCGGCGCGGCCAGCCCGCACGCAGGCGCGCCCCGCATGCAGCCCGCTACCCCCGCATGGCGCGCAGGGCGCGCCGCACACGCAGGAAGAAGGAGGCTCCCCCATGAAAGCCAACACTGTGGTGTTCACGTCGGCCGACGGGCGCGTGCAGGAATTCCCCCTCGCGCTGCTTCTGGAAAAGGGGGCCGTCATCGCCTCGCACGTGAACGGCGAGGGAATTGCGGGCGTCATGGGCGCGGCCAACCAGCTTTGGATACCCGACCTTCCCGCCAAGTACTTCGTCCGCGACATCGTGAAGATAGACTTCGAGCAGCGCGACGAGGAACCCGCCATCGCGCCTTTCGTGGACGACGGCACCGACTACACCAACCTTCCCAACATAGGCGCCGACCAAGTGCACGCCCACCCCTTCGGCGAGCCGGTGACGTTCCGGGGGTGGGCGCACGACTTCGGCAAGCGCATCGTCGCCATCGAGTTCACCTTGGACAGCGGGCAAACGTGGACACGCTGCCCCACCGACGGCGCCACCAGCGAACGTTGGGTGCGCTGGGAATTCACGTGGGACCCGCCACAGCCGGGCGACTACCGACTGCAGGTGCGCAGCGTGAACGAGGGCCGGGGGAAATGCCCCCTTTCCGCCGCCGTCTGCTTCGCCGTGGCGTGAACCTGCGCCGCATGCGGCGATTTCGGCATGCGGCAATTCCGGGGAGGGCCGGCGGACGTGCTATACTTTTGCATCGCTGTCTTGCCATGTGGCAGGAAACCCGCCGAAGGAAAGAAGACGCCCTTGAAAAGCCCCTTGTCTGGTTGCATGGAAAAGGTTCCGGGCATTGCCGCCTGCGTGGCCATCGCCCTGCCCTGCTGGTTTTTGGGACTCGCGTTCCCGCTGGTGGGAGGCCCGGTGTTCGCCATTCTGGCGGGCATGCTCGTGGCATTGGCATGGAAGCCGCCCGCGCGCGGCAAGGCGCAGGCGGGCATTGCCTTCACGGGCAAGAAGGTGCTGCAGTGCGCGGTCGTCCTGCTGGGCTTCGGGCTGAACCTCGTGGAAATCGCCCGGGTGGGCGCCCTGTCGCTGCCCATCATCTGCTCCACCGTGGCCACGGCGCTCGTCGTGGCCTACGTCGTAGGGAAGCTGCTGCGCATGCCGTCGGACATAACCACGCTCATCGGCGTGGGATCGTCCATTTGCGGCGGGTCGGCCATTGCCGCCACGGCGCCCGTCATCAAGGCGCGCGACGAGGACGTGGCGCAGTCCATCTCCGTCATCTTCCTGTTCAACGTGGTGGCGGCGCTGGTGTTCCCCACGCTCGGCAGCATGCTGGGCATGTCGAACGAGGGGTTCGGCCTGTTCGCCGGCACGGCCGTGAACGACACCTCCTCGGTGACGGCCGCCGCCGCGGCATGGGACGGCATGCACCCCGGCGCGAACGCGCTCGATCAGGCCGCCATCGTCAAGCTCACCCGCACGCTGGCCATCATCCCCATCACGCTGGCGCTGGGCATATGGATGGCGCGCCGGGAAAGCCGGGCCGCGGCCGCCGCGGACGGCGCCGGCAAGCTGGGCGGGTTCAGTCTGCGCCGCGCCTTCCCCACCTTCATCCTGTTCTTCCTCGTGGCAGCCCTCGTCACCACGCTGGCCGCCCTTGCAGGCGTGCCGGAGGGGGCGTTCGAGCCGCTGAAGACCCTCTCGAAGTTCTTCATCGTCATGGCCATGGCCGCCATCGGACTGAACACCGACGTCGTGAGTTTGGTGAAAAGCGGCGGCAAGCCCATCCTGCTGGGCTTCGTCTGCTGGGTGTGCATCGCCGCAGTCAGCCTGGGCATGCAGCACGTGCTGGGGATGTGGTAGCGCGCCGCGCCCCTAGCCTGTGGCTGCGCCCCGCGCCGCAACGCAAGACGGGCCGACGGCACGGCGAAGCCCCACACGCCCCGACTACCTGCCGCCGCAACGGGCGCTATGCGGCGTGAGACAGACAGGCGGCACGGAGCGGGTGCCACGCCGCGCTGCGGCGGGCGCACTGCGGCGTGGCACCACACTGCGGCGGCCGCGCGCTGCGCCGCAGCGCGGCGACTGCCGGCTAGGCCTTCTTCTGGTAGTCCCGCCACCAGGCCAGCACTTGGTTATGCAGCTCCTCGGGCGTGCCGTCGTTGTTGAACACCACGTCGGCCGCCTCGATGCGGTCCGCGTCGGTGATCTGCTGCGCGATGCGGCGAC
>CALVQS010000110.1 GCA_944358165.1 uncultured Bacilli bacterium | reverse complement strand
AGTGGCGGGCGGCGGCCAAGTCGCGCAGGAAGCGCGCCAAGCCGTCGAATCCCGCATAGTCGGTGCCCCGCTCGTCGGACAGGAAGCGCTCGGAGCGCAAAGCCGTGTCCAAACGCCCGAACCGCTCCTCCACGCCGGCGAAGCACAGGGAGGGCTGCACCGCCTTCAGCAATTCGGCCACCTGCCGCCGATGGAGCGTCAGGCGCAGCCACGCGGGCGTGCGCTCGGGACAGTAGCAGTGCCCGCATCCGGGCAGATGCGCCTCCTCCGTCGCGTCCTCCCAAGCCAAGCGCGCACGGACGCCCTCGTCAAGCGTCTTTGCCACCCGCACCGGCACGTGAACGGCAAAGCCGTCCTCCGTGTAGGCTTCGGCTTCATAGTCCTGCGCGACCATGATCACGTCCATGTCCAGCTCGGTGGACAGCACGGCGTAGTCGTCGCTGCGGAAAATGTCCTCGAACGCTGCCACCACGGTGCCTCCCCACGTCTGCCGCCCCTGTCGGCGCACGCCCTCCACGCGGGCCAGCTCCCCTGCAATCGTCTCCTCCGTGCTCGCGGCAAGCCCTTCGTCCCCGAAAAACGCCGCCATGGCGCGCAGCGAGTGCGCGAGGTTTCCCAATCCGGTGAAGCACGCGCGCATGAAGCCGCAGCCGTAGCGCTCTTGGAACATCTGGGGAATGCGGTCGATGGCCTTCCCCGAGTCCAGCACCACCAGCCGCGCGTCCTGCGACCGCAGGATGTCCTCGTAGGTGGTCGCGCCCATCATCGAACACACCACGTCGTAGCCGATGCGCTCCAGCAGGTCCTTGAGCTTCCGCCCGCGATCGCCGGCGCATTCCTCGCTCATGAAATGCACGGGAAACGGGCCGGTGGGACGGCTTTCCCGCCCCACCCATTCCTCGAAGATGCGCGTTGCGCCGTGCAGCCAGCCGGGTTCGCTTTTGAATCCCTCGCAGGAAAGCGGCAACACGTCGATGCCGTGGCGCTCGGCCGCCTCGCGGGCAACCTGCCGTATGTCGTCGCCAATGAGTCCCACAGGGCACGTGGCACACACGGCCACGGCGGTCGGGTGGTAGCGCTCCACCGCCTCGTCGATGGCGCCCGCGAGCTTCTGCTCCCCGCCGAAGATTACATCGGCCTCGCTCAAGTCCGTCGTGAACACGCGCCCTGCGAACGGAGGGCGTTTCCCGGCCTCGCCTCGATACCCGTTGATCCCGGAGAAATAGGCGCATCCCACCGGGCCATGGGTTATGAGCAGCACGTCTTCTATGCCGCCCATCATGAGGCCGCGGCAGGCCATGTACGAGCAGCCTCCCCCATAGAACACGCCGGGAATGGGCAGGAGCCGCCGCAGGGTGCACGGCGGCTCGGAAGGCGTGCCGGAAGGCGCGTCGGTTGCGGGTTCCCTTTCCTTGCCCATGGGTCGGCGCTAGTTGAAGCTGATCTGGTCTTGGTTGAGCAGCGCCTGCAACTGCTCGTCGGTAAGGTCCACGTTGTAGAACAGGCTGTAGAAGTCCCTCACTTCCTGTTCGATGTCGATGTCGATGCTGGGGTAGCACACCGAGGCGAACCACTCTATGCCCAAAAGGCGCATCACGTTCGGCGGACGGTCGAACCAATTGAAGGGGATGGCGGGGGTGGTGTACACCTTGCCGTCCTTCACGGCCTGAATGTCGGCCCATTGCGGATTGGTCATGATGTCGTCGGCCAGAACGAAACCGGAATGGCACAAGATGATTTCGGGGTTCCATTCAATGACCTGCTCGATGGAAACTTCGGTGCGGCCCTGGCCGGACTTCATCTCCACGTCGGCCACGTTGACCACCTTGCAGTGGTCAAGCACTTCGGTGTGCTGCGAACCCGTGGGGTCGGTGGCCAAGCCGTCGGCGTTCTCGGCATAGTAGACCGTGGGACGCTCCGACTCGGGAATCGCGTCTATTTTGGCCATGACCTCATCGAACTTGTCTTCGTAGTAGGTGGCCAGCTGCTCGCCGCGCTCGGCTTCGCCAATCCAGTCGCCCAGCGTGCGGTACACTTCGGCGGTCTTGTCAAGGTCGCTCGACACGCACACCACGGGAATGCCGGTCTGCTGGGAAATCTGGTCGGGAACCTCGTCGGTGGAGATGAGCGAACCCGAGCTCATGTACACGATGACGTCGGGAGCAAGCTTGATGATGTCTTCCATGCTGGCCGTTGCCTCTTGGCCCATCCAGCCACCAATGACCGGCAGGGAAGCCAGGTTCTCGGGCAGGTACTCCATGGTTGCTTCCGACGGCTCGTTCACCCAGCCGATGATCTTTTCCGGCGCCAGCGTGGCAACCATGGCCTCGCCGGTGGGAACGGCGCAGTACACAGCATCCACCTGCGTGGGGATGACAACGGTGCGCCCCGCCATGTCGGTGATCTCACGCTCGGCGGCCTGTTCCTGTTGCTGCCCTGCTTCCGGGACGGGCTCCTGGCCTTCCCCGCCCTGATCGCCGGCGCAGCCTGCCGCAAGCGGCAGGGCCAGCAGGCCCAGCAGCGCCACGGCCACGAATTTCCTCCTGATGCCCGTTGCTTTCATGGTTCTCTCTTTCTCGACGTTTCCGAACACTGGTTTTTCCCGCCTGCTGTTGAACGCCTCTCCCACCTCCCCTTCCTTGGACGGTATCCTGAAACGCGCGCGGATGCGCGGGAATGCGCGCTATGCGGCAGTGCGGCCCGCCACGAACTCCACAATGGGAATGCACCCCTTGAGCGTGCCGCAGTCGCAGGTCTTCTTCTCCACGATGCGCACGTCCACGCCATACGTCTCGCCCAGCGTCCGCTCCGTCACCACTTCGTCGGGACTGCCGAACCGCACCCAGTCGCGGGTGATGAGCCCCACTTTGGTGGCGCACAGAAACGCATGGTCGGGGAAGTGCGTGGTCATGACGATGGCCATGCCGTCTCTTGCCAGACGCGAGATCTGCCGCAAGACCTTCACTTGGTTGCCGTAGTCCAGGCTTGCCGTCGGCTCGTCCATGACCAGCATCTCGGGCTCTTGGGCAAGGGCGCGCGCAATCAGCACCATTTGGCGCTCCCCGCCGCTGATTTGGGTATACAGCTTGTCGGCCAAATGCCCCGCCCCCAACCGGTCAAGGCTGGCATAGGCCACTTCCAAGTCGTGGGCCGAAGGCGAGGCAACGGGGCTGATGCGCGACAGGCGCCCCATGGTCACCACGTCTATGACGGGGTATGCAAACGGCGGCGTGTGGCTCTGAGGCACGTACCCTATTTTCCGAGCCAAGGTGCGCGCCGGCCACGCGGCAATGTCTTGCCCATCGAAGGCAATGGTGCCGGCCAAGGGTTTCAGAAAGCCCAACATGCTGCGGAACAGTGTGGTCTTGCCCACGCCGTTGGGTCCCAGAAGGCAAAGCGCTTCGCCTTCCGTCACCGAGAAGGACAGGTTCTCTAGAATGGGCGTGTGCTTGTATCCGCAGGTCACGTTTTTGAGCTCGAATGTCTTCATGGGGCTTTCGCCATTCCTTCCGTTGTTTGCGCCTATGGGGCGGCCGACACGGGAGCCGCCTTAGGTCCATGTGCTTCTCCCCCGGGTTAGAAGGTATATGAAGAAGGGCGCGCCAATGACCGCCGTCAACACGCTCAGGGGCAGCTCGATGGCGAAAAGGCAGCGGCACAAATCGTCGATGATCAGCAAGTACAGCCCGCCGAGCAAAAGCGACGCGGGCAACAGCACCCTGTGGTTGGGTCCCACGACCATGCGCGCCAGATGCGGAATGACCAGCCCCACCCAGCCGATCATGCCCGCTGCGGCCACCGACGCCGCCGTGACCAGCGTCGCGCAAGCAATGAACAGCGCCCGCACGAAACGCGTGTTCACGCCCAGCGCCCGCGCCTCCTCGTCGCCGAAGGAGAGGGCATTCAGCTGGTAGCGGAACAGGAGCATGGGCACCAGGCCTATG
>CALVQS010000109.1 GCA_944358165.1 uncultured Bacilli bacterium | reverse complement strand
GCTCGTCATAGCGGGCAAACGTGGCCTTGAGCGTTTCGGCGGGAACGTCCATGCCGGCGGCAAGCTCGTCAAGCGTATTGGCGGTCACGTAGGCATCCGCATGCGTTTTGATGTTGCTTTCCACCGACGCCGCGATGCAACGGGCATCGAACGCACGCTGGTCGAAGATCGACCACCACTCGCGGTAGCCCGCCTCCACGGCCGCGATGGCCGCGTCGTGCGACTGATCCTCCTTGATGAAGCGCTTGCCGTTCGGCAGCACCAAGACCACGGGCGTCCAATAGCCCCACGTGGTGCAGTTGGGAATGTCGCCCATGAGGTTGCAGTAGGTGTACGAGGAATCCATGCCGGTGAGCGCAGCGCCGGCCGCCACGCCCAGCTTGTGACCCTCGCCCAGGCAGCCATGCACCAGCTGCGCGTAGTTTGCCCAGTCGGGAATGTAGCGCTGGACCATTTCGCCGTTGTCGGCAAAACCGCCGGTGGCGAGCACGGTGGCCGCAGCCTTGATGTCCGTGATCGTGCCCTTCTCGGTGTCCTCGAAGCGCGCGCCGATGACCGTGCCTTCCGCATCCTTGATGAGGGCTATGGCACGCGCGTTGTAAATGAACTCGGCTCCCAGTTCCTCCAGTTTCGCGGCAATGGGCGTGAGGATGTTGATGCCGCCCGTACCAATGCCGTCGGCCGGCAGGATGACGCTTGCAGCCAAACGCGGCAACTCCTCGTCGGTGGCAGGCTGCTGGAACTTCGCGCCGAAGTCGTTGATGGCGGAGTCCACGAACTTCGTGTTGGCGTAGGTCTTGCCTTTCACCCATTCGGGATACCAGTCGTACTGGTCGAAGCCGGCCGTCTGCTTTTCCTTGACCGATTCCCAGTACTCGTCAATCGTGGTGGAATAGCCCGCATCCAGCTGCAGCTGCGTGCCGTTGGCAAACATGAAGCAGCACGAACCGGCCGAGTCGCCTCCCATCATCTGCTGCTTTTCGGCGAACACGATCTTCTTGCCCGCAAGCGCCGGAGCCATGGCCGCAGCCAGACCGGCATAGCCCGTGCCGATGATGAGGATGTCCGTCTCCTGGTCGAAGCTGACCGGCTCGTAGCCCACAACGGAAGCTTCGCCCGATCCTTCCGCCGATGCCGCCTTGCCGGATTCGCCGCCGTTCGGGCTGCAACCCGCCAACGCCGCTCCCGCACCCGCAACGAGGCAAGCCGAGCCGCCCACTTTCAGAAAATCCCTCCGCGAAAGTGCCATCGTTCCTCCTTTTTCCTTGATCCTGTGGCTGGAAGGCTTCGGCGACTGCGTTCCGCATGGCGTTCGAGCGCGCATGGCGCCCAAGCCTTGCCAGCCGATGCGCCTTGCAGCGTATCCGGCTGCGGGGAACTTGCATCCCCCAATAATTGGGGAAAATGAGAACTGCCTGATGAACGACGAGAAAAAGAGCCGCGAAAAGCGTCAGCTTTCGGGGGGTTTCGGCGAGAACAGGTCTATCACCTGCTGTTTGCGGTTCACCCCCAGCTTGACGTAGAGCGCTTTGATGTAGCCCTGCACAGTCGAGGTGGAAAGGAACAGGTCCCGGGCAATGCTCGCGGCCGTGTTGCCATGCGCAAGCCCAACCAGAACATCACGCTCGCGGCTGGTCAGCCCGAACTCTTCGGTCAACTCGTCCGCACGCGCCGCCACCGATTCCTCGAACGTCTCGGGCAGCAGCACCACTTCCACGCGTTTTTCGCGGGCACTCCGATAACTCCACAGCAGCACGACCATGCCCAACACATACACGCACACCACGCACACGATGGATAGGTGCATGAACGTCTCGCCCTCGGACAGGCTGCCGAAATGCCAGCCGAGCAGCAGCCCGACTATCAGGCAAACGCGAACGATTATCGCCGAAAGGGCCGCCATGCCGTACACGCCGCTGTGCGCATTGCGGCACGCAACGATATAGCAATACGCCGAGAGCATGGAAGTGAACACATAGGCCGAATAGATAACCGTGCTGATGGGCCTGCTGAGCATGTCGCTGAAGAACGGAAGTATCAAAAACACCGTTATGACCCCGGGAAACACCGCCAAATAGACCACCCGCTGGTTCGGCGCCCTGTTCGTTGCGAAAACGAACAGGGCAACAAGCACGGCGCAGATTGCCATGCCCTGCGTGGGCGCCTCGGCAACGATGACGAACGACGACGCGCCGTTGTAGGCGTACATGTTCACCAACCCGGTGATGAGTTCGAAGAAGGCGCAGGCCAGAATGGGAGTCGAGGAGCTCTTGAACGCCTCGCGGAAAGATGCCTTCCTCTCGGCCATGCAATAGGGTTCGACACGGCGACGGCACGCCCGCAGCAGCGGAATCACCGCCACGGCGATCAACACGCACAGGGCGTTTCCCACCATGGGGGGAAGGCCATCCACCGCAAGGGACACCATCGCCGAGAGCAAAGACGAAGCCGCCAGCTGCACAATGAGAACCGTTGGCGAAGCGCCATACGCCAGAAGCTCGATGAGGGCAATGGTGGCAACCGTCGTGGCAACGCCCCATACCAAACCCAGCGCCACAAGCATGTAAAAATTCCCCATTGCCTGCGGGAACAAGGCAACGATGCAGTAAGTCAACGCAAGTGTTGCCAAGGGGACGTTGGCCTTGAGCGCATAAGGCTTCAGCATGCCCTTCAGATACAACGCAAGAACGGCCGCGCCAGACGCCAGATTGCCCACCGAAGCGCCCGCCATGAAGGGAATGGTGGAGACGTACCCCAAGGCATCGGAATACCAGCCGAAGTTCGTAACGTAGCTCGAATACGCCACCGAACGGTACAGCGCATAGGTAATCAGCACAAGCGCCGCCGTGGGCGTGAACTGTTGGCGCATTCTGAGTAGCTTTTCCCTCACGTGCCCTTTCCATTCCTTGCAGCAGACCACCCCAGAACGGATCCAGGGACGGGCCGAGTTCGAAAGGCCCTGCTTCCGGGAGTATTCCGAAGCCAGTTCATGGGCACGACCCGACTGCACTCCTCTGCCCCCTCCAAAGCCAACGTGCCACCCGGGACACCCAATGGCCACGTCACCCGAAGCGCCTGACAGTCACGAACCACCCGAAGCGCCCTTCGGCGCCATCGCTTCCAATAGCATACCCTATTTGCAAGGCAAGCGCCCCCGCAGGCATGCCCGACGCGCAGCAGCCACAAACCGCAACTCTTGTTTTCTGGCGGCAATCGGTAGAAACAATCCACAGGCCCGGCAAATCCCTCTGCCCTTTCGCCCTTTCGTGCCTCAGCTCTTGCCCGGTCAAGCGGTTCGGCATAGACGCAGCGACGGAAACCGGCGGAGGACTTGTCGCCCTCGCGCGGAGGGCCGTTGCGCTTGTGGAGCGTCATGCGCTTACCGGCCCGGTGATTCGCGCCGGCCGGCAAAGCAAGACGGAGAAAGGGCCTGCCACCTGCCGCTGCAAGCTTCCGCCGTCGCCACTGCCAGCCGCTGCCTGCCAACCACTGCCTGCCGCGTTCCAGCTGCCGCCGTCTGCCGCCCGCCGTAACCCACATTCCCAAATAGGAAGGCCGGAGTCACGTGAACTCCGGCCTTCTTTTCTGCAGGCAACAAACCTGCAGCGTTTTCCTCGTGTGCGCAGGCATGCGTATGGCGGTGCACTCGCAAGCGGCAACTCCGCCGCCATTCCCGCCGCCTCAGATGCGGCAAGCGAACGAAATGCGCCGACCTCCCCCAGTTGCATGCGCCTGGGCGCAGGAATCAACTTGGCGCAGCGGAACCGTGGGCCGACAGCGCCCGACCCCAGCTGCTAGTCTTCCACAACCTCGGGAATCGCACCCATCGGGCACTCTTCGACGCAATCGCCGCAGGCGATGCAGGCGTCCTCGTTGACGACTTCGGCCGTGCCGCCAACCACTTCCAGAACCTCTTGCGGGCAAGCGTCAACGCAGATTCCGCAACCGATGCACTCATCGGATTCGATGACCGGGTGAGACATAGCAACTCCTTCTCGTCTAAACCCGCCAACTGCGCGCCAACGGGTCCCCAAAAACTTTCTGCCCGCAAGATACCATTGTTCCGCTCTTTTGCAAGGAAAAATCGGGATTTTTCAGGATGCGGTTAAAAAGACTGGGGAACCGCTTCGGCCGGCTTCGGCCCGCTTCGACCGCTTCCCAATCCGTCGAAGGGCGTCAGCAGATGCGGGGAAGTTGCTCGCCTACCAGCATGTCCAGAATGCGCGTGCCGCCGAACGCCGTGCGCAAAAACACCTTGGGGCCGCGGTCGGGCTGGGCTTCGCCCACCGTGCCGATGATGGCGGCGTCGGCACCGTAGC
>CALVQS010000108.1 GCA_944358165.1 uncultured Bacilli bacterium | reverse complement strand
GCGACCTTTTGAAGAAATGGAAGATCATCGACGGTCGGCGCGTGCTGCTGAAGGCCGGCGTGGGCCTTGCGAATCAGGAACCGTACAACGAGGTGGTGGCCACGGAACTGCACCGACGCCTCATGGAGCCCGGCGAGTTCGTGCCCTACTGGCTTTTCGAGGACGGCCGGCGCACGTACTCGGCGTGCGGGAACATGCTGGGTCCCGACGAGGAGCTGGTGGCCGCATGGGACGTGGTGCGCAACGCGAAGCGGCCGAACAACCTTTCCGAGCTGCAGTTCTACGTGCGCCGTTGCGAGGATGTGGGACTTGACGGCAACGAGGTTGTAACCGCGCTTGCGAAAATGTTCGTCGGCGACTTCGTGCTGGCGAACCGCGACCGCCACTACCGCAACTTCGGCCTCATCCGCAATGTGGAAACGCTGTCGGTCACGCGTTTGGCCCCCGTGTTCGACACGGGCTCGTGCCTGTGGTCGGACGCCGAGCTTCTGGAGGTGCCCGGCGATTTCCTCTACCGGGCCAAGCCCTTCAAGGCCCAGGGCATGAAGCCGGCTGATCAGGTGCGCCTGTTCGAAGGGCATTTCGGTTGGCTGGACATGAGCACGCTCGCGGACTTCCCCGAGGCCGTGCAGGCCATCCTTTCGAAGAACCCCAACATCCCCGAGCATCGTATCGCTGCAGTTGTAGGCGGTGTTCGCAGGAATCTGGATGCTCTTGACCGCATCGCGCGGTAGGGGTGCGGCCGGAGCGCGTTCGGGCTTTCTGTCGGGGCGCACGGCCGGGCTTTTCGCGGGGGCGTGCAGTCAGGCCTCCTGCGGGAGCGCGTGGTCAGGCTTCCTTTGGCGCAAGGCTCCCGTCTAGGCTTTGCGCACCTGCAGGCCCGACCACGAGCGCGCCGACCTCTCTGCCCCGCTTGCGAAGCCGCATCTTTTCGATACGGCGAAGGGGAAGGCGGCAATGCGGGGTACGATGCTATAATTGCGGGCAGAATGGAGAAAGGCAGGGTGCGCCGCACCCACGCTTCTAGCGCGCCTTCGTCAGCCGGGGCGTTTGCAGGATGAGGCACACGCCCAAAACGCCGAGGGCCAAAACCGGTGCCGCAATCAGCCAAGTCTTCTTCATGTACGTCTCCTGTTCCATGGATGCCGCGTTTCGTCGAGCGGTTCCACTTTACGGGAACCACCTTGCGGAAACCTTGCGCTTGGCTTTTCGCTCGCTAACGATTATGAAAGGTTCACGTCCCCGTTGACGCCCCCCGCCGCATGGCGGGGTGGGGGCGGGGGTGGGCGCTTCTGGCCACGCATGCGCTGGCGTGCGCGGCCCCGGGGTGTCTTACCGGCTGGTGAGGTAGCGCACCCGCGCCTCCTGCAAGGCCGGCAGCCACGACGGCTGCGGCCGCAATCGCCGTTGCTGCTGCCGTGGCGTGGCGTTTGGCCTCCGTCGTCCGGAGCATTTTGCGCGAAGCTGCCCGTTTCTTGCTTTTGCCTCTTGAAATAGTCTCACAGTAGTCTCATAATAGGCTCATTTATTGAGACTATTATGAGACTATGGGCAACGGAAGTCCAATGGCGCGTGCAGGCGGGCATGCGGGCGCACACGCAAGCAGGCGCACATGCAGGCACACACGCAGGTATGCATGCCTGCGTGCGGGCGCACATGCAGGTGTGCAAGCAGGCGCACATGCAGTCAAAACGCCCGCCTCCCTTCAAGGACGGTCGGATGCCGGTGCGTGGCGGAACAGAGCATTAGGGAGAAGGTGGGTTTTATGGCATCGCGCAACACGTTCCAGCTTGGCGAGTTCGTGGGCATTGCGCGCAAAACGGGCACCGACACGCGTTTGGTGGAGGTGAAGGAGGCGGCCGGCGGGCTTCCCAAGAGCATCGCCGAAACCGTTTCCGCATTCGCGAACGGCTCGGGCGGCGTCATCGTGTGTGGCCTGTCGGAGAAAAACGGGTTCGCGCCCGCCCCCGGCTTCGATGCAGCACGGGTGTCCGACGCTCTGGCACAGGCGTGCGCCGATCGGGTGGAGCCGCCGGTGCGCGCCGAGATAACCTTGGAGGAATTCGAAGGGTCGCCGGTGGTGTGGGCCTACATTCCCGAAATGGATCCGTATTTGAAGCCGTGCTATGTCAAGAGCAGAACCATGCTCGACGGCGCCTTCGTGCGCATGGCGGACGGCGACCACCGCCTGAACCGGTACGAAGTGAGCCGCATCGTGGAAGGGCAGCATCAGCCGGAACATGACAGGAGGGTTGTCGAAGGGGCCGCCCTGCACCACCTTGACCCGCTGATGGTGGAAGGCTTCTTGAAGCGCGTGCGCAGCGAATCGGCGCCTGCCATTAAGAGCCTCGGCGACGAAGACCTGTTGTGCGCCATGGGCGTTGCGATTCGCGATGAGGCAGGAGGGCTGCTCCCCACGGTTGCGGGCATCATGGCTCTTGGCGTGTTCCCCCAGCAGTTCTTTCCTGCGGCCAACGTGACCTTCCTGTTGGTTCCCGGCTTCAGCAAGGCCGATGTGGCGCCCGGACGGGAGCGTTTCGTGGATTCGAAGAACTTCGACGGCTCCATTCCCTACATGGTGTGCGAAGCCATGGCGCGCATTCGCCGCAACATGCGCACCGCATCGCGCGTGGAGGGGGCGTTTCGCTACGAAGTGCCCGAGTATCCCGAGGTGGCAGTGCGGGAAGCTTTGGTGAATGCCCTCGTGCACCGGGACTACTCGCCCGAGGGGCTTGGCTCGCAGGTGCAGGTGAACATGTACGAAGACCGCTTGGAAATCATGAACCCCGGAGGCCTGTTCGGCACCATGACCATCGACAAGCTGGGAAAACTGGGCGAGTCTTCGCGCCGCAACCGCACGCTCGCCCGCATCTTGGAATTCACGGCCTATCCCCAGAACTACGCCGAGCAGGGGTTCGTGGTGGAGAACAAAGGCACCGGCTACTACCAGATACAGTCGAGCCTTGCCCAAGCTTCCATGAGTCCGCCCGTTCCCCAAGACGTCATATCGTCGTTCGTCCTCACCATGAAACGGCGGCAGGAACTCGTGCCCGACCGCTTCGCCCGTGGCGGCGCGGGAGCTTCTGGCGACAGGGGCGCTTCTGGCGGTACGGGAGCCGGTGCATGTGCCGGCAAGGGCGATCAAGGCGAGTGGAGTGGCGGTCAAAGCGGTTGTCCGGGGGAATGTGGAGGCGTGCGGGATGGTCGGGCCGGCCGGCCGGCTGACGGTTCAAGCGGGCAAGGCTGCTTGCAAAGCGACCGGGACGTTCGGGCGGGCGCGCGGCACGTGCCCTTTCGCTCCCGCACGGAATACGCCATCATCGAGTTCATGGCGCAGGAAGAAGGGCCGGTGGGCGCCAGTCGCATAGCGGCGGCGGTGGGCAAGTCGAAGGCGACGGTCAACCGCGCTATAAACAGCCTATTGAACAGCGGAAGCATCGAGCGCTTGGGAGGCGCGCGCGGCCCGGGGGTTTCTTACCGGCTGGCGAGGTAACTCGCTTGCGCCCGCATCTCTCGCAAGGCCGGCATCCGCGGCTGCGGGAGCACTTTGCGCGCCCGCTGCTGCGCCTCCCGCTGCACCGCGCCGTCGCGTTACTTTCGGCTTTCCAGGTACTTCTTCATGGAGTACTGTGTGATGTCCGACCGGTTGATCATGCCCACGATGCGGCCCTTGTCCATGACGGGCACCTTCTTCAGCCGGTTTTCGCCCAGAACACGGCACACGTCGGCCAAGTCGGCATGGACGTCCACGCCGATGGAGCCTGCCGCGCCAATCTCGCGCACGTTCATGCTCATGAGCTTTTCCAGCTTCTCGTTGAAGTCGTGGTCGTCGGATTCGGTGCGCATGATCATGACGATGGGGTCCATGTAGGTGCGGTCGCGCCGCGAAAGCGAGCGCATGACGTCGCCGTCGGAGATGAACCCGACGGCTTCCCCTGCCGCGTTCACGATGGGCGCCGCGCTGATGCCCTTGTCAACGAACAGCTGTACTGCGTCGGAAATGGTGGCGGTTTCGGGCACGGTGAACACGTCGCGCTTCATGATGGTTTCCAGCAGGTTCTTGCGGGTGTTGTCGGGGTCGGACTCGGAGGCGTCGTTCGGGCGGTCTTTCACCAGGAACACCACCATGGCAAACCCTATGAGGCACAGCGCGCCCGAAACGGCGAAGGCCACGTTGATGCCCAGCATGCTGGCCTGCGTGGCCCCCAGCGTCTCCACGTTGGCGTTCGCCACCATGGTGTTCACCGACACGATGACGGCCGTTCCCAGCGACCCGGCCACTTGGCGCAGCGTGTTGTTCACCGACGTGCCGTGGTTCATGACCTTGTTGTCCAGCGCGTTCATGCCCCACGTGGTGATGGGCATGTTCACCAGCGAAAGCGAGAACATGCGCGCCGTGTACAGAACCGTCAGCAGCCAAACGGGGGCGAGGGTGTTCAAGAACGCGAAGGCGAACGTGGTCACGGTGAGCAGGCCGGTGCCCACGATGCTGATGACGCGCGGGCCGTGGCGGTCGAACATGCGCCCGGTGATGGGCCCCATGATGCCCATGAGGATGGCGCCCGGCATGAGAATGAGCCCCGACATGGTGGCCGAAAGGCCCAGCAGCGACTGCACGTAGATGGGCATCAGGATGCCGCCGGCCAACAACGCCGCCTGCACCAGCATGCCGATGACGGTTCCAATGAGGAACTTGCGGTTCTTCAGCACGCGCACCTGCAGCATGGGGCGCTCCATGCGCAACTGGCGGCGGAAGAAGAACACCAGCGCCACCAGCCCAACGAGCGTCATGGCAATGTCGAACGCGTTCACGCCCTGCGCCCCAATGGTGGAGAACCCGTAGAGCAGCGCGCCGAAGCCCACGCTGGAAAGCAGAACGGAGGGCTTGTCGAGCGTCGCCGCCTCCTTGCCGGCTGCGTTCATCTTTTCCAGCGCAAAGGCCGCGCACAGTATCACCAGCACCGAAAGCGCGGTGATCAGGTAAAACATGATGTGCCAGTCGGCTTGGTCTATCACCACGCCGGCCACGGTGGGGCCAATGGCCGGGGCAAAGGCTATCACGATGCTGAACAGGCCCATGGCGGTGCCGCGCTTTTCCACCGGGAACAGCAGCATGAGCACGGTCATGACCATGGGCATGAGGATGCCCGCGCCCGACGCCTGCACCAGGCGGCCGACCAGCAGCACGGGGAAGTTCGGCCCCCAGCCGGCAAGCAGGCTGCCGCACGCGAAGATGGCCATGGACGCCAGAAACAGGCCGCGCGTGGAAAAGCGGTCGGTCAGGTAGGCCGTGATGGGAATCATGATGGCGTTGACCAGCGTGAAGCCCGTGGTGAGCCACTGCGCCGTGGAGGCGTCCACGTTCATTTCCGCCATGACCGAAGGCAGCGCCGGCGTGACGACGGTCTGGTTCAAAACGGTGACGAACGTGCCGAATATGAGCACGGCCATCATCAATTGCTGCTTGCGTGTCAATCCCATGCGGTTTCCGTCCTTTCCCTGCAAACCCGGTCAGAGGCCATGGCCGGGCCGTGGCGTGCGCATCGATGCTCGTATGCAAGTGGGTGATAGATTACAACGTGGTTTCAAATTCCCAATCATACGCCCTAATTGTGGTGTGCTATTGCTCGAAATGTGGAAGTCCCTAGGTTTCATTGCCCGAAACGGGTGCGGCCCTAGGGGATATCGTAGGATATTGCTGGGTAAGACCATCATCTCAAGGAGGAACATCCGCTATTATGCCCGTTGCCCTCAGTCTGTTTCTGGTCCTGTTCTTTTTGCTGATGAACGCGTTTTTCGTGGTGGCCGAGTTCTCTTTGGTGCGCGTGCGGAAATCGCAGGTGGAAATGGCGGTGGAGGAAGGCAAG
>CALVQS010000107.1 GCA_944358165.1 uncultured Bacilli bacterium | reverse complement strand
CAAGGAAGGAGCGCGCCCATGTCACGTACTCTTTTCGCCAACAAGCCCGCCCCCTGTAGGGAGATCGACCGCATCGACCGCAATCTCCCGCATGCCGCCGCCCGCGACGGCGCACGGCGGCTCCGCGACGCCCGCGGCGGCCATGCGCCCGATGCGGATGCGGGCGGCTGGGCAGGGGGCGACTACGCGCGGTATGCGCGGGACAGCGCCCGCTACGCCTCCGCTCCAGCCGGCGCCTCCCGCGTGGCGGCTTCGCGCGCCCGCAAGCGCCCAAGGCGTGGCGGAGCATCCGTCATCAGGCCCTATGCGGTCATGGCGGGAGTGTTGGCACTGGTGGCCGTGGCGGTGGCCGTGTGCGTGGCGGCCGGCCGGGGGGGCGCGGGACCGGCGGCGGCCTCCGGGCCGGGGGCGGTTGCGGGTGCAACGAGCACGCCGGTGGCCGAATGGCGCAAGGGGAGCGTTCCCCAGTTGTACCAAACCGACCCCGCATGGGCCGGCGAGCCGTATGCCGGAAGCACCGTGGAGGAGGCGGGCTGCGGCCCCACCTGCCTGGCGATGGTGTACGTGTGCCTTACCGGCAAGGCGGACTTCGACCCCGCCTCGCTGTGCGCATTCAGCGAGCGCGAAGGCTACGTGTCAGGCGGCGAGACGTCTTGGCTGCTCATGAGCGAAGGCGCGCGGCGACTGGGCTTGGCGTCCGAGGAAGTGCCGGCCGACGCCGCGCAGGTGGCGGCGGCGTTGGAAGCGGGAAAGCCCGTCATTTGCAGCGTGGCGCCGGGAGACTTCACCACCACCGGACATTTCATTGTGCTCGCCGGGCTGAACGCTGATGGTCGCTTGATCGTGCACGACCCCAACAGCGCCGAGCGCACGGCGCAAACGTGGGACATGCAAACCGTTTTGAACCAGTGCCGCGGTATCTGGGCGTTTTCCGCGGCGTAAGGGGCGTGGCGGGCGCGGGACGCCGCGCTCGGCTGCGGCAGGAGTGCGGCGAATGCCACGTGCGGGGGTTTCGATGGGAGGATGCGGAGACGGCGGGCAGGGGACTTCCGGCGCGTTCAGTCGATGCCGCGCAGGGCGGCCGTGGGAACGATGCGCTGCAGTTCGGGAAGGATGCGGCGCAGCCCGTCGGGCTCCCATGCATGAAAACGTCCGGTGCCTCCCAGCACGCCCTCTCCGTCGATGAAGCCCTGCAGAAACCAGGGGGGCCACCCGGCTTCGGCGCCAGCGGCCGTGCATGCAGGCCGCTTCGGGTCGGCTTCGGTCTCGGCCCCGGTTCCGGCCGTGGCGCGTGCGGGTTGCCCATTTCTGCCCCCGGTTCCGGCTGGCGCGGGCCGTTCGATTCCGGCGGCGGCATCGGCCACGTTCCCGGCTTCGGTGCGCACAGGTTGCCCGGCCTTGGCGTCGGCAAGCCAGCGGGCAATGCCGAGCAGGTTGTCTTCCGTGTGCAGCCCGTCCACTACGGTGGTGCGGAATTCGCAGGCCACACGGCCCTCCATGAGGAATGCCACGCTTTCGCGGATGCGGGTGAGATCGAGGTTCGCCACGCCGGCGGTTTCCGCATAGCGCTCCGGCGCGTTCTTCACGTCCATGGCCACGTAGTCCACCAACCCTGCGTCCACGAGCGCGCGCAGCCGGCCGGGCAGACTGCCGTTCGTGTCAAGCTTTACGGCGAACCCGCGCTCGCGGACGCGCGCGCAGAAGTCGGCCAGTCCCGGTTGCAGCAGCGGCTCGCCGCCCGTGATGCAGATGCCGTCCAGCAACCCTTGCCGCTTGTCCAGAAAGGCGAAGAAGTCGGCCAGTTCGTAGGTGGGGAATGCGCCCGCGGCGCCCGTGTCGCTCGCGTCCGTCCCGCCTGCTCCACCTGCAGGGCATGCGCTGTCTGTGCCCGCTTCCGCGTCCGCAGCCTGGGGCGCGCGGGCTGGCGCTTCGGGCGCCCCGGCGCCGCCTTGCCGCGCTGCGTCCTCCGGCATGCCGCGCACCAAGTCGGCGTTGTGGCAGAAGGGGCAGCGGAAGTTGCACCCGGGCGTGAACACGGTGGCCGCCGTGCGTCCGGGGAAGTCGAGCAAGGTGAGTTTCTGTATACCGGAAAGCCTCATGCGCCCGATTGTAGCACGCTTGCCAGCCACTCCGGCCGCCGGCTTGCCGCGGGCGGCTATGCGGCAGGCTCGAAGTGCTCGGCTACTTTTTCCAGCAACGAGCGGATGGGCAGGTGCTGGGGACACATGTGCTCGCACTTCCCGCAGCCGATGCAGGCGCTTGCCTTCCCGAACTCCTGCGCATAACGGCTGTAGAGCAGTTTCTGTGTCGTCCACGGCTTCGTGTCCAGCTCCCGCATGTCCTCGTTGTAAAGCGCGAAGTATCGCGGGATGGCAATGTTTTGGGGGCAGTCGTTGATGCAGTAGGCGCAGCCCGTGCAGGGAATGGGCACGCTGCGGTTGATGATGTCTGCCGCCTTCCGGACGATGTCGTGCTCTTCCTGGGAACACGCCTCGAAGTCCTCCATGAAGGACACGTTGTCCTCCACCTGCTTCAAAGTGCTCATGCCGCTGAGCACCAGCATGACGCCCTCGTGGCTTGCCGCGAAGCGGATCGCCCACGAAGCCGCGGACATGGTGGGTCGGTGGGCGCGGAATGCCTGTTCGACCTCGCTTGGAACGGCGGCCAGCGTGCCGCCCTTCACGGGTTCCATGACGATGACGGGCTTGCCGTGCCGCCGCGCCGTTTCGTAGCAGGCCCGCGCCTGTATGGTGTCGCTTTCCCAGTCGAGGTAGTTCAGCTGCAGCTGGACGAAGTCCACCTCCGCATGCTCCGTCAAAACCTGATCCAGCACGTCGGCCGTGTCGTGGAAGGAAAAGCCCATGCGCTTGACGAGGCCGGCCTCCTTCTTCTGCGCGATGAACTCGAACACGCGGGCTTTCTGGGCCAGCGCGCGTCGGCTGTTGCACAAATCGTGCACCAGGTAATAGTCGAAGTACTCCACGCCGCACCGCGAAAGCTGCGTGGAAAAATATTCCTCCAAATCGGCTTCTTCCTCAACGAGCATGAGCGGCATCTTGTCTGCCAAAAGGAAGGCGTCGCGCGGGTAGCGGCCCACAAGGCATTCCTTGATGGCCGCTTCCGATTGCCCGTCGTGGTAGAACCAGGCCGTGTCGAAATACCGGAAGCCGTGCTCCAGGTAGTGATCGACCATGCGGCATAGCTGGTCTTTGTCCACGTGCGAGAACTCGCCGTCCACCAGCGGCAGGCGCATCAGGCCAAACCCCAGTTTCTTCTCCATGCAGATCCCCTCGTCCTGTCGTTTTGCCGCTTGGAGCACCCTGTTGCCGCGCGGCGCGGTCGGCCGCAGCCAACGGGCGTTCCGGAAAACTGCCCGTGCGGCACGTCGCGTTCCGTGCGGGCGAACCTCCTTGCGCCGTCCGTGGCCGCAGCCGTCAGCTCATGTGCATTGTAGCGGGAAATCGCGTGTCGGGGGATTCCAGTTTGCGGGTTCGGCCGCGCGTGGGCGCCATGGGAGACGGGGGAGGGCTGATAGGCACGATTCCCTGTATACGGTCTGCTGCGCGGGTGTCATGAGGGGCCGTATGCGCGGGCATCGTGAGAAGTGCATGCGTGAATGCCGGGAGGGTCGCATGCATGGATGCCCGCGTGACACATCCGGCCCGCGCGGCGCACCCGGCCCGCGTGATGCGTCCGATTTGCGCGGCTTGCGGCCATGTGGTGTACCCGGTCCACGTGGCGCATTCGACATATGAGTCTGCGTCCTTCGTCGCTTTTGGTTGGAGCATGGTGTGGCGATAGATAGAAATCCGATAATTATCCGATTGCATGTTACAATGGATGCGCTATGCGGAAGAAGGAGGAAGCCATGCCGCTAACGCGGACTGCAACGGATGTCCAGAAAAACATGAAGGAAGTTTCGGCCGTCTGCCACGAAACCGGCAAGCCGGTGTATCTCACGAAAAACGGCGTTCCCGACCTTGTGATCATGGATGCTGCTGCGTTCGAGGCGGCCATGGAGCTGCGCGACCTTGCATACGAGCGCGAGATGCGTGCTTTGTCCGGCATTATGCAGGGCCGCGATGAAATCCGCCGCGGACTCGGCAAGCCTTATCGGGAAATCCGCAAGGAGTTGGGCTTGTGAGCGACGATGCCTGCGTTAACGACGGCTCCTACGAAGTCATCTTGTCCCCTTCCGCCGAAAAGGTGCTGCGGGAGGTGGCATCCCGCATCGACAGGAGATGCATCGATGGCGTGTTGACTGTGCTGGACACCGTTCCGGGTATCGGCAGGACATACGATCCCCTTTACGAAGCGGCAAGGCCACCCGAGGACGTGATGGTGGCCTATGCGGGGCACTACGGCATCTATTACGAGGTTTGCGAGACGAAGCGGGTCGTATACGTGTATTACATCGAGGATCAGAGGAGAGATCCGAGGTCAAGGTTCGGGTCTTAGGCGGCTATACAACCCGAGTTTGAATAAATAATTTTATTCAAACTCGGGTTGTAGCACACTTCCGGCGCCTTCCGCTGCCGCGCCGCTTTCCTCCACCTGCCTCCTGCGCGCTTCGAGCATTTTCAAATCCCTGTCCCACTTTCTGGAGAAGGGCAGCACGTCGAGTGCGGCCACCAGCGACAATGCGCCCATGACCGCGAACACGGCCACGCGGTGGTCGGCGCCGCCGACGGCTGCCTGCACGACGACGTTCAGAAGGGAGCCGAACACGATGGCGAAGTTTGCAAGCGACAGGTTGAGGGGGTAGTTCCGCGCTCCGTAGCGCTGCCGTGCGAATGCCGAGGCGACCACGGGCACGCCGCCGTAGCAGAAGCCGCACAGGAGCGCGCCCGCAACATAGAGCGCCGGGGTGCCGGTGGCGAGCGCGCCGATGATGCAGACGCAGGCGGCCACGGCAACCAGGGCATCGACGAGCATGGTCTTCTTGACGTCGGTCTTGTCGTAGACGATTCCAATGACGACGCGCGCCACGCCGTTGCATGTGGAGACCAGCCCGACAAGCAGCGTGGCAAAGCCGGCGTCCACTCCGACTATTTGGGCGTCCGAGGCGCAGTTGCCAATGGTGGCAAGGCCGATGCCAATGACGACGACGGCCCACACCCAATACACGTAGAACGTCGGGCTTTTGAGAGGGGCGTCCTCGTCGCCGGGGTCGTATCCGCAAGCCGTTGTCCTGCCGGGAGCCGTGGCTTCGACAACACGCGCAGGCGGGCGGCGCAGCACCAAGGCGAGCGCAACAACAACGATGCAGGTGACAATTCCAATGCCTGCGAACACCGCGCTTAGGCCCATGGCGGGAATCAGGCTCACCGCCAGCGTGCCCAGGACGAGCGATCCCAGGCCGAACCCCATCATGAGGACGCCGGACGAGAAGCCCACTTTGTCGGGAAACCACATGTTCGTGGTTGCGATGACGGAGTTGTAGCCAATGCCCACGGCAAGGCCGCCCAGCACGCCGTAGCACAGGTACACGGCTGCAATGTTGCCGTTGGCCAGCAGGCCCGTGCCCGCAAAGCCGCCCAAGAACATCAGGGCGGAAACCATCAGGGCGCCGCGCACGCCGATGCCCTTTTCGATTTGCGACCCGACGACGGCCCCGATGCAAAACGCGACCATCATGATGTTGAAGGTGAGTCCAACCGCGTCCTTCTCGAGGCCGAACGCGGCGCTCATGGGCGCTGCGAACATGGAAAATGCGTAGATGAGGCCCAAGAAGAGCAGGGCGAAAGTGGACAGGGCCAGAAAGAGGGAGCGCTTGCCCCTGATGCCTTGGGCGACGGCGTGGCTGGCTTTGCTGAGAGCAGCGCCGGTCGGGGCGGCGTTGGTGGAAGTGGCATCGGCTGGGGTGGCGCCGGCCAGGGCGGCATCGGACGCGCGGGCGCCGGCCAGGGCGGCGTCGGACGCGCGGGCGCCGACCGGGGCAGCGCCGGCCGAGACGATGTTGGCTTTGGCGGTTTCGGCTCCGGCTCCGGTGGGCGCGTCCTTGGCTTCGGCCCCGGCAGTGGCGGTGTCGGACATGGGATCCCCTTCCTCGTTGTGGCGGGCAGTGCGCCCGCGCCCTGTGCGGCTTGCTCCCACGCGCTGCGGCTTGCGAGGATCGCCGGCTGCAAGATTCGGCAAGAGGAGGCCGTGCGGGCGGGTTGCGTGCGCGTCCGCACGGCTGTGCGCGGAGAGGTCCGCAGGGTTTGGGGGATGACGGGCCGGCCCCATCCAAGCGCCGCGCGCGTGGGAGGACTCCACGGTAGCGGCTTTGGGGCGGCGGGCATCGCGCCGTGAGCACTATTTCGGGATGATTTTCATCCCCACTTGGGTACGATTGAAAGGAGGATTTTTCTATAGAACCACCATATATTGTTATTTGTCTAATATTTTTATTCAACATATTGTTATCTATTCTTGACGAGACGCCGGGGCGCTGCTAGGGTGTT
>CALVQS010000106.1 GCA_944358165.1 uncultured Bacilli bacterium | reverse complement strand
GTAAATGGGTGAAGAAGTTAAGTATTTATTCATTATAATAATACTGCTCATCTCTGTAATAAGAGACGAACAGAATAAAAGACGCTGATGTAGCGCCCGTATGCATAATGCAGGTGCTATCCAAATGGGTAACACTTACATGATTATTATATCTTATTTTTTTATATATTTCAATGTCAAATTTTGTCGAACTTTTGTACTTTGGTTTTTGGCATTAGTTGTGCTATACTAGAGGTGTTATCCATATTGGTAAGCGCCTGCTTTCTTTTTATGAGTAGTGAAAACTACTGAAGTGATTCAGGGGGTTTTACGAAAGTAGGTGGAAGTAAATGGGTGAAGAAGTTAAGTATTTATTCATTATAATAATACTGCTCATCTCTGTAATAAGAGACGAACAGAATATTATGTAGAATTCTACATAAATAAGAAAAGACGCTGATGTAGCGCCACGCAAATTTTGCAGGTGCTATCCAAATGGATAACACTTACATGTTTATTATATCTTATTTTTTTATATATTTCAATGTCAAATTTTGTCGAACTTTTGTGCTTGGCTTTTTGGCATTAGTTGTGCTATATTAAAGGTGTTATCCATATTGGTAAGCGCCTGCTTTCTTTTTATGAGTAGTTTAAAACTACTGAAGTGATTCAGGGGGTTTTACGAAAGTAGGTGGAAGTAAATGGGTGAAGAAGTTAAGTATTTATTCATTATAATAATACTGCTCATCTCTGTAATAAGAGACGAACAGAATAAAAGACGCTGATGTAGCGCCTCAACTAGTCTTGCAGGTGCTATCCAAGTGGATAACACTTACATTTATAATATAACATATTTGTTTTATTTAAACAAGTAGTTTTGAAAATAATATAGCTGGAATTATTTAAACTAATTCTTTTTCTTTTGGCTTCGTTAAATACTTAACTTCATTTGTTTTTCCAAGTAAATAATCACTTGATATATGATATTTACTACTTATAGAATAAAGAGTAGCAGTACTTATGGGATAGTTTCCTTTTTCATATTCACTAATTATAGAATTGGCAATATTTAGTTCTTTGGCTAGTTTCATTTGGGTTAAATGATATTCTTTTCTTAAACTTTTTAATCTTTCTCCACTTATTTTCGTATCAATTTTATCAATTTCATCTTGATATATTTTTAGTTTAGTAAAACTAAAAATATAATCAAATGATACTTTAAAATGATTGCATAAATGATTTAAGTGTTTAATGGGGATAATATCATATTGTTGTTCATATTGGTTATAAGTACTTCTAGCTACTTTTAGTACATTTGCAATATCTTGTTGGGTTAATTCATATAGGTCTCTTAGATCTTTTAATTTTGTTCCATAATCCATAAAATTCTCCATAAACAGATTATCGCATTAATCTTTTTGAAGAATAAAAATTGACTGAAATATTGAAAATAATATTGATTTTTATTCAATAATACTTTATACTAAAAATATATGGTAGAAAAATATATGATAGCAAACTATGATAAGTTTTGATATGTTTTGTCGAATCGCATGTTTTTTCTATTTATATATGCTAATATCTAGAAAGAAAAGAGGAGAGGAAATGAATTTCGGGACACTAAAGAAAAGTCACTTGAAAAGGAATCTAGTGATAGGTGTAGTCGTTATTGCGATTATCAGTGCTTGTGTTCTTACATTTACTAGAGCAAAATATCGAGTAACTCAAAGTATTCCTTTAGTTAATGGAACGATTAATTATTCAGCTGCTGATTATAGTACGGTAGCCATCTTTGTTGATGGTGAGAAAAGTGATACGATACCATCAGGAAACTATACTTTAACTGGGGAAAGTTATTGTACGGTTGATGGAGAAAAAGATGATAGTATTAAGATCAGTTATGATAGTGCTACCCAAAAGTTAAGTTTAACACCATTTACAACGAGAGGAACAAAATGTTATTTATATTTTGAATCAGGTAAAAGTAGTATTCAAATACTTGCAACAATTAATGGTTCAGCATCTAGTACTTTTCCAGGTAAAGACAGTAACTATACACCGGATAGTGTAACTTGTACGAATGGGGCGGAAGCTAAGTTTGATTTTACGGATTGGGCCGTAGAAGTAGATAATGTAGAAAAGACAACTTGTACCGTAGATTTCAAAGAAAATATCAATCAAACATTTGCAGATTACTTAATTAGTAAAGCATGTAGTGGTACTCCAAGTAGTGATGATGCAGCCAAAGATTGCTTAGTAGATGAAAGTGGATATCGATATGAAGGGAAGAATCCTAATAACTATGTTTTATTTAATGATGAGTTATGGAGAGTAATAGGAGTATTTAATGTAAAAACTAGTAGTGGTAGTACCGAGAATTTAGTAAAACTAATACGAAATGAAACATTAGATGGACTTGCTTGGGATGGTAAAAGTAGTGGATATACTAATGATTGGACAGCGTCTACATTACAATCACAACTTAATAATGGATATTTAAATGGGAGTGATAGTACTTGTAATTTTTATCAAGCAAATACTAAAACTTGTTATTTTAGTCAAAGTGGAATAAAAGATACAGCAAGAGGGATGATTGAAAGTGTAGTATGGAATTTAGGAGGACCTTCAACAACAAAGGCAACAGCAGAAGCCTTTTATAATGCAGAGAGAGGAACAACAACATGGAAAGGAAAAATAGGACTTATGTATCCAAGTGATTATGGATATGCGGTATTAGCAAGTAGTTGTGCTAGAACAACGAATTTAGGAGATTATGATTCTACCTCTTGTGCCGGTAATAATTGGCTTAAAACCGGTTCAATTCAATGGACTTTAACTCCTGATTCATCTAACAGCGACGACGTGTTTGTTGTGGACTCCGTCGGTTTCTTGATCAGCTACATCGCGAGCAATGGCGACGGTGTGCGCCCATCTATCTATCTAAAATCTAATATCGCGATTTCTGGAGGAGACGGAAGTATTGATTTTCCATATGTCATAAAGTAGAGGAGGCAAGTAATGTCAATGAATATAGAAAAAAGTAGTGTAAAGATAATGTCAAACAGGGGGGGTACTTTTATAAAGTAAGTGGTGATGATGCGATTATTATTCATCATTTACTGGGATATAAAATTAAAGAGGGAGCTACTGTGTGGTTTCCTAAAGATGCAATGGATAAGGTTACTAGTACTTTAAAAATGTATTCGATTAGTTTTGAAATTATTGGAGAAGCTAGATATACTTTTCTGAATAATAATTATTTGACATTCTTATCTAAGGCTATTTTAGCCTTAGATAAAGAATATCGAATAAATGAAGTTGTTAAAAAGATTGAAAGATTAGATAGTAGAAGATTAGATTCATTAATAAAGTTAATAGAGGAATTTCTTTATGAATGATTTTAAAATACTTAAGAAAGTGAAAGAATATA
>CALVQS010000105.1 GCA_944358165.1 uncultured Bacilli bacterium | reverse complement strand
GCCAACGCCCACTCGGAGTACATCGACGACCCGGACAACGAGGGGGCTCAGATCCTCATCGGCACCATCTTCCTGGCGGACGGCGCGGTGCTCGATGTACTGGAGGAAAATGCCGGGACCGGGGGCATCTGTTATCTGGGCGAGACCAGCCCCCTGACCCTGGATGAGGACAGGTCCTATCCCGCCACCTGCGCCCATGCGGGGCAGAACGTCTACACCTATTCCTACAACGGCGTCCAAAAGGAGCTGGTGGAGACGCTGGCCCAGCTGCCCGACCACGACTGGGTGCGGATCGAGGAAGAGTACCGCCCCGCCACCTGCACCCAGTATGGCGCGTTCTACGAGGAGTGCGCCAACAGCGTCTGCGCCCGTCATCCGGACGAGCTTCACAACCGGTATGTCCAGAACAGCGAGGACGAGCCTCTGGGCCACAAGTATCATCTGACCGCCGCCGACATCGACCTCACCGATGGCGGGACCATCACCTTCACCTGCGCCAACGCGGAAGAGGGGCTTCACGACGGCGAGGGCATGGCCGCTGAGGTGACCTTCACCATCCCCTCCGCCGGGTCCCTCTCGGGCACCCCGCTGCAGACCCTCGGCGAGCTGGAGCTGCCCGAGGTGACAGGCGGCACCCTGTCGTGGGCGGAGCCGGACGCCTACCTCTCCGCGGACCAGTCCTCCTATGCGGTGGTCTTCACCCCGGACCCCCTGACCTATGCCGATTACAAGGGCATCGATAAGGTCACCGAATTCAACGACGCCCCTCTCACCGTCACAATCACGGTGGACAAGATCTCCCTGTCCTTCGACGACGTGCGTCTCAGCGGCACCCTGGTGTACCGCAGCGACAACCTCCCCGACCAGGCGGTCACCGTCTCCGGCGGACCGGACCGGAGCACACTGAAAGAGGATCCCAAGGTGGAGTACTTCGACGGCTCCGGCTGGTCCGAAGCCGTCCCCAGCCGAGACACGCTTCTGAAAAACGGCCAGGTGCGGGTCACCTACACCTTCGACCCGGACGCCTACGCGGCCCCGGACGCGACCCAGCTCCCGGACGGCTATGCCTATTCTGCCGACAACGCCGCCGGCAAAGTGACCATCACCCACTCCTACACCATCGTGGCCCAGGACATCGACAACGCCGCCATCTCTCCCATCCCCAGTCTCACCTACACCGGAGATGGCATGGACACCGTCTCCTTCAGCGGCGTGCCCTTCAACTCGTCCATCTCCTGGACCGCCAGCAGAGACGGCGAGGCCGACATCACCGGGACGATTGAAGACACCGGAAGCGAGTCCTCCTTCGACGGCATCCAGCTGAAAGAGGCCGGCACCTATGAGATCAGCGTCACCATCACCAACGGGAGCACCGACGTGGGGGACAGCTCCAGGACGCTGACCACCGAGGTCACCATCGCCCGGCAGTCCGTCCCCCTGCCCACGGTGTCGGAGCGCCTCACCTATGACGGCACGAAGCAGACCGGCGTCTCCAAGCCGCAGGACGAGGCCCGGTACGCCCTCACCGGCACCACGTCGGCCACCGGCGCCGACAGCTATACCGCCACCGCCAAGCTGGCCAGCGGCAACTTCGTCTGGGCGGACGGCGAGGCGGCGCTGGAGCGCCAGTTCTCCTGGTCCATCGCCAGGCGCGCCCTGGTGTCCCCCACCATGGCGGTCTCCGGGGACGCGGTGCTGACTTATGACGGATTGCTCCAGCAGGGGGTCCGGGAGCCGTCCATCAGCATCGACGGCTTCCAGGTGACCATCTCCTACGAGGCGGGGGACAACGGCACCCAAACCATGGTGGGGACCATCGACGGCACCAATATCACCGCCTTCCGGGTCACCAACGCCCGGGCCCTCAACGCCGGCAGCTACCAGGCCGCCGCCGAGGTGGGAGACGCGGACAACTTCTACTGGTACGGGAAAGCAGAGGGGGAGCAGGCCGCCTACACCGTGGGCAGCTACACCATCTCCCCCAAGGCTGTCCCCGCCCCCACGGTCATTGTCACCTCTGCGGTCTACACCGGGGAAGATTTTGATGAGAGCAACATCCAAATCGACTACGGCGCCACCAACGCGCAGATCTTGGAAGAAGGGAACAAGCTCAGCGACGAAACCGCCGATCCCCAGTATACCTATTACACCAACTCGACCGGCACGGAGACCGTGTCCCGGGTGGTGGACGCCGGGACCTACTGGCTGGCGGTAAGCTACACGCTGAACGGCAACTACACCTTCCAGTCCAACCCCCGCGTCATGGTCACCATCGGACAGGCGACGCTGATGCTGGAAGTGCCGGATGCTTCACAGCTGTCCCAGTCCTACACCGGCCAGCCCATCTCCATCCCCGCCCCCACCGTCTCCGGGGAGATCGCCGGCGATTCGGCGGTGGACGGCGACTGGACGCTGGTCTACAAGGTAACCAGGGACGAGGAATCCGTGAATCCGGGGAAGATCATCGCGGCGGGAACCTATGACATCTCCGTCTCCGTTCAGGCCGGCGGGAACTACAAGGGCGAGCCCAGCCCGCTGGAATACACCCTCATCGTCACCGGAACCGGCACCCAGGACATCACCCTGACGCCGGACAGCTCCAGCACCGATGACTGGGATGAAGAAAACCGCACCATGACCAAGACCCTGGGGGATGCGGACTTCACCGTCGAAGGCAAGGGAGCGCTGGACCCCACGGCGGTCATCCGCTATGCGGTCACCGCCAACGCCCCCAATGACGGGACTGAGGGCACCCCGGTGATCTCGGTAAATGACAAGGGCCAGGTGACCATCCTGGCGGCGGGCACCGCCACCGTCACCGTCACCGCGGGGGAGACGAACAATGTGGCCGAATCCACCACCGACTATACCGTCAAGGTGAACAAGGCCGACCCCGCCATCGATGTGTCCGCCTATGCAGACGGCGGGAACTCCTTCTCCTACAACGGCGGCGCCCCCATCACCGATTGCAAAAAAGCCACGGTGACCGGGGTGACGAGCCAGGAACTGCCCCAGCCGGATCAAAGCAAATTGGTCTACACCTTCTATGACACCCAGACAGCCGCGCAGACGGGCACCGGCGGCTCTACCACCGCCCCCGGCGAGGTCAGGGACGGCGGCTACTGGCTGGTGGTGTCCTATCCCGGCGACGCCAACTACGACACCGCCAGGTCCGAGCCCATCCGGATCTTCGTGGTGGAAGGGAAGCTGACGGTGGCGGTGACCGGGTACGCCGGCCAATATGACGGCAAGGAGCATCCCGCCGCCGCCATCACGGTGTCCTACGGGGGCGAGACCCTCGCCGAGGGCGAGGATTATGAAATCGCCTTCTCCGACACAGCGGGCGGCCCCTATGGTATCGAAGCCATGCCCACCGTGACCGGCGTGGCGGACAGCGGGACCTGGTACTATCAGATCTCCGCCGACGGCTATCAGACGGACACGGGAAGCTTCACTGCCACGGTGACCGCCGTCCCCCTCACCCTGTCCGCCGACCTCACCGACGAGAAGGTCTACGACGGGAAGAACACCGCAGCGGTCACCATGAACACGAACGGCCTGACCGGCGCCAACAGCGAGGCCATCGGCGTGTCCGTCTCCGCCGCGTACGACGGGACCGGGGTGGGGGACAGGACCATCACCGTCACCTACACCCTCACTCCTGGGCAGGGCGTGGACCTGGGCAACTACGCCTTCCAAAATGAGGATGACAAAACCCTCACCCGGACCGGAAGCACCGTCACCGACACCGCCGACGGCAAAATCACCCCGCGGCCCGTGGTGATCGTGCTGAACGAGCAGACGAAGGTCTACGACGGCACGGACGATGTGGCCCTCACCGGCACGGTCAAGATCACCGGCGTGACCGACGATCCCGACAGCGGCGTGGTGGACGGCGAGACCCTCACCGCCAGTCTGGTGGACGGCGCGTCCGGTACGGCCAGCCGCGCCGATGTGGGAGAGAATCGCACCGTCACGGTGAACACCGACCAGATCCGGCTGGACGGCGACACGAAGGGCAACTACTCCTTCACGGTGCCCTCCCCCGCCCTCGCCATCACCCACCGCCCGGTGACCCTGCAGATCGGCGACGACACCGGCGTGTATGGAGTGACGCCCGACCTGTCCGGGGTCAGTCTGAAGGATATCACTCCCGTCACTCCCGAAAATTCCAACAGCGGGATGGTCGAGAACGAGGACCCCAACACTCTGTTCGGCAAACAGCTCACCGTGGACAAGGACGGGGACGCGAAGCTCACCGTGGGCGGCGGGCCAAACGACGGGAAATACGCCATCACCGCCACAGGGGACGGCAAGATCGGCAACTACAATGTGACCTTTGAGCCGGGCACCTATACGGTGACCCAGCGGCCGGTGACCATCGTGATCCAGAACGCCGGGTCGCTGTACGGGCAGGAGATCAGCCAGCTGGGCCACGATGTCAAGACGGGCACCGGCACCTATTCCATCCTGAATGAGGACAGCTTGACCATCACCCTGTCCACCACCGCCACGGCAGGCTCCGGCGTAGGCGCCTACGCCATCACCGGCGAGGCGTCGGGGGCGGACCTGGCCAACTACGCCGTCACCTTCCAGGGGGAGACCCCGTGGCAGGGAGATACCC
>CALVQS010000104.1 GCA_944358165.1 uncultured Bacilli bacterium | reverse complement strand
AGTATTTATCAAAAATATTGTAAAAAAGTAAATCGAAATGTCGAAGGTTTTGTAATAAATTATCATAACATTATTTCGAAATATGTAAGAATGAAAAATGGAAAACTACAAGAACATTTTGACAGAAAGTAGATGATAAAAATTAATGTAAAAGATAAGATTGTAGAAGTAAGTAAACTTTTAGATGAATTAGATGAATTAAAACCAGATCTGGTTAATGCATTATCAGAATGTGATTTGAAATTGTCAGATTTATACCATTATGTTGAGCATAACAAAATGGATGCTAAAGCTTGCTGTCGAATGATAAAAGAGTTAAAAAAAGTATTGATTGAAAGGCGAGAAGTAAAAATTAACTTAGCGGTAATATCATCATTTGAAACGCAAAAGCAAAAAATAGTAAATCATGATAATAGAAAGATAATGTTAAACCAAGTTTGCAAGTGTTATAAAGATGAAGGCCAAGATTATATATATAGAATTTATACTGAAGAAGAATTAAAAGAGTTATTAGGAGTGTGATCTAGTGAATAAGTTAAAACAAAATTTTGAAACTTTAAAGTTAATAAATAAATATGATATTACGTATAGCAATAATGTTTTAAAAGTACATAAGAAAATTAAAGTAAATGATTTAAGATTAATTCGATCATTGCTAATTATAAATCATATCAAGTATGTAGATATTGTGGTGGAGGGAAGATAGATGGAGAAACACTTAACCATTAGGGAAGTAAAAAATGAAATAAAAAAATTAGAGAACGAGCTCAACATTTATCTTACCAAAAAAAATATAAATTTGTTGAAAGTACAACCGAAAGCTATGCAAATCAAAGATATAGTGGTAGATAGTTCACATACAAATTTTGATAGCTTTTTAAATTATGTTCAAAAAGATGAAGAGTTTGATAGCAAAATTTATAGTTTGTTAGCTTCTATTTATTCTTATAAAGCTTACATAGCGAATGAAATAAAACGCATGTCAGAATACGACGAAATAGCTTATATTTGCTACCTGCGAGAAGAAGAAAAAAGAAGCTGGAGAGAAATAGATAGAATTTTGCATCATGGAGAAAATTATTCTAAAGTAAAGTATTCCAGATATAAAAAAGACAGAAAAAATACTGTCAAGAGTAATTGATAACGTTTGATAACGTTTTATGTGTTATAATATGTATAATGAGATAATTAGTATCTCTTGATATGCTAGTGTGAAGTTTGTGACTTCTATCTAGCTCCATTGACAATTAGATGCATTAAAGTGCATCTTTTTATATTGGCGAATAACTCAATGGTTAGAGTTCTCGGCTTATATCCGAGCGGTTGTAGGTTCAAATCCTACTTCGCCAACCATGTTTTTTTATTTGAGAATACAAGTTGTATGTTCTTTGAAAACAGTAAATAATGAACCGTATGAAAGACAAGAGGCAAGCTTGTACGGATAATATCTTGTACTTATTACTTTATAGAGAAGTCTATGAAGGGATTGAGTAGACGGAAATAGTAATATGAAGTTGGGAGCTTCAAAGAGGCAAAAAAGATATTAGTAGTTTATTAAATTGGTTTATAAGGCACAGTCCTAACCGTTGGCAACTTATGAAAACGAGTGGAGAAATCCATAAGGGAGTAATGCTATGGAGTTATTAGCCGTGGTTGACTAAAGATGAAGTAGAATACCATAAGCCATATTGTAGTTGATACATAGCGATATGTTATAAGGTTAGAAACTGGTTAAAGTAGCACAAATCTACAACTCTTAGTTTGAGAGTAATCAAACAGATGCAAATGGTTTTTGGAAGATCAAAACAATGGAACCTAATGCGTGTGAAATTTAAGGGTGCAAGCCCCTTGTAGTGCTTTAAGGTAAATGAAGATATAAGGTAGCTCCTTGTAGAGGGCATTTACTGGCTAGTGGCTGAAATAAAAAATAAATTGATATATCAAATTAGTGTGAAAAACACCATTATTTATTGTTTTGAGAGAACATATTGCCTTGTAGCCAAGAGGTAAGGCATCAGACTTTGGCTCTGACATTCCGTTGGTTCGAATCCAACCGAGGCAACCATTTTTTATTTGAGAGCATAAGACACTCCTTTACTAAAAAGCCACATACACCAGCTTTTTTCTTTTTCTTATGCTTTCAAATAAGAGATGATTGAGGTATTATGAGAGAAATAACAAAAGAAATGATAGAATATTACAAAATAATGAAACTAGGGTACGATTTCATGGGGTATCCGGCTTTAAAAAAGAATAATCTTAGCTTTCATCATCTTATTGTGCCAAAGCGTAATTGCAAAGCTATGAATTTAGGCGAAGGCTATTTATGGTGGAACGGTGCAATACTTAATCAATCAACATCTCATGATTATTTACATTTAATTGAAGCTAAAGATTATGATATGTTCTTAGCAATAACCAGTGAAATGATAGATCAAAACATAAAAGGCTATTTAGACAGAGAGAATCTCTTAAGAATACGAGATATATTAGAACGATTTGAAAAAGAGCATTGTTCGGATAGAAGCAAGAAGGGAAATTTGCTAATAAAAGATAGTTATTTAAGGAGAGTTAGAAAATTATGAAAATAATGATTAGCCAGCCGATGCGTGGCAAAACAAAAGAAGAAATATTAAAAGAAAGACAAAAAATTATGCACGAAAGTGGAATAGAAGAATACGAGGTAATTGATACTTTGTTTGATTTTGAAAATAAACCGTCGCTATATTATTTAGCTAAATCAATCGAAGCAATGTCTGAAGCTGATTTGGTATTGTTTGCGAGTGATTGGGAAAATGCTCGTGGCTGTAAAATAGAATTTGAAGTAGCTAAAGCTTATGGGAAAATGATTATGATTTTGTCAAAATGAAAGGAACTGAGTGTATGACTAGAGGAGTAAAAATAGACAATAAAAAAATAGCAGAAGTAATAGCTAGTTATGCACTTACTAATAGCTATAATGCAACTGCTAAAGAAACAGGAATTTGCACTAACTCAGTAAAAAACATTATTAATAAACAAAAGCAAGAAAATGCAGAAGAATATGCAAAAGTTTGCAAAGAAAAAAAAGAGGAGTTTGCAGAATATGCAGACAGATTAATAAATAAAGCAATGTGCAAATTGGACAAGGCATTAGATCGTGAAGATATTCCAGTAAATAACCTTACTACCGTAATTGGCACTTTATACGATAAAAGAGCACTAGCTAAAGGTGAAATGACTTCCAATACTTCTATTTCTATTCAAATGACAGACGAAATAAAAGAGTTGAGTAAATAATGATATTTAATATCGGAGAGTTATATCCTAAGCAGAAAGAATTTTGCTTAGCAACTAATAAATATATTTGTTATGGCGGCGCGCGTGGCGGTGGAAAAAGCCATGTGTCAAGGATTAAAATGTGTTTGCTAGCTTTAAATTACGTTGGGATTCAAATATTGCTTTTAAGAAGAACATTAGCAGAGCTAAGAGAAAATCATGTATTGCAGTTACAAAAACTTTTAAAAAACATAGCAATTTATAAAGAAAGTACAAAAGAATTTCTGTTCCCAAATGGTTCAAGAATAAAGCTAGGATATTGTGATAATGAAAAAGATGTATTACAGTATCAAGGACAAGCGTATGAAGTAATCGTATTAGAAGAAGCTACTCATTTTACTGAATTTCAATTTCAAACTTTGACTGAGTCAAATCGTATGAGTGGTAACATGAAAGAGCCTTTTAATCCAAGAATGTACTTTACGTGTAATCCGGGTGGCGTTGGTCATTTATGGGTGAAGAGATTATTTATAGATAGAGATTATACGCCAACAGAAAATCCTAACGATTATAAATTTATACCATCTTTAGTATTTGAAAATAAATACATTATGGAACACGATCCTGATTATGTTAAAGTGCTTGAAAATTTACCTGAAGATAGAAAGCAGGCAATGCTGTACGGAAATTGGGATATTTTTGATGGGCAATTCTTTAGGGAATTTAAGAGAAGTGTTCATGTGATAGAACCATTCCAAATACCTGACAGTTGGAACCGTTACATTGCAATGGATTACGGGCTAGATATGTTCGCAGTTCTTTTTATTGCGGTAGACACGAAAGGAAAGGCTTATGTGTACAATGAAATACATAAATCTAATCTTATTGTGAGTGAAGCGAGACAAACGTTAAAGAGTATAATGAGACAGTATAAATACAAATTTATATATGCACCACCTGACTTGTGGAATCGAA
>CALVQS010000103.1 GCA_944358165.1 uncultured Bacilli bacterium | reverse complement strand
TCACATAGCTCTCCTATGGCGTTTTCTTCTGTTGTTTCCGTGAATCACCCTCTTGACTTAATACCATTGGACTTATATAAAAATATTTGTGATTTCATATAAAACCAATGTGCGTCAACAGGTAGTATCGCATACAACAAAATTACCCAAAAAGTGGGGGTCCGTTTGTAAATACGTATTATATCACGCTGTCTATAGGAATACAAGCCAAAAGAAAAAGCCGAATCTTGTGCAACACAACGAAAAACCGCCGGGTATCCCCGAAGAAAACCAGAATAACTTGACAAACGCTGCCAAATCTTTTATAGTATGTGCAAGACGGATTCGCAAACGCGTTCTTATATACGTCCAAAGCGCGTTTTCCGCTACACGCATAATTCGATGCGATCCACAAAGTTCATAACGATCTCTTGGACGCCAGCACCGGACCCTGTGCTTGGCGGAAAACGTTCAGTTCGGCGGAAGCGGCTTGGTCTTTCGGCCTTTCCTACATGTAGGGCGGAGGACCTCACAAAGCCGGTAAACCCGTATTCTGAGAGCACTTGGCATTGCTTGTGCCGGGTGTGATTTCCGTTGATTGACTGAATAGGAGTTGCGCTATGGTTGATAAGGAATGCGTTGTCCAAGAAATATTAAAGCACAAAATCATTGCAATCGTCAGAGGAATTTACGGAGAGAAATGCGTCAAGCTGGCCCAGGCGCTGCATGAGGGCGGCGTCAACTTACTGGAAGTCACGTTTGACCAGAGTAATCCCCAGTCCCCGCAGGAAACTGCGGATACGCTCCAGCAGCTCGGCCGCGTCCTGGGCGGCAAGATGCTATTTGGCACCGGTACGGTGCTCTCCGCGCAGCAGGTTGACATTTCCGCCAATGCCGGGGCCCAATTTATCATTTCCCCCAACACGGATGAAAGTGTCATCGCGCAGACCCTGAAGCATGGGCTGGTGTCGATCCCTGGCGCCATGACCCCCTCCGAGATCGTGAAGGCCCACAACCTGGGAGCGGATTTCGTAAAGCTCTTCCCGGCGGCTCAGCTGGGCTTTGACTATGTCAAGTCGGTTCGTGCGGCGATCAATCATGTAAAGCTTCTGGCCACCGGCGGCGTAGACCGCGACAATATTGCCGGGTTCCTGAAGCTGGGCATGGTAGGCGCCGGTGTGGGCAGCAACCTCTGCAGCAAAACGCTGGTCAACGAAGGCCGTTTTGATGAGATCACCGCAACGGCCAAAGCGTATGTCGCAGCGCTGGAGAACGACAAATGAAAAAAAGAGTCATTACATTCGGCGAGATTATGCTCCGCCTGAATCCCCCCGGCTACTACCGCTTCGTGCAGGCGAATCAGTTTGAAGCCTCCTACGCCGGCGGAGAGGCAAACGTCGCCGTCTCCCTATCAAACTTCGGCCTGGACGCCGCGTTTGTCACAAAGGTCCCCAATCACGAGATTGGGCGCTGCGCGGTCAACGCCATGCGGCAGTTCGGAGTGGATACCAGCCACATTTCCTATGGCGGCAGCCGTCTGGGCTTGTATTATGTGGAGAAGGGTGCCTCTCAGCGTCCCTCCAAGGTCATTTATGACCGTGCCGGATCTTCGATCGCCATGGCGGAGCCGGGCGATTTCCACTGGGATGAAATCTTCCGCGGTGCGGACTGGTTCCACTTTACCGGCATTACGCCGGCTCTGGGAGGCCGTTTGCCGGAGATCTGCCTGGAGGCGTGCAAGGCTGCGAAGCAGTTGGGCCTGACCGTTTCCTGCGACCTGAACTACCGCAAAAAGCTCTGGTCGCGGGAGGAGGCGTCCCGTACCATGACCGAGCTGATCTCGTATGTGGACGTCTGCATCTCCAACGAAGAGGACGCAAAGGATGTCTTTGGCATCGAAGCCTCCGACAACGATGTCGAAAGCGGCCAGCTCAACAGACAGGGCTATATTTCCGTGGCGCAGCAGCTGCAATCCCGTTTCGGGGTAAAAACGGTAGCCATCACGCTTCGGGAGTCGCTGTCGGCCAACGACAACAACTGGGGCGCCATGCTTTATCATGACGGCCAGGCCTACTTCTCCCCCACCCACCACATTCACATTGTTGACCGTGTGGGCGGCGGCGATAGCTTCGGCGCCGGTCTGATCTACAGTCTGCTGACGGGAAAGGGCCCGCAGGATGCGATCAATTTCGCGGCAGCGGCCTCTTGCCTGAAGCACACGATCGAGCACGACGTCAATCTCGTCTCCATCGAAGAGGTGGATGCGCTGGTTGCCGGAAACAGCACCGGCCGCGTCCAGAGATAATGCTGTACGGAACATTTGACGGCAGAACACAAAACCGAAGGATATGTCTGCGGCTCTTGCTGAAGCTGAATTCATATCCAGGACCCATTCCCGTGCCCGACAGCGTGCACCACGTGCACGTTGAAAGGAATATATTTTCAAAGGGTTAAAAGGAGGAACAAAATGAAAAAGCGTATGTCTCTTCTCATGGCACTCGTAATGGTAGTCACTCTTTTGGCCGGCTGCGGCGGCGGCGGCACCGGTTCCAGTGACGATCCCGAAGTGCGCACCGTCGACCTCCGCAATACTGCCAGCCTGACCACCAGCGATCCTCACATGACCACCAACACCCACGACTATACCGTTCATGAAAACATCTATGAGGGTCTGTATGACCTGAACGAGGCCACCGGCGGCTACGAGCTGCGTCTGGCCGAGAAGGTGGAGCCCAATGAAGATTCCACCGAGTACATTGTCACCCTGAAGCAGGGCGTCAAGTTCCACAACGGCGAGACCATGACCGCTGACGACGTCGTCTTCAGCTATGGCCTTGCTCAGCAGTCCGCCAGAATGGCCTCCTACATCCGCACGCTGGACCATGTGGAAAAGATCGATGACAACACCGTCAAGATCGTCATGAACCAGCCCTTCTCCCCCATCGGCCACATGCTGCACAAGATTAAGGTCCTGTCCCAGAAGGAAGTTACCGAGCAGGGCGAGGAGTTTGGCAAGATCGCCAACAAGGCCGGCACCGGCCCCTACATGTGGGATGAGAACGATTATAACCCCATGACCGCCTGGAGCGCCGTCGCTTTTGAGGACTATCACCGCGGCAAGCCCCAGATCGAGAGAGTCACCTGGCACGTGATCGAGGATGACACCTCCGCCATCACCGCGCTGCAGAACGGCGAGATCGACTACATGATCGTTCCCATCTCCTACTGGGAGGACATCAAGGCTTCCGACAAATTCACCTGCGTGGAGAAGGAGTCCAACGAGGTCATCACCTTCTGCATCAACATCGAATCTCCGAACTACGGCGAGCTGTTCCGGAACGACAACATCCGTCTGGCCATGATGTACGCGCTGGACCGCGACGGCATCAACCAACTGGTCTGCGACGGCTACGGCACCCCCACCTACCTGCACATCAATCCCACCTACGCTACCGCCGCCCCCACTGCCGACTCCCTGAAGAACCCCATCCCCTTCGACCTGGAGAAGGCCAAGCAGATCCTTGCTGATGAGGGCTATCCCGATGGCGTCGACATCGGCGTGTTCAACGTCGCTGCCGGCCGCAACGAGACCTATGCCATCGCCGTCCACGCCCAGCTGGAGGCTGCCGGCTTCCGGTCCACTCTGAGCGTTTCCGACTACTCCGTCGCCGGCGAGAAGAACGTCCAGCAGGATTATGAGGTCTGCATCGCCTATGACTGCGGCAACTACGACTTCAACAACTTCGAGCAGCAGTCCGCCTCTACCGCCGTCGGCATCACCAACGTCCTCTTCAATGGTCCTTCCGGCAAGTTCAACGACCTGTCCAAGAAGTTTGACGAGTGGCTGAAGGAGGGCGCTTCCACCTCCGACGAGGCTGAGCGTCTGGCGATCTACACCGAGATGTACAACGCTTACTATGACACCCACACTCAGGTCCCCCTGATCACCCTCCCCTCCTGCGTGGCTTACAGCAAGGATCTGAATGCGGTTGCCGTTCCCACCGACTATCGTGTCTATGACTGGAGCTGGAATGCCTAATCGGCATACCCGACTGCTTCAATTAAAAGCCGTTACTTAGTAAAGAATCGTGTGCAGGCGGCTGGAAAAAGTCGCCTGCACACAACTTTATTCCCCATAGACCGCAAGGAAGGTGCACACCTTTTGCTGTGCACGTTTTACTGGAAATCTTCCTTTAAGAAAGCTGGGAAATCATGCATCGATATGTTATCAAGCGCCTATTGTTCCTGATCCCCACCGTACTCGGCGTCAGCCTGATCATTTTCATCGTTATGAATATTACGCCCGGCAACCCCGGCCGTATGATCCTTGGCGTCAACGCTACCGCCGAAGAGGTTGAGGCGATCAACCAAGAACTGGGCTATTATGATCCGGTCCTTGTACGCTGGTTCAATTACCTGAAAGACGTCATCACCAAGGGTGACTTTGGCCAGTCCTATTCTACAAAGCTGGATGTTTTTGAAGAGCTCTGGCCCCGGTTTATGATTACGCTGCGCCTTGCCATTTTGGTCTTAATCCTATCAGTCTGTATAGGCGTCCCATTGGGAATCTTGTCAGCAGTCAAGCAAAATACACTGCTGGACACCATACCGACGATGATTGCATTCTTCCTGGCCGCCGTGCCAAGCTTCGTCGTCGGCATAGTGCTCATGTTTATATTTGCTTTGAAGCTGAACTTGTTCCCATCCTATGGCCTGGATTCGATCAAGCACTACGTGCTGCCAGTTGTTTCAGCCACAATCTGTGAGCTGTCTGCCTATCTGCGCTTTACCAAGTCCTCCATGCTGGAGTCGATCCGCCAGGACTATGTGCGCACCGCCCGGGCCAAGGGCGTTGCCGAGCGCACCGTCATCTGGAAGCACGCGCTGAAGAACGCCCTGCTGCCTGTGGTCACCTCCATCGGCATGCGCTTCGGCTGCCTGCTGGCCGGCATGGTCACCACCGAGCAGCTGTTTTCCATCCCGGGCATTGGCTCTCTGATCGTCGAGTCCATCTCCAAGAAAGATGAGCCGATGGTCATCGGCTGTGCTATAACGCTCTCCATCTGCTTCACTCTGCTGATGATCGGCGTGGATGTGATTTATGCCTTTATTGACCCGAGAATCAGGGCCAAATACAGTAAGAAGGGGTGATCTCAATGGCGAAATCTTCTTCCCGTCCCGTTGTGGAAACGCTCGATAACGGGGACATTAACTTCAAGCGTCCCAGTCAGGCCAAAGAGATCTTCCGCCGCCTGAAAAAGAATAAAGGTGCCATGATCGGCCTGTTCCTGTTGATCTGCATTATCCTGGTCGTTATTTTTGCAGACCTCATTGCCCCCTATGAGGCGGGCGTCGTCCAGGTCGCCCAGAATAAGCTGGCGCCCATGTCCGCCGAGCATCCTCTGGGCTGTGACAGTTATGGCCGCGACGTTCTGTCCCGCATCGTGCACGGCGCCCGCAACTCGCTGCTGGTGGCGGTTGCAGCTTCCATTACCTCCTGCCTCTTTGGCTGCACGCTGGGCGCTATCGCCGGCTACTTCGGCGGCAAGGTCGATATGCTGATTATGCGCGCGCTGGATATCTTTATGTCGATTCCCGACCTGCTGTTCACCATGGTGGTCGTGGCCGCCCTGGGTTCCAGCATCCCCGTGCTGATCATTGCAATGACCCTGGCTTACTTTACAAACTACGTCCGTCTGGTCCGTTCCGGTGTTTTGAATCTGGTCGATCAGGAGTATGTTGAGGCTGCCCGTGCCGGCGGCTCCAGTTCTGCCCGTATCATTATCAGCCATATCATCCCCAACACGCTGGGCATCATTTTGGTCAACGTGACCCTGAACGTCTCCAGCTTGGTCATCTATCAGTCCACCCTGAGCTTCATTGGACTGTCCCTGCCCGCTCCCGCTCCTGAGTGGGGCTCCATGCTGTCCAGCGCCCGTACCGATATGCTGCGTGCTCCTCTGCTGGTGGTCTTCCCCGCACTGGCCATCGTTCTGACTTCCTTCTCCGTGAACCTGCTGGGTGATGGCCTGCGCGACGCGATGGACCCCCGCCTGAAGAGCTGATGCCGGCAGAAAGGAATTATCATCATGAGTAACGCAGAAAAGATGCTAGAAATCAAAGACCTGAGCGTCATCTACAAAACCGACCTGGAAACTGTGTATGCCGTCAACGGCGTTACCTTCTCCCTGGAAAAGGGAGCCACTCTGGGCCTGGTGGGCGAGACCGGCGCCGGTAAAACCACGCTGGCCCTGACGCTCATGCGCCTGCTGCCCGAGCGCACCGGCAAAGTCACCTCCGGCTCTATCACTTTTGAGGGCGAGGACATCATCAACCTGCCGGAAGCGCAGATGTGTAAGATCCGCGGCGATAAGATCGCCATGATCTTCCAGGACCCCATGACCTCCCTGAACCCGGTGCTGACCGTGGGTGAGCAGATCGCCGAGGCGCTGCATGTCCACAACGAGGCGGGCCGCTCCAAGGAAGAGATCGATAAGCGCGTGGATGAGACCCTGACCATGGTCGGAATTCCCCCGGCCAGAAAGAACGAGTATCCGCATCAGTTCTCCGGCGGTATGCGGCAGCGCGTCGTGATCGCCATTGCCCTGTCCTGCGAGCCCGATCTGCTGATCGCTGATGAGCCCACCACCGCTCTGGATGTTACCATTCAGGCCCAGGTGCTGCTGATGATCCGGGATCTGCGTGACCATCTGGGCACCTCTATGATCATGATTACCCATGATTTGGGCATTGTGGCACAGACCTGTGACAACGTGGCTGTTATGTACGCCGGTGAGATTGTCGAGATGGGCACTGCCGAAGACATCTTTACCCACTCCAAACACCACCCCTATACAGACGGACTGTTTGCCTCACTGCCCAATATCAAGTCGAAAACGGAGCGGCTGCAGCCGATTGCCGGGTTAATGCCGGACCCCACCAATCTGCCTAAGGGCTGCAAGTTTGCACCGCGCTGCGGCAAGTGCATGGAGATCTGCAAGGAGGTGCCTCCGGAGGTCTATACCGATGGCACACACTCCATCCGCTGCCATCTCTTTCACCAGTCAAAGGAGAGCTAAGCTATGGCAGAAGAAAGAATCCCACTGATTGAAACCGTAGACCTGAAGAAGTATTTTAAGGTAGGCGACAAGTCCTTCCTGCACGCAGTCGACGGGATCAACATGAAAGTATACGCCGGCGAGACCATCGGTGTGGTCGGCGAGTCCGGCTGCGGGAAGAGCACGTTGGGCCGTACCATTCTGCGCCTGATCGAGCCGACTTCCGGCCAGATCCTGTACAAGGGCGATGACATCACCAAGTACAACGCCCAGCAGATGAAGCGTATGCGGCAGGAGCTGCAGATCATCTTCCAGGACCCGTATGCAAGCCTTGACCCCCGTAAGTCTGTGGTTGAGATCATTGCCGAGTATATGGTCATCAACAAGACCCTGCCCACGAAGCGCGAGATCTTTAACCGCGCCGCGCATCTGATGGACGTGGTGGGCCTGGCCAGGCGCTATGCGACAGCCTATCCCCATGAGCTGGACGGCGGCCGCCGTCAGCGGATTGGCATTGCCCGCGCGCTGTCCGTCAACCCGAAGTTCATCGTCTGCGACGAGCCGGTTTCCGCGCTGGACGTCTCCATTCAGGCGCAGATCCTCAACCTGCTGATGGACCTGCAAGATGACATGGGCCTGACCTACATGTTTGTGACCCATGACCTGAGCGTGGTCAAGCACATCTCTGACAACATCATGGTAATGTATCTGGGACAATGCCTGGAGCTCACCAGCTCTGACGAACTGTTTGCCAATCCTGTACATCCCTATACGCAGGCCCTGCTGTCCGCCATTCCGGAGCCGGATATCGCCATGCGCAATAAGGAGATCAAGGTCATCAAGGGCGAGGTCGTCAGCCCGGTGGACCCCAAGCCCGGCTGCCGGTTTGCCGCCCGCTGCGAGCATTGCCAGGAGCGCTGCCATCAGGAAGCTCCGGCCCTGAAGGAAGTTTCCCCCGGCCACTTTGTCGCCTGCCACCTCTGCGACAACTGATTCCAGAAGTGTACCTGGGACCCGCTGGTATCTGCGATAAAATAATCAGCACTGCTTTGCCGTGCTGATTATTTTATCGCAAACTTCATACTGGCAGGCACAAAATTCGGAAGCATCATTACATTTTGTGAAACGCAGGAGAGATGTCCCATGAAATTTTATCCCAGTATATTCAATGACTGCCTTTCTCCCATATATCCGGGCCCGTCCAGCTCCAATACCGCCGCGCCTTACCGCCTGGGCATTATGGCCACGGATATGCTTGAGGGCAAGCCTGTGCATATGTACTGCGAGATGTCCAAAAGTGGCGGATATTTTGCCACTTTTTACGGTCTTCACAGTGACAAGGGCTTTTTGGTGGGCATCCTGCGGAAGGATATGCTCACATACGACTATGAGCGCTCCTACGCGGACGCTAAAGCCAGCGGGCTGACCTATGAATTTGATTTCACCGACAATGTGCCTGCAATGCCGTCTGAAGCGGCGTGGCTGACGCTCACGTCCGACACCGGCGACAAGCTGTTTGTCAAGACCGTCTCCCTGGGCGGCGGTGAAATCTATATTGACAATCTCGACGGCATCCAGACTTACCTTGACGGCAAGTATTATTATCTGCTGGTGCGCGTTTCGACAAAAAACGCCGCCGCTTTGGAGGCAAAGATCTCTCTGCCCTTCAGCCGTTCTGACAACGACAGCGGCATGAGCCTGATCACCGTGCGGAGCCGTGAGCCATATTCCCCCGAATTTCTGTCCGCTATGCGCGCCGCAGAAGGGGTGGTCTATGCCCGGTGCGTCAATCCGGTCTACGATATCCTTCCCATCGAAGAGCCCGACATGCCCTTTACCACAGCCAAGGAAATGTTTTCCTATGCCGCGGAGAGGAAGATCCCGGTGTGGCAGGCCGCATTGGACTATGAGCAGGCCATCAGCGGGTTGGACACCGAAAAGCTGATGGGATTTGCCGAAAATCTGTGGGACCTGACTGTACACGCCGCCGAGGAGGGCTATAAGGTCACCGCCTTTGACGGTGCGATCATCAAGCCCCACTCCGCCCAGTTCAAAGCGCTTTGCGAGCAGGGGCGCGTCATCCCGCTGGGGGTCGGCGATATGGCTACCGCCGACGCCTTTGCTGTCAAGGAATACGGTGCCGTTCACGGCGTCATCGCCGGTATGCCTGCCGGCGGCGCCGCCGGTGTGCCGGTTTCCAGCATCCATCATGCGATCAAGGCGCTGGGAAAGTCCAAGGAGGACGGCCTGAAGGCGCTGATGACGGCGGCTATTCTGGGGATCTTCTACTATCCCACCCACTATCACGGCGCCTGGGGCTGTCAAGCGGAGGTGGGAATCTCCATTTCCATGACCGCCGGCGCGCTGGCTTCCCTGCTCACCGATGACCTTGACGTCATTGAGCGGGCCGCCGTGTTGGGCGCCCAGAGCATTCTGGGCCAGATCTGCGACCCCATCGACGGGGCCGGGCAGGTGCCCTGCTTCCTGCGCAATATCACCGCCGTGCCGACCGCCATCGCCTGTGCCAACGCGGCGCTTGCCGGCTGCGAGACGTTAATCAGCCTGGATGAAATGGCGGAGACGCTGCTGCGTGTGGGAAAGAAGCTGAAAATGGTCGGCCTCAATGATCTGGGTGTGTGCTATTACAGAATGCAGCAGGATCAGCAGCATGCCTGCCCCGGCTGCGGAAAATAAATCCGGGATCGATGCCTGCAAGCAGACGCTGTCAGTTACCCTCTGCATTGCCACAAAGGGCGGGATGCCCTGTGCCTGCCACTTTGGGGCCGACAACGCCAGGAAAATTACAGGAGAAATGATCTATGAAATCTTATCCCAGTATTTTTAATGACTGCCTTTCTCCCGTCACCCCCGGTCCTTCCAGCTCCAACACCGCCGGCCCGTATCGGCTGGGCGCCATGACTTCCGATTTGCTGGCGGGCAAACCGGTCCGCCTGTACGGTGAAATGTCGAAGCGCGGGGGGTACTATGCAACTTTTTACGGTATGCACAGTGACAAGGCCTTTTTGCTGGGCGTTCTGAAAAAGGACATCCGCACGTATCCCCTTGACGACATTTATGCGGATGCCGAAGCCAGCGGCCTGTCTTATACCTATGAATTTACCGACAATGTGCCCGCTCGTCCCTCCGAATCCGCATGGCTGACCCTTTCCTCCGAGACGGGAGACACCGTTTTTGTCAAAACGGCCTCGCTGGGCGGCGGAGAGATCTATATTGATGAGCTGGACGGCATCAAAACCTACATCGACGGAAAATATTTTTATTTGCTGATCCGTGTGGCTGCCGCCTGTGTGCCCTCCATCGAGAAGATGCTCTCCGGCACATACAGCACAGCTGACGGCGACAGCGGCGAAAGTCTGATCACCCTTCGCAGCAGCACGCCCATAGCTCCTGATCTTGTGGCCAGATTGCGCGCCGCGGAGGGGGTTGTCTACGTCCGCTTTGTCAATCCCGTGTACGACATCATCCCCCTCGACAATCCCCAAATGCCCTTTACCACAGCCAAGGAAATGTTCGCCTATGCCGCGGAGAAAAAAATTCCCCTGTGGCAGGCCGCCTTGGATTATGAGCGCGCCATCAGCGGCCGCAGCGACAAGGAGCTGATGGGCCTGGCTGAGAGCTTGTGGGATCTTTCGGTGCACTCCGCCGAGGAGGGCTACAAGGTCACCTCTTTTGAGGGCAATACCAAGCCTCACGCCGCGCAGACCAAAGCCCGCTATGAAAATGGGCCCATCATCTCCCTGGGCATTGCCGACAAGGCCTCTGCCGACGCACTTTCCATCATGGAATATGCTTCCGCGCACGGCGTTATTGCGTGTATGCCTACCGGGGGCGCCTCCGGTATCCCCGTTCCTTCTATCCGCTACTCTGCTGAGGCGCTGGGGAAAACCAAAGAGGATTGCCTCAAGGCACTGTTGGTAGCCGGGATCGTCGGCATCATCTATTATCCAACCCATTACCACGGCGCCTGGGGCTGTCAGGCGGAAATCGGCGTTGCCATCTCTATGACCGCCGGTGCGCTGGCCTCTCTGCTTACCGACGATCTGGATGTGATCGAGCGCGCCGCCGTGCTGGGCGGCCAAAGCGTTTTGGGACAGATCTGCGACCCGGTGGACGGGTGCTCCCAGGTACCCTGCTTCATCCGCAATATGACCGCGGTGCCGACCGCCGTGATCTGTGCCAACGCCGCCCTCGGCGGCTGCGAGACCCTGACCAGTCTGGACGAGATGGCCGAAACGGTGCTGCGCGTGGGATTGAAGTTGAAGGAGCACGGCATCAATGATCTGGGCGTCTGCTATTGCAAAGTACAGCGGGAGCTGGATGCAAAATGCGGCCCGGCATGTACATGTAAAGGAACAGACCCCCAATAGCAAACCGGCTGTAAACGAATCTGCCGCTGGCAGAGCCGCTGCATAAGAGAGACCAGCGACTTTTGGGTCCGGTCCGTGATTATGCGGGTGAAACAGCCCTCAGAAGGAGGACGAGAACGATGAGAGAAGTTTCCTTTCCCAGCTTGAATGAAGTAAAATCTTTCCGAAACGCATTGAACTCTGAGCGGGGCGTGTTTGGGCCGTTTATGATTACGGGGGACCCGGCTCTTGTGGAATGCGCAGGGTATGCCGGCTATGATTTCGTGCTTTTGGATATGGAGCACGGGCCGGGCAGCTTTGAACAGCTGCAAAATCTCATCCGCGCCGCGAATGTCGCAAAAGTCATGCCCGTCGTGCGCGTCCCGAGAGGGAGCGATATTTTCATTGACCGCGCTTTGGACGTGGGCGCGGGGGCTGTTCTCGTTCCGCAGGTCGAGTCTGCGGAACAGGCGGCTGCAGCGGTGTCCGCGGCGAAATTTTCTCCCGTCGGGACCCGCGGCACGTGCCGGTTCACCCGGTCTGCGTGCTATGGCGCCGATACCGGCGAAAACTACTTCACCGCGGCGCAGGACACCATGGTCATGATTCAGGCGGAGGGCGCAAAAGCCATCGAGAATATTGACGCGATCCTTGACGTGGCCGGCATCGATGTTATTTTCGTGGGGCCTTATGATCTGTC
>CALVQS010000102.1 GCA_944358165.1 uncultured Bacilli bacterium | reverse complement strand
CCTGTTCACCGGGCAGGCGCGCCGCTCGTATGCGGATGCCGCCTATGGCGGGGACGCCTTCCTCGTGTTCGGCCGCGAAAGCCGCGGATTGCCCTTGGGCGTGATAGAGGCGCACGCGGCCCAGTGCGTGCGCATCCCCATGCGCGAGGGCCTGCGCAGCCTCAACGTGTCGAACGCCGTGGCCGTGGCCGTCTACGAGGCCCTGCGCCAACAGGGATGGCCGAACCTGGTGTGAGCGCGCGGACCGGTGGCGCGCCGCGGGTTGCGCATGTGCCTCGCGCGGCCATGGCTTTGCCGTCGGAGCCTTGCGGGTTTCCGGCATGTTTGGGGAACGGCGGCGGGCTTCAGAGCGTTGTTTTAAGAAAACCTGCGAGAACGAACGGCATTCGCTTCCATATCGTGTTTTCCTATGTCAACGCTCCTTTATCTGTGCTGTTTTTGCTTGGGGCTAAGGGGGGTAATGTGAATGGATAACGATAAATTGCAGCTTTTTGAAGATAAGGCAATCCGGGCAGCATGGGATGAGGAAAAGGAAGAATGGTACTTTTCCGTAGTTGATGTGGTCGGTGCTTTGACCGATCAGGACACGCAACGCGGGGCAAGCAATTACTGGGCGAAGCTGAAGCAGCGTCTGAAAGAAGAAGGTGCGGATCAGTTGCTGACAAATTGTCAGCAACTGAAATTGAAGTCGCCCAAAGACGGGAAACGCTATTTGACCGATGTTGCCACAACGGAACAGCTTTTGCGGATTATTCAGTCTATCCCATCCCCGAAAGCAGAGCCGTTTAAGCTGTGGCTTGCCGAAGTAGGCCGGGAACGCATAGAAGAAACCATAGACCCGGAACAGGCGATTGACCGCGCCCTTGAAACCTATTTGAAGAAAGGTTACTCCCGCGAATGGATCAACCAGCGTTTGCAGGCAATCCAAGTGCGAAAGGAATTGACTGACGAATGGCGGGACAGAGGCGTACAAAAAGGCGTTGAATATGCCATACTTACTGACGAGATCACCCGCGCATGGTCGGGAATGACGACGCGGCAATACAAAAGGCTGAAAGGGCTGAAAAAAGAAAATCTGCGGGACAACATGACGACAACGGAAATCGTTTTGAATATGCTCGCGGAAACTTCCACAACCGATATTTCGAAAGAAACAAAGCCGCAAAACTTTGAAGAAAACATACAGGTGGCGCAGCAAGGCGGCGAGGTCGCCGGAATAGCGCGGCAGGCATTGGAGCAACGCACCGGGAAACCCGTTATCACGTCCCAAAACGCGGCGCAACTAAACGCGGTTGTAACGGGTGTGATCGAAGGCGTTGTAAATATGGAAGATGGAAAAGAAAGAACAGACGAAAACAAGGGGTAGAGGCCAAAGCCTGCCGCTTTGATTTGCTCCTGGCTCATGTCGGTAACATAGAATCACCCCTCGGCCTCATGACGGTTTCGTCCGCCATGGGGCTGTCGGGGGTCGCTTTGCCCCATTTTCTTTTTTCGCAGTTCAAACGGCTCGCACTTTCCGTGCTACTACGATTTTTCGCAGAACCGGCACGATTTCGGGGCGCCAATTCGCATGTTTCGTAGATGGCGAAGGCCCGTCTGCTTCCCCATGATGCTTTCCGTCGCATGCCCACGCCGACCGGAAGGCGGGGCTTGCCGGAAGCGAGCCGGGGAGGGGGAGCAGACATGGGAAAGGCGCATGCCGACACGGCATTCGAGGAGCGCGTGGCGGCAATCGAGGGCGTTGTCACGAGGCATCCGCTTCATAGGGAGATCCTTTACAAGGCAATCGGCGGGTGCGCCGAGAACTTGTGCCTTCGATTGCGGGTGCAGCGACCCGCTTTTGGACGCGGGTTGCGCATGAAACGAAATGCCGTCGGTCTTGGCGCGCTGGAAGGCGATAGGCGTTACAATGGGAGAGACGCTGTGCCAAGGGGCGCGAACCGCGGAGGTGTGGGCAATGAGGTTGTATCATGGAAGCAACGTGGAAGTGCGGCGCCCAAGGCTGTTCCGTTCGGACAGGCGGCTGGATTTCGGTGCGGGCTTCTACCTGACGAGCAGTTTCGAGCAGGCGGAGAAATGGGCGCGCTTGACGACGAGAAGAAGGAAGCAGGGGATGCCGCTCGTTTCCGTTTTCGAATTCGACGAAAGTCGCACGAGTGGCCTTTCAGTGCTCCAGTTCGATGACGCGTCCCGCGAGTGGCTGGGTTTCGTGGGCGACAACAGGAAAGGCAAGGCCGAAAGCGGCGCTTTCGACATCGTGGCGGGACCGGTGGCAAACGACAACACCATGCCCGTCCTCAGGCTCTTTTTCGCTGGCATCTACACGGAAGACGAAACCATACGGCGGCTGCTCCCCCAAAACCTGAAGGACCAGTACGCGTTCAAGTCGGAAGCTGCGCTTGCGGCATTGCGATTCTGCGAGGTGAAGGCGGTATGACAAGCGTCGAGTCGGACATAAGGAGCTTCTACGACGCCGAAATCGTCGGCATGATACACGAGAAGTACGGGATTCCCCCGAAAGAGGCCCTTTCGTCGTATTTGCGTTCGGAGACGTATGCGATGTTCGTGGATCCGGAACTCGAAATGCTGGAATTCTCTCCTGCCGGCATTTTCGACATGTGGGAAAGCGAGCAGGTGACCGGCGACCCGCGGAACTCCCTGTATCTCAGGAGGGACGAGCATGTCTAAGGAGATGACGTTCTTCATATACCTGCTGGAGAAATACGCCGAGGAAAAAGGCAGGTTGGCAAGCGACGTTTTGCGGCAGTGGGACGCCCTCGGCCTGACCGACTTCTTCTATGACATGTACGAAAGGTATCACAGCGAGGCGCTGGAGAACGCCTTCGAGGACATAGACGCCCATGTTGCGAAAGGTGCGGGATTGAAAGGGGAGGGAATTCTCTGAAGCGTTTGCTACAGCCATTGACTAAGCGCCTCCGCCGCGCCCCCCCGCGCCCGTCTCCGCCCTGTCCCACGCGCCTGCCGCGCCGCGCCCCCGCGCCCCGCGTCCCCGGCCCCGGCACTTGTGAAATTTCGCTTGCGGGGTTCGCGGGCATGATGCGATGCGATAGACTTAGCAACCATGTCCGAGTTGGAATTCGCATACATTGTCTGCAGTGTCCTGTGCTTCGTGATCGCCATCGTGTTCCACGAGGTGATGCACGGGTTCGCCGCCTGGCGGCTGGGAGACCCCACGGCCAAGCGGCAGGGGAGGCTCTCGCTCAACCCGCTCAAGCACATCGACCCCTTCGGCACCGTCATCCTGCCTTTGTGCATGTTGCTCATGAACGGCCCGGTGTTCGGCTACGCCAAGCCGGTCCCGTACAACCCGTCGTACTTCAAGGACCCCAAGAAAGGCGACGTCATCGTGGGGTTGGCAGGGCCTGCGGCCAACCTCGCCCTGGCGTTTCTGGGCGCCATGGCCGCGTGGCTTCTGTACGCGCCCGCGCACACGCTGGTGGTGGAGAGCACGCTGTTCAATTATTTTTACCTCATGTTCCTGCCCATGTTCGTGCTCATCAACCTCTACCTCATGTTCTTCAACCTTTTGCCCATCCCGCCGCTGGACGGCTCGTCGGTTCTCGCGCTTTTCCTGCCGAGGAGGCACCTGCCGCAGTACTACCGCGTGCAGCGCTATGCG
>CALVQS010000101.1 GCA_944358165.1 uncultured Bacilli bacterium | reverse complement strand
TGAAGGAAAAGGCGGGAAGCCGCAGCAAGGCCGTCAAGGAGGCGCTGCACGACCAGTCCGTGGTGGCCGGAATTGGCAACATCTACTCCGACGAGATACTTTTCAAAGCGCGCATTCGCCCCGACACGCGGTGCAAGGACCTCTCGGCGCGGCTTTGGAACAGGCTGGCACGGGAGGCGCGGGCCGTGATCGAGTCGAGCGTGGCCGTGAACGCGATGACGCCCGAGGAATACCGGGAGGGGATGGGCGAAGTGTTCCACAACATGGAGCACGTGGAGGTGTATGGCCGCGCGGGCGAGCCGTGCCTGCGGTGCGGGAGCACGGTGAGGCGCATGGAAATCGGGGGTCGCGGCAGCTACTACTGCCTGCGCTGCCAGCGGAAACGCCCGCCGGCGCGGCCCTAGGGCGGGGCGTGTGCCCCTTGCAGGGCCGCAGGCCCGAAGGCGGAACCTGCGGCTCTGCGGCGGGTTTTTCCATGGAAAGGAGGCGCGTTTCGTGGACGTGCGCGAGATAGAGGCGAAGTCTATTCTGTCGAAGTCGAACCTGCCGGTGTGCGACTATTCGGCGAACCCCTATGTGGGTTGCTCCCACGCATGCCGCTACTGCTACGCAAGCTTCATGAAGCGCTTTTCGGGCCATGACGAGCCTTGGGGGCAGTTCGTGGACGCGAAGACGTGGAAGCCGCTGGCCAGCGGGGGAAAATATCGCGGCAAACAGGTGTTTCTGGGTTCGGTGTGCGACCCCTACATGCTCGAGGAGGCCGTCTGGAAGCGCACCCGTGCGCTCTTGGAGCAGCTGGTGGGCAGCGGCGTGGAGGTGTCCGTCCAAACGAAGAGCGACCTGGTGCTGCGCGACCTCGACCTGCTGCAACAGCTGCCCGGCGTGCGCGTGGGGTTCAGCATGAACACCTTGGACGAGGGCTTCCGCGCCGACATGGACAAGGCCGCAAGCATCGAGCGCCGCTTGGCTGCCATGGCCGAGCTGCACGATGCGGGCATTCGCACCACCTGCTTCATATCCCCCATCTTCCCCGGCATCACCGACGTGACCGCCATCATCGAGGCGGCGCGGGCGTCGTGCAACCTGGTGTGGCTGGAGAACCTGAATCTGCGCGGCGGCTTCAAGGCCGACATCCTTGGCTACATTGCGGAGAGGCATCCGGATCTCGTGCCTCTCTACGACGCCATCTACCGCAAGGGCGACCGTTCCTACTGGCAGGCGCTCGATGGCGAGATTCGCGTCTGGGCCGCCCGCGAGGGACTCGACTACGTGCGCAACGACGACACCGTGCGCCGCCCCTTCGATGCCCCGCCGGTCATCGTCAACTACTTCTACCACGAGGAAGTGCGGAAGCGATAAGCTTCGGGTCGTTCGCTGCGTCGATGTCATGCAACTGGAAACGCAGGGTGCCAAGGTGGTGCGCTGGGCGGTAAAATGGAGCGAACTAGAAAGGTCGCTGCATGGAGTTAGCCAAACTCGAAACTTATACGGAGAACAACCGCCTTGAAGCCAAGGCCGCCCAAGGCGGCTTGCCCCAGAGCGTTTGGGAGACCATTTCCGCATTCGCCAACACGGAGGGTGGAGCCATCGTGCTTGGGATGAGGGAGCGCAAGGACGGCACGTTGGAAGCCGTGGGGCTTCGTGATGCCGATAAGATGCTCGACGATTTCTGGAACGCGGCTCACAGCACCGACAAGCTGTCATACTGCATAATGGCGGACAAAGATGTCCGTATCGAGAGTGTCGATGGCAAAGAGTTGATTGTCATAGAGGTCCCGCGCGCCGACAGGCGCTCGAGACCGGTTTATGTGAACGGCAATCCTGTTACGGGAACATACAGGCGCGACCACAAGGGCGACTACCGCTGTGCTTCAAATGAGGTCCAGGCGATGTATCGAGACGCGTCGGACGAATCTGTCGATGCTCGCATTCATGAAAACCTGACAGTAGACGATTTGTTTTCGGAAACGATAGGCTCGTATCGCAGAAGCTACGAACTTCATCATGGCACGCATGCGTGGACCGACTTGCCCGATGAGGAGTTCCTTTGCCGAATAGGCGCGGCAAAAGCTGGGAGTGACGGAAAGGTTCATCCAACGAGTGCGGGCTTGCTTATGTTCGGGGAAGAATGGCGAATTATGGCGGAGTTTCCGCACTACTTCTTAGACTATCGCCAAGAACTCGGCACCGATGAAAGGTGGCAGGGCCGGATTACCTCGCAGGACGATAGCTGGTCGGGAAACGTCTTCGATTTCTATAGGCGCGTCTTCAATAACATGAAACAAGCCATCAACGTTCCCTTCAAGCTCGACGAGAACAGCCTGCGCGTTGACGAAACGGAAGCGCACGATGCGTTGCGCGAAGCTCTTGCGAATTGCCTCACGAATGCGGATTACAACGAACGTCGTGGCGTGGTTCTCTTGTGGAAAGAGGACGGGCTGCATCTCTCGAACCCCGGTGGTTTCCGCATAGACATAAAAGACGCTTATATCGGGGGAAACTCCGATCCGCGCAATGAGACGATGATGAAAATGTTTTCCCTTATCAATATTGGCGAACGTGCAGGCGGCGGCATTCCCAATATGGTGAAGAAATGGATGTCTGCTGGTTACGGAAAGCCTGTGCTCAGTGAGCGGGTGAATCCCGAGCGGTCCAGTATTTTCCTGCCACTTGGCAAGGGGAGTAAATCAGGTAAATCGGATATCTCGTCTTTTATCTCGTCACCGATTGACGAGATAACCTTGGACACTGATCAGACAGCTGTTCTTGACGCTATGGCGAAGAATCCCTCGGCTACTTATCCGGAAATTGCTCAAAACACCGGTTTTAGCGAAAGCAAGGTGTATCGCATTTCGAATGCCCTTCGAAAAAAAGGTATGGTAGAGCGAGAAGGCTCGAGAAAAACAGGAATATGGAAGGTGCTAACTAGGTCTTAAATACCGAACGAAAAACGCAGTGCTATTCATGTTGAAGGGGCAGGACAGCCTAGGCGCTTTTCGAAAGAATATCTACCGAAATCTTCGGGCTCGTAACAGGGCATTGACGGGTCGGCGATGCCAGAGGCCGGGGATGCGCCGAGGCGTTTCGAAGAAAGGTGGTTCGAGCGGCGATGATGGACATCATGCAGGCTGTGCGGGAGCGGCATTCCGTTCGCGCTTACTTGGACAAGCCTTTGCGAAAAGAGGATGTCGCTGCGCTGGAGGAAGCCATCGGGCAGTGCAACGGCGAAAGCGGGCTGAGCATGCAGCTTGTCGCCAACGAGCCGAAGGCGTTCGGCGGGATGATGGCGAAGTACGGGAAGTTTTCCGGCGTGCGGAACTACATCGCCGTCGTCGGCGACAAAAACGACGCCGATCTCGAGGAAAAGAGCGGCTACTACGGGGAAAGGCTCGTGCTTTTGTCGCAGCAGCTGGGGCTGAACACCTGCTGGGTTGGCATGACGTTCAAGAAGGTTCCCGATGCCTATTGCGTGAATCCCGGGCAGAAGCTCGTCATCGTCGTTTCGCTGGGTTTCGGCGAGACGCAAGGCAAAGGTCATCCGGTGAAGGAGCCGGAGGAGGTGAGTCCCGATGTCGCCCAAGCCCCCGATTGGTTCAGGCGCGGAGTGGAATGCGCCCTGCTTGCCCCCACCGCCATGAACCAGCAGAAGTTCACGTTGCGCTACGAACACGGCCGCGTGGCGGCAAAGGCCGGCCGCGGGTTTTTCTCCAAGGTCGATCTGGGCATCGTCAAGTACCACTTCGAACTGGGCGCCCGCCCCGAGAACGTATCGTGGGCGTAAGTCTCCTGACGCAAGGGGACTGTGCCAGAGGACGCGGCATTTTTGTCTCAATTCTCTGACGCGCTCTGCTTTCGGCGGGCGTTGCCGCTGAAGTGCGGCGCGTCGTGGAAGAACGCCCTTGGGACGACAACATGACGAGGCGACATCATGGCCATCTCCAAAGCGAGGACGTCCATGCCCCGTAGGCAAGGTTGCCCGCCGCCCACAGCACGTCTATTCCCAAGCCGATGCAGGCTCCCACGGTAACGTACAATTTTTTGCGCACTTTGACAGCAGGATAGCGTCCAGATAGGAAGGAGGGCACGGCCCGCCCCGGT
>CALVQS010000100.1 GCA_944358165.1 uncultured Bacilli bacterium | reverse complement strand
ATACAAAAAGCCCGCGGAGCCTTTTAAACACTGGCTCCGCGAGCTTTTGCAGCAATGGTGGTCAAATAGTGGTCACGGTATATGTTTACGCCAAAACAAAGCACAATTATAATGGGCCTTTGCGGTAAAAACTTTTATTCGTAAAAGCAAAATATTGGCTGCGAGAAAAATGAAATTCGCAAAGGACAAAATTGTCGCTCACTTACAGCAAAAACGCGTATTGTCCACTGACCCTTAGGATAATAAAACAATCAGGCAAAATTGGAATAATACTAATGACAAGGATAAAACGATTTTTACATACTACATCTTTTGATTAAAGAAAAACAATTTCGAATTCATCAAAGCCAGAAAGAAAATTTCGAATAAGATTTTGGATATGTTCTTCGGCTTTAGTATAAATCTCGTTGCTTTCGGCTTGCTCTAAGCCTTGTTGCTCAATGTCTGAAATCAAGGCCTGGTATTGCGCGAAATCAATAGGATTAAGAATCGTGTTGTTTTCCGAGCATTTAACGGTATCCCAAATAACATAATTATCAAGGATTTCCGCTTCGGGTATAGCTATGTATATTTTTTGGCTTTCATTGTCAACAGTCGGAACAATTTCACCTATATCAAACCCAACCTTCACAACGCCTTCACATTCAATTTGAATCGAGTTGGTGGTCCCGGGAATTGCAATGTCATCAATAAAATATCGGGTATAGTCCTCGGATTGAGTAACCGTGTACTCGCTGGAATAGGTCGCCAGCTCACCAATTTCTTCAAGCTTGGATTGGATCTCATGCGTTGTTACAACTCTTTTTTCTACTTCACCCGGCAACTTAATATCTAATGAGTTGCTTTCAGGCTTGGTGAAAACTTCCGCATTTTTTCCATAGTTCCTACCCGCCAGAAAGCCAGCGCCAAATATAAATACAACGATTAGAATACCAGCTATCAGGGTAGAAAGAAATTTTCGGACTTTTTGCATAATCCCTCCGCGCTTATATCCATGCTGTGATTAGTACCAGGAGGTAAAACGCAGCCGCAAGCAACACAATACCTAAGAGAATTTTCCCCAAGATTTTCATTTTTGGTCTCCTCACAATTCGACGTTTTAAGCTAATATTAGACATTGTTTTTTAAAATTATACAACATCTGCAGCAGTTCGTGAAGCCTGTTTTGTAGATGTCATTTCCAATTTATAAATACTAAGCAGCGAATCAGGTCCCAAAAGTGCTGTCGCCAAAAGAGTAAAAAGCGCTTCGAGAATTCGTATAATGTGTGTTGTCGACAGCAGAGGGTGAGAGGTCAGAGTGAGATGTCTCTGTTCACTTGGGAACACCAGCGCCGGGCAAAGGCATCCGCCGCTTCCTCCTGCCCGGGCAGGAGACAAAAGTACAGGCTTTCGCCCTCCGCCGGCGTGCGCAGATACAGCCCGCTGCCCTTGCCGTGGGGCGGCGGCTTCACCTGCAGTGAGCAGGAGGCGGAGCCGGGCAGATAGAGGGCGCGGGTGCCGTAAAAGTCGGTGATGATGCACACAGGGCCGGCGTCCGTCACGGCGCAGAAGCACTCGGGATCCGGCCGGCGCTGGAGGATATAAAGAAAGTTGCGGTTTTTGCCCCGCAAAAACAAATGGTCCCGGATCTCGCCGCCAAAGCGGTACGCCAAAAGGGAAGTGTAGTACATGGCGTAGCTCTCCTGCCGCAGCCGGTCAAAAGCTGGGGAGTTGGGATGCCGCTGGGGCGGCTGCCGGTCGGCAGGCTGGTCCAGCAACAGGCTGAGGACGGGGTAGAGCTGGTCCTCCTTGGTCTTGTTATAGGAAAAGCCGGTACACTCGCCGTCTTTCAGCCAGACGGTGACGGTGCATTTGATCAGCTGGATGGAATACCCCACCTGCACCACATCCCCGGGGCGGATGCGCCAGACATCCAGCTTCCCGCTGGCCATGCGCTGGATGCAGACCTCGCTGCCAAACCAGGCGGTGACATATTCCGGCGCACCCGAGTACTGGTGGATGCGGGGGATGAGGGTAATGTTCCCCGGCGGCATGCCGGCGGCGTCCCAGTCCGTCAGGGCGGGCTGAAACGCGGGCGGCACTTCACTCCAATCATAAATGCGCTTGGGCCAGGAGGCCAGGGTCGGCCGGCGATCTTCTCGAATATTCATAGGGGGCTCCTTTATACAAGAGGGACCACAAAATCAAAGAACTACATTCATTATAGCAAATTATGAGCGGAAAGGGCATGAATTCTCTTGGTGTTCCGATGCGAAACGGCCAAACACTGACGGGAAAGAAAGCGGACCGGGCCCGGAAAGCTGTGCTGCCATCGGTTCAGTCTCCCAAAGTGACGCCAAACCAATGTGAAGAGCAGGCTTAAAAGGCCGTGGTGAGAGGTTGAGCATTGATAAAAAGGATGAATTTTAATAATATTAAATAGGAAAGTAAGAGTGCAAACGCATTTTGAAATAAAAGCGTGTTAGTTGAGCTCGAATCACTCTTTGAACAAAAGTAAAAGGAGCACACAATGGAAAACAACTATACACAAATCTGCGAGAATAAATCGTGGAGCTTAAATGGCGATGAGGAAGACATTGGAAAAAAGGTTCTCCAATTCTTGCAGGAATGTTCTGAAACAGCGACCTTCGGTGCCCGACTGAAACGATTTATTGCGAAGGAATGCGGTGTTAGCGAAGATAGTGTGCCGCAATACTTGAAAGGCAGACTCCAGGCGGAAGAAATTGACATGAACTCGAACACCTTGCGGAATTGGTTCTCTAAAGCAGGGCCCAAAAAAGGAGACCATAGCAGAGACCTTATGCTTCGAGTCGCATTTGCCCTTCGTTTGAACGTGGAGCAAACGAATCTGCTTTTTCAGAAAGTGTATCTGGACCGCGGCTTGTATCCGCGCCGATTCGAAGAGTATGCAGCTGAATTTTGCCTGAGAGAGGGATTGGGCTGGACGGTCTGGCAAAGCTTATTAAAACAATATCCATCCGCAGAAGAGGAAAATGAGCAGACCGTTTATACCCGTGTGCTACAGCAGGATTTGGTTGGTATAAAAACGCCTGAAGAAGCAGCGGAGTACTGGAAAAAACATTTTCACAATTTTACAATACGAAACAAGTCGGCCAGAGAGGTCTTGCAAAACCTTGTTCGAAAAGTAAAGGGAAATAAGGATAGAACCGGTGAAATAGACAGGGAACTTGAAGGAAGAAATGACAAGAGTGATATTTGGTTTGAAATATTGAAAGGTCGTCCCCATGACACCTATGAAGCGATGGTGCAAGTAATCACAGAGCTTACGCCTGAAACGCAAAGCAACGGCAAAAAGTCTCGGTCTATCCTGAAGGGCACTTGCCTCCCGCATGAGATACAAACCAATTTTCCCGAGGCATCTGTTTTTTCCAAGAAAGAGCCAAGTTATGAGGAACTGCGCAAAATGATCATTTTGATCGGGTCTTATTATCTATGGCGGCAGGCGGCCCGGGCCCGAAAGATATTGGAACTGGATGTTTATATACAAGAAATGAACGATCGGCTGAATGAGGCGGGGTTGCCGCCTCTGTATTACGGCAATCCGTTTGACTGGCTGTTCTTGTATTCTGCAAAGGAAGAGGATCCACTCGCATACTTCCGGGAAGTTTTGGCGGAAGCAATGGACGAAAAAATGTGACGCAACGAAAATTACAAAGACAAATTGCCACTGGTTATACTGCGTTTGGAAGCTTTTCCAAACTCTTTATACAGAAAAGGAGACAATTATGGAGCGAGTTTTTTTGCGCAGCGGCACGAAACTTGTGGTGACAGAATCCGGCAGCAAGAATCAGTATGCATTCATTGTTGACCGACAAATCGGTCAAGGGGCAAACAGTTTGGTCTATGAAGCCCATCGCGATGGCGCTCCGAAACA
>CALVQS010000099.1 GCA_944358165.1 uncultured Bacilli bacterium | reverse complement strand
CACGATCACAAAGAGAAGCGACCTGTTTTTTCAGGCCGCTTTTCTTATTGAAAGACTATGGGTCGAAAATTCTCCCCGAGTGCAATGCATTCCGTGTAATTTTCAGCACGAAAAATGCGAAATATTAAGATTCCAAAAGCACTACATATCCGCATGCAACAACCCCTCAAACCCGCCCGTTTAGGAATAGATCCGATAATTCCGTAAAGTTTTCAGCTGATTACCCCTATTTCCGACCATGATCATTACCCGCTACCGCAATATATCGATAAACCGTAGGACGGCTGATTTGGCACAGCCGAGCCAGCTCCGAGATATTGGTTTTCCCTGCTTGATATTGTATAAAATACCTCCAAAATGCCATTGGGATGTCGTCTTGCGTAATTGGTGGTCGGCCTATTCGTTTGCCTTTTGCTCGTGCGTTAGCAACCCCAGAACGAACCCGTGCCCGGATCATATGTAACTCAAGTTCTGAAAAAACACCGGCGATTTGGAGAAACGCTACTGACATCGGATCTGGGGCATCAAGGCGACAATCTAATGTGATAGAACCCAGAATTTGAAGCCGCAATTTTTTACGGTGAACCAATTCCATCACATCACACAACTGCCGGACACTTCGAGCAATCCGGGGAACCTCTGTAATGATAACAGAGTCTCCGGGGTGCATAGTCTCAAACATGAGGGTTTGTTGCTCTTTGACATCTGCATCTCCGTGCTCATATTCGTACCATATTCGCACCGCTCCAGCTGCCCGCAGTTCCCGTACCTGCCGTTCTACATCTTGGCGAGTTTCGTTGGTGCTGCACCGAGCGTAGCCATGGATTATCCCAGGTGTAACAGAAACCCCCGCCGCTGTTTTCTTTACAGTTTTCAAGCCTTTCACCCCCTTGGAGGCCCCCAAAATAGGGGGCCTCCGGTCGTAAAGGAAACCATTTGTTTTATGGACACCCGTCAGTCGTCTCCGTCATCGTCCTCGACACCGTCAAACCACTCCGGGGGCAGTCCAAGATCCTCGGGCAGTTCATCGTCCGGATTATCGTCCGGGGTTAGGGTCACGGGGCGGGCCTGGATGATCGTCTGGCCATCCCAGCAGCAGCTATCGGCCAAGTCCCGGATGCACTCACAGCAAAGCCCCGCCACAAGGTCGACCACGTCAGCGGCGTACCGGGCCATGGCCTGGGAGAGCCGGGGCACTACCTTGCGCAGTTCCACAATAATATCCACGCCCTCGCTGATGTAAGCCGGGTCCTCTTGGATCTGCCGTTGGAGCTGCCACAAAGAGATACCAAAGGCCGCCCAATCGTCCACGGCCCAGCAGTCCATGTCCGCGATCTGGATGTTGTTGGTGTTGGTAGAGTTTTCCATGTCAGTCCTCCTTTTTCTTTTCCGCGTGTTGTCTGTCGATCTTTGCCCGCCAAATCGCCCATTCCGCCTCCTGAGCCTGTTGGACGTCGGTCAACGTAAAAGTCAGGGCCTCTATGACCTCGGAGTAGTCGGTCAGCAAGTTGATCCGCCGGGGGTTCTTGTAGTCCGCAAGGGCGGCCAGATAGGCCGCCGCCCAAAGTATCCCCTCTCTAGGCGGCCCGTCCTCACATACGGCGCAGACTAGCCGCTGCAGCGTCTGGATCGTCTGCCGGGGGTTATCTGAGTGCTCGATCTCTGCTAAAATTTCTGCGTATTTATCCACGCCCCTTGCCTCCTTCCATTTCTAGCTTGCGAATATAGAGGGCCAGCCGCCGGGAGATGTCCATATTGGCCCGTACCAGAGCCGCCGGGGAATGCCCGTCATAGCGTCCCGCAAAGTCCCTCAAGGCCGCCAAAAGTTGACCGGCCCAGGATATGGCTGTCGCCCTGTTGCCGTATTTCAAGGTCCGCACCACGGACTCCGTTAGGTAGTTTACTAATACCGCGTCCGCCCCCAGCAGGTCCAGCAGGTACGTAGTCAGCGCATAGCCGCCGTCTTTTCTCATGTAGTATCGCCTCCAATCAATTTTCGTTTAGGCTTTCCTAAAAAAGGAAAAGAAGCCGTGATCAGACATCAGTCCGATCACGGCTTCTTTATATTTATATTATATCATATTCTCCGGGGAAAAGCAACTATTTTCAATAATTTCATCTATTTTTCGCCTTTGGGGGCGATTGCTGACAACAAGATAGTCCGGGCAAAAACGGAAAGTTGTCCATAGTCGCTTTTTTTCGCCGCATTTTGGATGGCCTCATACTCACTATCGGTCAGTAGTAGCCTGATACAGCGGTTGCGATCCTGCCTGATCTGCCGCCAAAAGGGCTTGACCTGATACTTTTTCGCCAGTGAGTCCAACTGCCCAGGCTGGATACCCATCTTCGTAGCTAGGTCGCTTTTACCGTATACCACACCTGTCTCCTTGTAGCACAAGAGTTCCTGCAACAGTGGATCTGTGGTGTCGAGCGTCGGGCCAAACAGAGTATCCGCATCCAGTCCAGCCATCACAGCGAGCAGGGCATATCGCTCCGGCGATGACAGTTTCCAGTTTGAAAGCCTTGCCAGTATTGTGGCGGACAGTTTAGCAAAGTACTGCTCATAGATTTGTTCGCCGTAATACTCTCTAGCCGTTTTCTGGATTTTAATGACATTCAGGGCCTGTTGTTGACTGATCTTATCCGTCCCGCATCCCGCATTGAGCAGCGTGATGTAAAGGTTGTTGTATCCAACTGTTGGGACATGGTCTTGACATAGCAGCGCCATCAGCATATCGGTCAGCGGCTCTTCCCACGGCTTAGTATCTTCTGTTGTAGTTTTCTGACAGCGAACAGACGCAAGGGGGAGAAACATCTCAGATAACCGTGCGAATTTAACAGGCACAACAACCAGCGGAACTTTATGCGTTGGGCAGAGGGGGAGCAGGGGAATCTGATGCTCTCGGTGCCAATATGGTTCTCCATATCGCGTTGTATCTGAGTGATAGCAGGCAGGGCAATACTTGAGGCCTTCGGTGCCATCCGGCATCTGCGTCCGAACGCTGGTGATCCCGGAGCCTCTGCCAGCCCGCAATGCCTCCCATACCTGCCGCTTCTTATCTGCGGTAAAAAAGCGGGTATAGTATGGTAGCAGAGTATGATTGGCCAATACATCATCGATTGACAGCACCCCTGGCGGTAAGCTGGATAAAATTGCGGCACAGTCGCCTCCAGGGATAAGCCTGCCATGCACCATGGGACGGCCACCATATAGCTCGTTGATGGTGGTTGCGTACTTGCTGTGTCCACTGCGCACATGGTAGCGGCAGAGGACCGAATACCACCACTCGCCGGGGAGGGGCGTGGGGAAATAGGTCAGCATCGGAATAAAGTCAACTGCCGTACATACGCACAATGGCTCTGCCTTATATCTGTGTTATCCATGGTAATCAACCTCCAGATATCCGTTTTCCTGCAAGTGTGCAGTAAGATCAATACCATTGTTGTATGCAACAAGCAAGTCGCCGCAATCCCTCTGCACCGCCTTGCGTCCTCGTTTGTTGGCGTATTGCCGCGGCAGTTCTTCCAGCTCCGACGGCGGCTCCGGTATTTGGCCCCCAATCTCAAAATCTGAGATATGTGTTCCGGCTGTATAAGTCCGGGGAACCTTGATTGCCAAAGTGTCCACTGTCCGCTGTATGACCTTTTCATCGATGCAGGTGCGGCCCTGCAGTAAGGCCTGGGCTTGCGACTCCCCAAATATTTTGATGATATAGGCTGGTATACCGCCGGAATAATCGTACAGTTTATTGCTGATGGAGGAAGTCAG
>CALVQS010000098.1 GCA_944358165.1 uncultured Bacilli bacterium | reverse complement strand
GCAGAGGGAGATGAAGTAATGGAACAAACATTAAAGTTTATGGAAGATTTTTTAAATGATGAAGAAATCAGAGATGTATATGATAAAATAAATGACGTAGAAAGATATGCCAAAGAAGAAGGCAAAGCTGAAGGCCAACATCAAGAAAAGATTAAGACAGCTAAGAACATGCTTCAAGACGGACTAAATATCAATAATATTTCCAAATATACAGGATTATCTTTATCAGAAATACAAACATTAAACTAAAAAATAAAAATCTAGAGCTATTTTCTAGATTTTTTGTTTTCAAAAATAATTATCTCGTTAAATGTTCTTCATTTTCTTTAGAATAAGCACAATAAAAACTCCGTTCAAAAGGAATAAATCCGCTATCTTCTAACTCTTTTATTTTATCACCACTACAAAATTTAATATTATCAAGTTTCAATACAGATACTTTTCCAGTAGTCATATGAACATAAGTAATATAAGTAGTTACATCATAATCATAACCACTACCCACTTGATAAAATTTTTCTAACATTTGATGATGATAACCCAATAACAAAGCTTTAGCATAAACCAATGGATTTTTAACTTCAACATCAAAACGAGCAGGTTGAAAACGATTCATTGGTAAATAACCTTCTTGTACTAATTCAGCAAGTCTTACATCAATATTTTCAGGTATTTCAAATCCTGCATAATGACAACTACGATAAGTTTGAGATTTACCATTCGCATCCGTTACCGCCTCATCACTAACCAAATATTTTGCAATGATAAGATCATTATTACTATTTAAATGAATATCATAAGCATTAAAATCTTGTACTAACATACATTTTTCACCTCGCTTTCAAGTATTTTACCACAAATTTTGGAAATAATAAAGTTAAGGAGGTCAATATGAAAAAACCAGGATGTAGTAAATGTGAAGAAACAACAGTACAAGGTAGAGCATACATTGACAAAGAATCTGGTCTATTATGTGTTTCTTTAGAAGAAAAATATGAAAAACCAAAAGGATTAAAAGTATTAGTTCCTTTTGTATGCACCACCTGTGGTACCACCGAATGGAAAACCATTGACACTGAAGAAGATAAAAAATAGAGGCAATCCCCTATTTTTTTCTTTTAATTGAAACTAATTCCGTTCCATGAAAAGTAAGTTCAATCATATTAATACCATCCCAAGCTCCATCTACAATTGCTTCTTCCCCAAAATTCAAAATAAGTCGATTATCTAAATTAAAGCCTTTACTACACCATTTACTAAGCAAACAGGTGATGGCAACATTATGGGTAAATAAAGCAATGGTCTTATCTTGATGTTTTTCTAAAAGTTCTAAAACAAATCTACTCATACGCACCTTTACTTCATTTAAACTTTCTCCTCCAGCTAATTTATAATCAAAATCATTTTCTTGAATTTCTTGAATCATCCGTATTTTTTTATCACCAAGATGTCCTAATCTTCTCTCACCAAGCTCTTCACGAATAGTAATATCAAGCTCTAATTTCTGAGCCAAATACTTAGCAGTTCCCAAACTCATAACATAGGAAGAAGAATAAATATATTGCACTTTTTGTAAATCTTTTTGATTAGCAAGTTTTTTACTTTCTTCTTCCCCTTCAATACTAAGAATTCTTTTTTCTCTTTTTTGTTCTAAAGTTTCTTTATCCGGAAAACCAAGATTATTCATAGTTAAACTATTATTAATAAGATATATTGTTGTCATAAACTACCACCCTATCCTAAAAATATTATAAATGAAAAGAGAAAAAGACGCAAGGAAAAACCATTTTAAAGTTTACAAACCTAATAGTTTGCTATATAATTTCTTAAAGAAAGAAGAATGATTATGTTAAATGTAGTTTTATATGAACCAGAAATACCTGGAAATACTGGTAATATTATGCGTACTTGTGTCGCAACCAACACAACTCTTCATCTCATTAAACCATTAGGTTTTTCTCTTGATGAAAAATACATTAAAAGAAGTGGTGTCAATTACACCCATAAATGCACCTACTATGTATACGAAAATATAGAAGAATTTTTCTCTAAAAATAAAGGAGAATACTTTTTCTTTACTCGTTATGGCCATAAACCACATTCCACTGTCAATTTTAAAGATATAAAAGACAACATTTATTTAATCTTTGGTAAAGAAAGTACGGGTATTCCCAGAGAAATTTTAAAACCATATATTGACCGTTGTTATCGTATTCCTATGACTGCTAACGTAAGAGCACTAAACTTATCAAACAGTGTAGCAATCGCTGTTTATGAAGTTTTAAGGCAAAAAAATTATGAGGGCCTACTATTTGATGAACCTCATAAAAGCAAAACATTTATTGAAGATGCCGAAAATTAAACAACGCGCACATATACAGCAATAGCACAAACAATTAACAAAATAACAAGTAAAATAATAATAATTATGTTATTAAGATTATTTCTTCTCTTCAAATTAATTAATTTTTCATTTAACTTTTTCTCATCCATATCAATTACCTCAACTCTATTGTACCAAATCGCTTACGCGAAATCTATATTATTTCTTCGATTAAACAATTTTTCTAACAAATTTCTTATTA
>CALVQS010000097.1 GCA_944358165.1 uncultured Bacilli bacterium | reverse complement strand
TAACTAACAACATCATTATCTTTTAAATAAGCAAGTAATTTTCTTCTTTTACCAACTTTCATTAAAAGTCCACGATTAGAATGATAGTCATGTTTATGAACTTTTAAATGTTCTGTTAAATCATTGATTTCATGAGTAAGAATTGCAATTTGTACTTCCGCAGAACCACAATCTTTTTCATTTTTACCAAATTCTTTAACAAGTTTTGCTTTTTCTTCTTTTGTAACTGCCATAAATTTTTCCTCCTTCTTCTTAAAACGGTTTTATCTAAGTAAAAATTATAGGAGTAAATTAAAACTGAGATAAAACTTACATGATTATTATATTATAGAGTTTTAAAAAAATCAACTATAACCTACCTAATTTTTTTATCTTCACGCATATCTTCAACAATACTTTCAATCATCTCTTGAAAATCTCCATGAGAATCATATAACTTATTTTGTTTACAATCTAAATAAGGCCCTACTACTTTTCCTTTTAAATCAATATATGTTTTAATTTCATTAAAATTATTTTCATCAAGAAAAAGATAATACCCTGCCTCTGCAACAACTAAATCAAAATATTTATTATAATTAAAAACATCAATAAAATGGAAAAAATCAGAAACAATCCTCTTATCAGAAACATTATACAAAACTTCTCCAATTACCCCATCTTGTTTTATTTGTATTTTAGCAAGATCCCCATTAATAGAAACAAAATCTAAAAAAGGCAAAGGAATCCAAACAATATTTTCTCCTCTTTTTTCTATTTGATACATTTGATAATGTTCTTGTGTTATTCCCTTATCAACACTAAGTAAAATGCTATGATTAAAAACTTCTATCTTTCCTAACTGTGTTACGGGAAACAAAGGAACAACTTCTTGAAAATTATGATCAACAACACCAACCAAATATCCTTTATAATCCTCATTTACATCAAAAAAAGCTTGAACCAACCCAAAATCTTCAATAAACTGAATATTATTTTTAGAAAGAATTATTTCATGTCCCAAAAAATTCATAGAAAAGCAATTTTTCATCAAAACTCCCCCTTAAACATATAATACTACAAAATAAACTAGAAGTATATCTTTTTATTTAATGATAATCAAAAATAGCATTTCCATCTAAAAACAATTTAGTAACAAACTTTTCATAAATAACGGAATGAAACACAATTAAATAAAACACATACAATAAATTAAAAATAGGAAAACATATTTTAAATATCATTCCTATTCCCTCTTTAACTTCTTCACCTAAAGACAATCGCTGAACAATTTTAATATTACTTTCTCTTAATTTTTCAAAAATTAACTCCATAATTACATAAGTAAAAATAATACTAATCACTACACTCAAAATATATAAATAAAATAAAATCAATGCAAATCTCCTTTCAAGGGGTGGGAGATTCATAATAACACAAAAAAAATCTATATGTCAATTTATTGATAAGATATTAACATTAATTAGACACGCAAAAAAACATTAATATAACAAATCCGTAATTTTTTACACACGATTTACACACGATAGAAATATTTTACTAAATAAATTATAAAAGAAAAACAGGCAAATGCCTGATTTTAAGCCAAAAAAAATGGTGCTGAAAAAAGGAATCGAACCTTCGACCTACGCATTACGAGTGCGTTGCTCTACCGACTGAGCTATTTCAGCACGTACAAACATTATACCACAAAAAATACTTTAGGAAAACCTAAAGTATCACAATAATGCCATTTTCATCTTTTCTAAACTCTTTTTTTCATAACGACTTACCATAACTTGTGTCATATTAAGCTTTTTAGCTACTTCACTTTGAGTTAAGTCATCAAAATAACGAGCTTTAATAATTTCTTTTTCGCAACTATCTAAAACCTTAAAACTATCATCTATATCAATCTTTAAATCCACATTTAGAGAATGAGTATCCGCGATTACTTCATGTAAATTAAGTTCATCAGCCTCATCATCTAAAGAAATCATCACTTGACTTGCTAATATTGCTTCACTAACAAAATGAGGATCAAGCTCTAAAAACTGAGCTACTTCTTCATCACTTGGAACATAATTAAGTCTTTGAGCAAGCTCATACCTACTCTTTTCAATAACTTTATATAATTTTAATAAATCCCGACTCACTTTAATATCCCTATTTTGATGAACAAACTGATACATTTCTCCAAAAATATATGGATAAGCATACGTACTAAATTTAGCTTCCCCAGGTTTAAAGTTTTGATAAGCTTTTAACAAGCCAATCACTCCCACCTGAATTAAATCTTCTCTAGTAGCGTGATAAAATTTATTAGCGATTTTTTTAATTAATCCCATGTGCTCTTTAATTAAATCATTAGATGTCATTAAATATTAATTAAATGATAAGCAGCAAGTTCATTACTAGCCACTCTCATTCTAAGCCTTTTCATTTTTTCTCTTAAAAAATCGCTAACTTCACATAAACAAATTTTACCCTTATTACTACGAATTGCACACTTTGTATTAAGAAGAGCATCTAATCCAGACTCATCAATTCCTTCTAATTCATAAAGATTAAAAACCAAGTATTTCACTTTATGTTTTAACACAACAGGAACAACATAGTTATTAATCTTATAACACACTTTTCTATCTAATACCCCTTTTAACCTAACATATAAAATACCTTTTCGAAACTCCATGTCTACTTTTAACATATCCACTTCTCCTTTGCTACTTTAATATAGTACAAAAGAATTTAATTTTAAACACGTTCGACAAAGGTTGCCAAAACTTCTATTTTTTTTCATGTAAAACAAGAAAAATGAAAAACAAGTTTTTCATTAGGTAAAATTCCTTACGGAATTTTATTTTTTTTGGTAAACTAT
>CALVQS010000096.1 GCA_944358165.1 uncultured Bacilli bacterium | reverse complement strand
AATGTAAAACTTTAATCATATGTGGTAAGAAGGATAAAGCAAATATCAAGTCTTCCTATTATTTATCTGAAAATATTAAAAACTCACAGTTAAAAATAATGAATAATGCAGGACATATCGTAAATGAAGAAAATCCTAGAGAACTTTCATTAATAATCAGTAACTTTATAAAGAATTAAAAAGTAATTTTTGATATGTTAAGAAAACGAGCAAAATTGTAAATGATGCTTGCTAGAAAATAATTAATTAACGTGATATATTAAATCTGGAGGTTGAAAGTATGAGTTTAGGAAATATTTTATTTGATGCAAGAAAAAAGAAAGGTTTATCACAAGAAGAAGTAGCAGAAAAATTGGGTGTTAGTAGACAGACAATTTCCAAATGGGAAACTGAGGAAACGGTACCAGATATTTATCAAGCTAAAAAACTAGCAAAAATTTATGGATTATCTTTAGATGAACTAATTGATACCGATTTAGATCAAAAAGAAATTGAAGAAGTAATAAAAAATGCAGATGAGAAAAAAGAAGCTAAAATAAATTGGACTAACGCCTGGAGTAAAAAATATCCTGTTTTAGCAGCTTATCAACAAGAAGTAGATATTGATAGGTATGCAAGACAAATTAGAGAAATGTTAACAGATTTGCAAGTAAAATATCATTATAATAATTTAGATAGTATGTTAGTTTTAAAAGACATACTTTATCATGAATGGAAAGATAAAAGATAAAATGAGTGAATCGTTTCACTTGTTTTATTATGCAAAAAAATCTAGATAAGCAACTAAAAAGAAATACAAAGATAGAAATATTCTATTATTAAAACTTGGTGTAGATTTTAATATTCCTGGAATTATTCATTTTCCATTCGAAGTTAAACATGCAAATCTAATTAGAGTAAACGAAAGATATTTAGAATCATTTTATGACATAAAAGATAAAATAATTTTAATAAAAGACGATTGCAAGAACTTTTTAACAAATTTACAAAATAAATAATAATAAAAGAAGGAATATGAGAAATTTACATAACAAAAAGAAAAAATCCTCTTCCGAAACATTAGAAACGGATTTTTTTATAATTTGTTTAACACCTTAATTTATGATAATGTACAAACTGGGAAATATTTAACTTGTTGAGTGCTCGCCAACTTCAAAAGGAAGGAGGCTAGAATATGGTTAAAAAGGATATGTTAATTTGTTCCTTACTTTTAATCATCTTTTCACTACTTACTATTCTTTTTACTCTAGTGAAATAAAACATTTAAAAAGCACTCAAATTAGTTAGTTGAGTGCTACCCCAAATAAGGCAAGTACTTAACTACTGAATGTTAAGTATTTCCTATTTTTAATTGTAAGAATTCGTCTTACAGATTAATCATAACATAAGAAAAATAAATCTTCAAGTATAAAACAAAAAAGAAAACTTGTAGAGTTACAATTGATGTGACACCATCAATTGTAACTCTACATTATACAAACCATAAAAAAAAGAGTTAGTTGTGTTTTTAAAAATACTATGATATAATCACAGAAGAAGGAAGGCAGATATATGATAATAAATAATCAATTCAAAAACTTTATCTATAAAATTATGGATTAGATTGATTATTTTTACTATGTACAAATTAAATAAATAAAACAAAAGACACAGTCTATGACATAATAGTTACTGTGTCTTTTTTATATTTGGAGGTGGGAACATGAGAATAGTAACAAAATAAGTACGGCATAAACTTTGATTATGCCAGAAAGGAAGGCATAAGAAATGTTAGAAATAAATAATTTAAGTATTAAAGTAAACAATAAATATATAATAAAAGACTTATTATTAATATTGAATAAAAAAGATAAACTAGCAGTAATTGGCGAAGAAGGAAATGGAAAATCAACTCTTCTAAAGGCAATATTAGGAATCGCAGATTTTGCAGAAGTAGAAGGTACAATCAATAAAAAGGAAAATAGAATTGGTTATCTAGAACAATCATTAACAGAAGAAGACCTAAAAAAAACAGGATATGAATATTTATTTACCAGTGATGAAGATTATTATAATAAGATATATAGTTTTTATAAACAACTAGACAAACTAAATTTAAAGGATGACTTACTAGATAGAAAACTAAAAACACTATCCGGTGGAGAAAAGGTAAAGATTCGTATGATAAAACTATTACTAGAAGAGTATGATATTTTATTACTAGATGAACCAACGAATGACTTAGATATTGAAACATTAGAATGGTTAGAAAACTTTATAAATAAATTAGAGCAACCTATCATCTATGTATCACATGATGAAACATTACTTTCTCATACGGCGAACATGATTTTACATATAGAACAAATAAAACACAAAACAGAATGTAGACATACTCTAGTAAGAATTGATTATGATACTTATGTAAAGATTAGATTAAATAAATTAAATAAACAAACACAAATAGCGAAATCTGAAAAAAGAAAACATCAAGAACAACAAGACAAATTAAAACAGGTCATGCAGAAAGTAGAGTATCAACAAAATACCATTTCCAGAAGTGATCCTCATGGAGCAAGATTATTAAAAAAGAAAATGCATTCTCTAAAATCACAAGAAAAGAAATTAGATAATAAAGAGTTAACAGAATTACCAGATGTAGAAGAGGGTATCCATTTTTCCTTTGAAGAAGTAGAAATTCCTAAATACAAGAAAATTATTAGTGTTTTTATGAAAGAATTAAAAGCACAAGATAAAATATTATCAAAAAATATAGAATTAGAGGTAATAGGGAATCCTCATATCTGTATCATTGGACAAAACGGAGTAGGAAAATCTACATTAATAAAAGAAATTTATAATGCTCTAAAGACAAGAACAGATATTAAAGTTGGATATAT
>CALVQS010000095.1 GCA_944358165.1 uncultured Bacilli bacterium | reverse complement strand
AATCCTGTAATCATATAAAAATGAGAATTTAATTTCAATTCCCATTCTTTTGTTATGCAGCCACAAAACTGTAACTACGCAAATAGGATTATTTTAACACTTAAAATTACTTATTTGCTTTTTGTTTAATAGATGCTTGAGCCACAGCCATGTTCGGAACGCAAATGAATATCATTTACATATAAGTCAAGTTTTGATGACTTTTGACGTCCATTTATATTCATATTTATTATATCATTTAAATAAGCTAATTTCCATACAAATTTATCCTTATGAACAATAACTTTTTCAACAAAATTATCTATTATATCATCTGACACATCATTTTCACAATAATTTAAATTTTCTATTATACATTATTTCAAATTTTCAATTATATCTTTAAGAATGTTTTTAGGAATTCCTTTTTTTGATATTAATTCACAGTTTTCTTTAGTTATTCGTGAAATACTAATATCTAATTCCTTTTTCTTTCTTATATAAATATCTTTATTTATCATTTCACTTAAATATAATTCTAACAATTTTGAATGTTTATTTTTATAAAATTCTATTTTTTTATTATTATTGAAGATTTTTTCGTTTATTTCATTGCTATAATCTTCTTCAATTATTGTTTCATCAATCAATTTATTAGCAATACTAATTATTTGCTCTTTATCATCCCATATTAAATTAAAAATTACATTCGCCATTAAATATAATTTCCATTCTTGAACCATTGGAGTATCGCAAACACCATCTGTGTTTAATCCTTTTTTTTGTCTGCTTCTTAAAGATCCCATGTTTTTTTGTTTGTAACAATGATAAGCAAATGATATAGATCCATCATCTTTTTTGTGATATGTTCTTCTATTAAACGAAGACCCACATTCACATAATAACTTTTTACTCCAAACACTTTTCGGAATTCCGTTTCCTATTTTATCTTTCTTTTTTTCTTTGTAAGTTGAATGACTTTTAATTAGCTTCTGAACTTTATTGAAATCTTCTTTAGAAACTAGCGGCTGATGTTTACCCTCTTTAATCACTTGCTCTACCTCGCCATTATTTTTCTTCGGTTTTTGTTCTAGATAATCAGGAACATACTCTTTCTATATACAATAGTTCCACAATAAAACGGATTTTTTAAAACTCTATTTATACAAGATACATTCCACTTACTTAACTCCGTAGCAGTTTTATACCCCATAAATTCCAATTTGTCTTTAATTTCAGTTAAGCCCATGCCTTTTAAATATGACTCAAATATAAATTTTACAGTTTTAGATTGCTCATCATTAACTATCATTTCTTTGCCTATTTTATCGTAACCTAAAATATTACCAGTACCATATACAACCCCATTTTCAAAAGAAATTTTCTGACCTGCTTTTACTCTTTGTGATGTTTTTTTACTTTCGTTTTGTGCAAGAGTTGCCATTATTGTTAATTTTAATTCACCATCTTCATCATTAAAAGTCCAAATATTATCTTCAGTAAAATATACTTCTACTCCAATTTTCTTTAATTTTCTCGTCTCTTGTAATGTATCAACAGTGTTTCTAGCAAAACGTGATACTTCACGAGTAATAATTAGATCAAAACATCCATTTTTCTATACCTCCCTTTATCTTTCTATCTCTTCTTCAAATATATATTTGTTATCATCAGCGGCTTCAAGTATACTGTATCTATTCATATTTTCAAAATTTTCTTTTGAAGAATTCCAAATAATAAAATAAGCCCTCTGCATTTTCAGATAAATTCCACTCAATTATTATGATACAAGTCTCTTGAAAAAACTTTATTTTTAAATTTTTCTATTTTTTTATCTAACCTATTTGCAACTATTATATTAGATACTTCTATAAATTCATCAAAACTTTCTATTACATTACACCCTAAAAAAGATTTCGATTTTAAAGTTGGCTCATATATGACCACTTTTATATTATCATCTTTTAAATACTTAATAACATCTTGAATAGAACTCTCTCTAAAGTTATCACTATTACCCTTCATAACTAATCTATATATACCTACTACTTTAGGATTTCGTTTTTTTATAAAACTAGCAATATACTTTTTTCTTGTCTCATTGGACTTAATAACTGCTTCAATAATATTTTCTGGAATACTTGTATAATTATAAAACAACTGTTTACTATCTTTAGGCAAACAATACCCGCCATATCCAAAAGATGGATTATTATAATAATTTCCTATTCTTGGGTCCAATGATACGCCATCAATAATATCTTTTGAATTAAGTTTTTTTTCTAAAGCATATGTATCGAGTTCATTAAAAAAAGCAACTCTTAAGGCCAAATATGTGTTCGAAAACAGCTTAACAGCCTCAGCCTCCATAGAATTCATATATAAAATTGGAACATCTTTTTTTATTGCACATTCTTTTAACAAATTAGCAAATTTTTCTGCTTCTAAAGATTTTTCGCCTATAATTATTCTAGAAGGATACAAATTATCATATAAAGCAGAATCTTCTCTTAAAAATTCTGGTGAAAATATTATTTTTAATGATTTATATTTATTACTAATTAATTTTGTATAACCAATAGGAACAGTCGATCTAACTATAATAATACTACCATTATTTATTTCTTTAATTTTATTAATAGTCATTTCAATTGAAGAAGTATCAAAAGAATTAGTTTCTTCGTTATAATTAGTAGGTGTACAAATTATAATGTACGATGAATTTATGAAAGCTTTTCGATAATTACATGTTGCTTTCAAATTTAATGTCTTAGTTCTAAAATAATTTTTTATTTCCTCGTTATTAATAAGGTTTATATGTTTATTAATCATATTAACTTTCTTTTTATCTATATCATAAGCAACTACTTCATATTTTTGACTTAACAAAAGAGCTAACGATA
>CALVQS010000094.1 GCA_944358165.1 uncultured Bacilli bacterium | reverse complement strand
ATAAACGATGTAGAAAGATATGCCAAAGAAGAAGGTATTGCTCAAGGTAAAGCTGAAGGTATTGCCCAAGGTAAAGCCGAAGGCCTTGCTCAAGGTAAAGCCGAAGGTCTTGCTCAAGGTCGTGCTGAAGGAGAACAACAAGAAAGAATTAAAACAGCTAAGAACATGCTTAGAGATGGCCTTAATATCAATAATATATCTAAATATACCGGATTATCTTTATCAGAAATAAATGCTTTAAATTAAAACAAAAATATCAATTATTCATAATGGATAATTGATATTTATTTTGCTATAAAAAGCTATTATTTAATATATCCAATTCTATTTGAGTATTATAAAGTTTGTTTCTTGTTGTTGATAATTTTTTAGGTATTGTGAATTAGTCGTTTTTCCTTTATAATAAGATTAAGCTTTTTTACATTTTTTATTGGAGCATGAATTATAGACGTGTAAAAAAGCTTTTAAATTATCACAATCATAATATTATTTTTACAAATATCTTTATGAATACAGCCTGATTTATTAGGAATACTATTTCTTTTAATTGTTTTACTATTTTTCTTATTTAATCTTTAGAATAATACAAATTATAATTAGATAGTTTAATTAATTCTTAAAATAAATGTTAATTATTTTTGACTTAGCTTTTATTTTGAGAATTAAGAGGCGTTTTAAATTTTTAGTTCTTTTCGTTGAATTTTTAAATCAAATAATTTATAATTATTTTGGTGATTGAAGTGAAATTTACTTATACATTAGAAAAAAAAGAAAAGAATACGAATGCTCGTTTAGGTTCTTTTATATATAATGGGGTTAAATACGAAACACCTATGTTTATGCCAGTAGGAACACAAGCTACCGTTAAAACATTATCGCCTGAAGAGTTAAAAGATGCTCATGCTGGAATTATTCTTGCTAATACTTATCATTTATGGCTTAGACCTGGAGAAGATGTGGTTCATCATGCTGGTGGATTACACAAGTTTATGAACTGGGATCAACCTATTTTAACAGATAGTGGGGGATTTCAAGTTTTTTCTTTAGCAAAACCAAAAGATATTACCGAAGAAGGAGTTCATTTTAAAAATCAGTTAAATGGAGATGCTCTTTTTCTTACTCCCGAAAAATCGATTGAAATTCAAAATAAATTAGATAGTGATATTGCTATGAGTTTTGATGAATGTATTGGGTATCCAGCTACGTATGAATACTGTAAGGAAAGTACAGAACGTACCATTAGATGGGCTAAAAGAGGAAAAGCTGTTCATAAGAATGAAAATCAAATGTTGTTTGGAATTGTTCAAGGTGGTAATTATGAAGATTTAAGACGTCATTGTGCAGAAGAGTTAGTAAAAATGGATTTTGATGGATATTCGGTTGGAGGTACAAGTGTAGGTGAAGATAAACCAACTATGTATCAAATGGTAGGATATGCTACGAAATATTTACCAGAAGATAAAATACGTTATTTGATGGGGGTTGGAGATCCCATTGATTTAATTGAAAATACCATTCGAGGAATTGACATATTTGATTGCGTTTCTCCTACAAGACTGGCAAGACATGGACATGCTCTAACAAAATATGGAAAAATTAATTTAAAGAATGCCAAATATAAAGAAGATTTTACTCCAGTTAGTGATGTATGTGATTGTTATGCTTGTAAGCATTATACCAAAGCTTATATTCGTCATTTAATTGTATGTAATGAAACTTTTGGAGCAAGACTTTTATCTATTCATAATATACGTTATTTAACGCATTTAATGGAAGAGATAAGGGAAGCTATAAAAAATGATTCTTTATTAGAATATAAAGATGAATTTATCAAGAATTATTATGGAGAACATCATGAATAAAAAAGTAATTGGTATTACCGTTGCAGTTATTATTGGAATGATTCTTATTCCTACCATCTATAAAATACATGAAAATCATAATGAAAAATTATTATTAGTAGTAGAAAAAGAATTTCATTATTATGCAAAAGAGTGTTTTCTAAAAGATGAATGTTCAAATGTTGTTACACTAAAAGAATTGTATGAGAAAGGATATATGGAAGAGAAACTTACCAATCCTATTAATAAAAAATATTATGATGAAGAATCTAATATTCATTTAGATACTAATGAAATTAATCTTATTTCTTAGTATCTTTTTTTTACATTTAAAGTACGAAAATAGTAACAAAAATATTGACTAAGTTTTATAATTATTGTATAGTTATTATAAGAAAATAAGAAGAAGTTTTGATATGTTTTGTCGAACATAATGAAATTATTTATTATTTGTAATAAAATAGTTGGAGTAAAGGTGAATTGTATGAGAAAGAATATTATTATTGGTGTAGTAGGGGTTTTATTAGTAGTAGGAGTAGGTATATCGTTTGCTTACTTTGTTAGTGAAGTGTTAATATCAGGAAGTGGTAGTAGTGTAACAGCAACACCAGGAGATATGATACAGGTAATTTATGATGCAGGAGATGCACCACTTAATGGTAGTGGATTAATACCAGGAGATAGTGTTAGTAAAGATTTTACAGTAACAGTAATACCAACCGATACTGAGAAAGAAGCTACTTATGGAGTCTTTTTAGATATTACAAATAATAGCTTTGTTAAATGTGATGATACAAATTATAATGACTTAACCAATATTTGTACAAAGGATGCAGAAGAACTTACTTATACTATAACAGATAAAGATAGTAATACGGTATTAGCAACAGGTGATTTAACAGGAGCCACAGGTAAGATTAAACTTTTAACAGAAACAAAAACTGTAGATACGGAAACACCTTTTAATTACACTATTACAATTGCTTTTAAAGATACAGGAGCAGATCAAAATCATAATCAAAATAAAACATTTACAGGTGATGTTGTTGTTGAGTTTAGTGAGAAGGAAAAAACAGCATCAGAAAT
>CALVQS010000093.1 GCA_944358165.1 uncultured Bacilli bacterium | reverse complement strand
GTTTCTTTATCTAATTTTTTAAATTCTTTTATTAACTTAAATATTTCTTTTATTTTTATTTCTTTTGTATCTTTAATGTTGTTGTTTTTAAATATATTAAATAAATTTTTAACTAGAGTTATTCTTTCTTCTAAAGAAAGTTCTTCTAGTTTTTTTGTTAGTTTTTTTTGCAGGGCTTTACTTCTTTTACTTTGGGTGTCACGTATTAATGATTTTTCTTTTATTTGCCAGTTAAAGGCATCATGTTGCAATATATTTAATCCTTTTGATTTTATGACAATATATTCAGGAGTATTATAAAGAAGCATGCCAATGATACTTTCTTTGGGAACATACATTTTTATTCTTGGTTCTATTTTTTTGTAGGGTTTAGATTCTATTTCTTTTTTTAAGAAACCTGGTCCATCAAAATTGTTTATTTTTACAACTTTTTTTCTAACCCAAAAGTGAGCGTTCATAACAGCACAAATAGCTAAATTACCGCCTTTTGAGTGTCCACCAACTCGTACGGTTTTATCTAATAAACCAATTGCTTTATTTAAATAAACAGATGCATATTTTTGAGAAGCTCCGGGATAAAGATAAGTCATTTTAAAATCTTCTTCCCAACCAATAATAGATGAGTCGGTACCAGCGAAAGAAATATATATACTTTTATCAGGTAACTTCATTGTTATAGCTCCAAACTGCATATCATCATTCACTATTTTCATATAATTATAAAGTAGGGTATCTTTATATCTTTTCGTATCTTTCATTATTTGGAGCATTTTAAAAGTATTGCTGATAAACATACCGCGATAATATTTCTTTTTATTACTTAGTTTTTCAGCTGCTTCCTTTAAAGTTATTTTGCCATTTTTAAAAGCAGGGACAATACCCGTAAAATCTATGTATGTTAAAAGAGAAAAAATTAAATTGTCTATTTCATTAAAATGGTAATCATTAAAAGTTTTATCTTTGTTCTTTTTTATATAATCTATAATATTCATATCAAACCTCTTTAGGTGATTCTATTATATCATATTATAGAAAATTTATTTCATTATTATTTAATGTGTATTTTATTTCGTAGAATTTTTGTAATGCTTTATATAGTAAGTAAATATCTTTTAAGCCGACAATTTCGAAACTTGAATGCATAGCAAGCATAACTAAGCCTATATCTAAAGAATTAATACTTAAATGTTTTAGATTGGGTCCAGCTAGAGTAGAACCAGTTGCATAATCGTTTCTTGATGTATAATAAGAATATTTAATCTTTTTACTTTCGCAAATATGTTTCATAATAGTAGAAGAAATACTGTTGGTGCTACTACTTGTTTCTTTCATAATCATAATGCCACTATCTAGGGGTGGAGTGTTTGTATGATCGGATAATTCATCATGATTCGGATGTCTTGCATGAGTATTATCGGCACTAATAACGATGGAATTATTTAATGTAATTGGTAGGTCTAAATTTAAATTGGCACTTATTTTTTTTAATGTATCAATTAGAAAGTTAGAATCAGCCCCTTCTAAGGTGTTAGACCCAATTTCTTCACTGTTAAAAATAACTAGTATGTCAATATCTTTTCCTTTAGATTTTAAAAAAGCTTCTAATCCAGCATAGGTACAAGATAGATTGTCAATTCTAGGACTTGCTAAAAATTCATTATTTATTATTACTGGTTCTTCATTATTATATAAAAATAAATCATATTCAAATAATTTTCCTGGTAAATTTGTATAATTTTTTATTAAATTTTCTATTGTTTCTTTTTGATTTACAGAAATCATTGGTATTAAATCAACCTCGGTATTTAAGTCTAAATTTGAATTTGCAGAATCATTTTGATGAATAGCAATACTAGGAATAATGGCAACTGCTTTTTTTAAATCGATAATATGACTTTGATATTTTTCTTCCTTTTTGGTAATAATTCTTCCAGCAATTGACATAGGCCTATCCATGAACCCATAATTTAGAATTCCACCATAGGGAGCAATATTTAATTTTTGATAACCATTTTCATAATATTCGGGATTTGGTTTGATAATAAATGATGGTGTATCACCATGTGTACATACTATTTTAAATTTATCAGCATTATTTTTATTTATATTGAATGCAATTAGGGAAGCATCATTTCTAATGATAAAATATTTTTTATTATCTAAATTCCATTTTTCATTTTCTTTTAATTCTATATAATCATTATTTAAAAGTATTTCTTTAATTTTTTTGATACATGTAAAAATACAGGTTCCTTCTTTTAAAAAGTTCATTAATTCTTGATTAAAATTGTTCATAAAATTCACCAATATTAGTATGGCTTAATAAAAATGAACTATAAGTGCTTTTCACTTTTTTTTAAATATGCTATAATTTATTTAGTAGGAGGAGTATGTTATGAAACGTATGGGTTTAATTGGGGTTTGTTTTGGTTTGATCTTACTTTTAACAGGTTGTGGAAAGGATACTGTTGAGCTTACTTGTAGTATGACTGAAGATGCTAGCTATGCTTCTATGACTGCTGAGTATCATCTTGTTTATGAAGATGAAAAACTTACTGTTATGGACCAAGGAGCAATCATTGAAGTAGATGAGGATTATGCTAATTATTTATCTTACTTTGAAGATAGCTTTAAAGAAGAATTTGAAGATAGTCCTGATTATGTAAAAACAAGTTATAAAACAGAAGGAAATCGTTTTATTGCCACAGCTAGCTATGACATTACTAAAATGAGTAATGAAGAACTTGAGGATAGTAATGATTATGAAGAAGAATTTGCAACTTATGAGAGTGCCAAATCTTATTTGGAAGACGAAGGATATACTTGTAAGTAAGAAAAAGATGGAAGTTTTAAAAATTTCCATCTTTTATATTTAGTTAATTTTGGTAATTGTGAATGATCCAGAATATCTATCGTTTGGTACTAATTCAAAGTCTACATTTGAAGTG
>CALVQS010000092.1 GCA_944358165.1 uncultured Bacilli bacterium | reverse complement strand
TAAATAGTTTACCAAAAAAAATAAAATTCCGTAAGGAATTTTACCTAATGAAAAACTTGTTTTTCATTTTTCTTGTTCTAACACAATTATGTAGAACTCTATATAATTAATTAAAAATTCTAAAAGAATTATACTTAATTCACATTAACTTAGTTAATAGTAATGTATATAATGATGATAAGAAAAAATTCATAAAATGGTTAAAATTAATCGGTGCAAAGGATATGGTAGAAATGAGTAATATTGCAGAAGGAGACAAAAACATGGAACAAGTAGTAAAGTTTATGAAAAGCTTTGTAAATGATGAAGAAGTCTTAGACATCTATGATAAAATCAATGATGTCAAGTACTATGCGAAAGAAGAAGGACTCGCTGAAGGAATGGCAGAAGGCAAAAAAGAAACTGCTAAAAACTTACTTCAAATGGGACTTTCAAAAGAAGACATTAGCAAAACAGCCGGTTTAAGCTTAAATGAAATTAATGTATTAAACTAAAAAAAGAAGAATTCTAGAATGATTGGTTCTAGAGTTTTTTATTAAAGAAAATTCCTTTTACATATTTGAAATATAAATTACCTTACTAAAACGATTTATCCTTTTTTTTATTCCAACTTTATAATATAATAATAACAAGAAAGGAAGTTGCATATGAAACTTTATAACACCTTAACTAGAAAGATAGAAGAATTTATACCATGGCAAGGAAACACAGTTAAAATGTATACTTGTGGGCCTACTGTTTATAGCTATGCCCATATAGGTAATCTAAGAACTTATATTATGGAAGATATTTTAGAAAAAACATTAAGATTTTTAGGTTATGATGTCACTAGAGTTATGAACATTACCGACGTTGGACACTTAACAAGTGATGCGGATACTGGTGATGATAAAATGGTAAAAAGTGCTAAAAAAGAAAACAAAACGGTTTTAGATATTGCTAGATTTTATACAGAAGCATTTTTTAAGGATACGGAAAAACTAAATATAAAAAAGCCAGATATTGTAAGCCCTGCAACAGAAAACATTGATGAATACATCAAAATTATTAGCAAACTATTAGATACAGGATATGCTTATACATCAGGTGGAAATGTTTATTTTGATACATCAAAACTAGATGATTATTACAAATTAACCAATCATGTAGGTGAAGAGTTAATCTCTGGTGTTAGAGACACGGTAGAAGAAGATAGAAATAAAAAGAATAAGACCGACTTTGTTTTATGGTTTACCAAATCAAAATTTGAAGATCAAGAATTAAAATGGGATAGTCCATTTGGTAAAGGATACCCAGGTTGGCATATAGAATGTTCTGGTATTTCTTTAAAATATCTTGGTGAATATTTAGATATACACTGTGGAGGAGTTGATAACATTTTCCCACATCATACCAATGAAATTGCTCAAAGTGAGGCATTTATTGGACACAAGTGGTGTAAATATTGGGTTCATGGTGAACATTTAAATGATACAACGGGTAAAATGAGTAAATCGAAAGGAAAAGTTTTAACCGTATCTACTTTAGAAGAAGAAGGCTTTAATCCTTTAAGTTATCGCTTTATGGTTTTGCTTAGTCATTATCGTAAACAGCTAACCTTTAGTTTTGAATCATTAAAAGGTGCAGAGAATGCATATCAAAAATTAAAAGCCAAAGTAACAAGCTTAAAAGAAGATGGAAATGTAGATGAAAATATATTAGAAACATACGTTACCAAATTTAAAGAATGCTTGGAAGATGATATGAATACCGCTAATGCAATTACTTTACTTTATGATGTATTAAAAGAAAGTACAAGTGATTCTACAAAATTAAAAATAATTGAGCAAATGGATAAAGTGTTATCACTAGACCTATTAAAAAAAGAAGAGAAAAAAGTAGACGAAGATTACATTAAAAGTATGATTGAAAAAAGAAATAATGCCAAGAAAAATAAAGACTATGCTCTAGCAGATAGTATCAGAAGCAAACTTGAAGAACAAGGAATCATTTTAAAAGATACGAAAGATGGCACAATTTATGAGGTAAAATAATGGTTATAGATATTTTATTTATAATTTTAATAGCATTAATTATTTTAATAAATATGCTATATCGCAGTGTGGTAAAAACAACAAAAGAAATGCCTAATGAAACCCATTTATCAGGATTTGAAATTGCTAGAAAATTATCTTCTAAATTTTGTAGTGAAGAGCCACATATCATTAAGAAAAAAGGAAAATTCCTAGATCATTACAACAAAGATCGAAACGTAATTAAATTATCGCCAGATGTCTTTGACGGTGAAGACATTTATGCCGGTATAGTAGCAGCAAATGTAGCATTAGAAACAGATCCAGAAAGAAAAAATATAGCACTTGGAAGAAAAATAAATTCCTTTTTAGTAATAATTAGTTATGTTTTTATTATTCTTGGTGCAATTGCAAATAATACATTAGTAATACGTTTAGGTTTTATTCTATTTATTCTTTCTTTTGTTATTGAGTTTGTCTTATTAGCATCTTTTTTCAAAACCGAAGAGGAATTAAAGAAATTATATGATTTAATAAAGAAAGAAAAATTAATAAAACCAGAAGATGAATATGAAAATAATGGTATTTTATTAGCATTATCCCGTTTAGCAACATTACCGTATAATTTTATTATATACTTTTATTAAAGTATTCTCTATTCAAAGCGATCTAAAATAATTGATAACAAGAATGTTTAAAAATAGACATTCTTGTTTTTTAGTAAAAGAGGAAAACTTATAAACAATTATTTGCGTTTATAGCCAAAAATATTTTAAAGCACACTTGCAAAAATTAAAAAATAATTAAATTTTTAAAATAAACTTGCAAAACTTTAAAAAAAGTGATATTATTTAGATAGGTGAAGGTTGAAAATAAAAACGTAGAATTGTAACACGCAAAAGGAGTTCAAAAAATCAAATTTTTTTGAACTAAAGTAAG
>CALVQS010000091.1 GCA_944358165.1 uncultured Bacilli bacterium | reverse complement strand
GTTTTTATACATATCATTCTCCTTTCTTAGATGCACTATAACAAAAATACGGAAAGGTTTGCAAACTACCAATTTAATAGCATTCACCACTAAAACTGATAGTATTCCCTAGTGAAAATGATATCATTCACTAGCGAAATTGATATGTTTGGTACTTTTTTAAAATAAGTTTATTTGTATATTTATAATTTCCCGATAGCCTCTATTTTAAATACGGTTTTATTTTGATTTTTCTTTCAAGATAGCTATGATCTAATTCTTCTATTTCTTCTATTTCTCTTTCTTCTTTTAATAGTTTATCTAAATATAAAAAGAAATCTGTACTTTCTTTTGTATAACCTAAGGCTTGGTTTAAAGCAATATCCAGTTCATAAAAGTTTTTATAAAGACTGCTGTAATAAAATTTAGGAAATAAATATTCTGATTCGAATAGAGGCAGGCAAAGTTCTACTACTCTTTCATAAGCATAATGATACTTTTTGGGAGTATGAAAGTTAGCTAGTAGTTCGTTTATTTTAGGATCACTAATCTGAAACTCTTTTAAATATTCAATATTGTCCAAATATATCTTTACTAAAAAGCTATTAAATGCTTCATCAATTCCTTCATATAATAAAATTTGTTCTTCTGCTAAAGCTAGCCCACTATAAAAATAAGAGTTTTTTGTTAAACAAAACTCAGGAAATATTTCATTTATGGCATGTTTTAATTCGTGAATTAAAGCATCGAATAAAAAATACAAATTCTTTGGTTTAGATATAATAATTAAATGGTCATTTTCCAACTTTTTTTGTTCAATTTTAAGTCCGAGATAAGTGGACATCGATTTTTTTAATCTACTTCGTAGTGGTTCGTTTATTTTTCTTTGTTCTAGCTTTTCAACCATCTTTAAAACTGTATCATTCGTAAACAAAATATAAGTTTGATTTAATGTTTCCATTAATAAATCTTCTATTTCATCATCTAACAAAATCATACTTATATAGGCAATAGAAAGCATATTTATTTCTTCTTCTGTATAAGAAAAGTGTTTTGTAATCTTCCTCACTGTTTCTTTTATTTCTGCTATTTTTAAGTTTATTTTTTCTTCCATCAGACATCACGAGTTACTATTTTAAAGGAATGCAAGTTAAAAAGCAAGCTATAGTTTCATAGTTTGCTTTAATTTTTTTATGACTTTCTTTTCGATTCTGGAAATATAACTTTGGGAAATACCTAATTTTTCTGCTACTTCTTTTTGGGTATATTCTTCCGTATTATTCAGGCCATATCTTAGAGTCATAATTTCTTTTTCTCGTGTTTCTAATGTATTTATTTCGCGGCTTAATATCTCTTTATTTAACGTTTTTTCATACTCATTGGGAACATAATCTATTTCTGTACCTAATATATCTTCTAGATGTAATTCGTTTCCTTCTGCATCATAATTTAGGGCATCTTCAAAGCTGATTTCTCCCCTTCTTTTTTTATTTTTTCTTAAAAACATTAATATTTCATTTGAAATACACCTTGATGCATAAGTTGCTAATTTAATATTTTTATCTAGCTTATAAGTATTAATTCCTTTTATTAGGCCAATAGAACCAATACTTACTAAATCTTCTACATCATAACCGGTATTTTCATATTTTTTAGCTAGAAAAACAACTAATCTTAAATTATGCTCAATGAGTTTATTTTTAGAAGCAACATCCCCTTTTCCAGCTTTAATAATGCAGTCTCTTTCTTCTCCTTCTTCTAGTGGTGGTGGAAGTTTATCAGTTGATCCCACAAAAAAGCATTCATTATATTTTTGTTTTAACCATAATAGTATTTTATTTATCATATATCCTCCAATATTTTATAATTTAATAAACAATCTATCCCATTTAATTTAAATGATTCTTCACTTAAACCAATTAAATAATTAGTTAGCTTTTTATCATTAATCCTAATATATTTCGGTTTAATACATTCTAGTAAGCCATGATGATTTAAGGAATTATATGGTACATACATTGGACTTCTAATATGAATGCAACCCTTTATCTTTTTTTTATTAATTAATATAATTGGTTTATTCGTGATTGGATCTACTAATTTATTTCCTGTATCTAAAAATCCTGTTATCTCTAATTTAAAATTATTTTCAAATAAAATACTTACCTTGTAATAATAGTTTTTTATTTCTTTTAATACTTTTATACTTTTTATAAATACATATAAAATAAGAGGTGCAATGAAAAGAATAATTAAATAATTCATGTTTTTAAACTCTATATTTAAAAAATAGACGAATCCTCCTAAAATAACACTGGTCATATATAAATAAAGGGCATTATATAAAGTATATTTTATATTTTTATAGCCGAAAGCGATTAATACCATGATGATCCCCATTATTATTTTTAAAATAGTTAGAAATATACTGGATATGGGAATAAATAAGCTTAATAAAGTTAATTCACCAAATAATGATGCCAAAATTAATTTTCTTATTTTACTATATCTTTTTAAAGCAATATTTACGGTTAAAAGGAGTAGTAAATCGAAAAGAAAATTTATTATTATTAATAAATCAATATAGATAATCATATTATCACCAATATGATTATAGAACATGATATCTAAAAAAAATGTCAAATTAAAAACAAGAATTTCATTTTCTTGCTTTTAAGCTCCTTCTACTTTATATGGATCAGTTGAAGTTCCTGAACCAGTTAGAGTTAAATCTGCTTTTAGTTTTATGACTGGTCGAATGCCCAAAGCGATAATCACGTAGTCTAAGCTATAGAGGTTCCCAAGCGAATACACAGCGAACATGATAGCATTCGGAAAGCAAGATGAAGACATGGTCCAGCAATGTTCTATTTTGTCGAACTTTTGGGGTTTGTTTTCATAAGATAATTATGCTAATATATTTTTTGAGCATTAGGAACTGGTGTCTACCAATTAGTTTTTTTCCTACTATTGTCTTTACCTT
>CALVQS010000090.1 GCA_944358165.1 uncultured Bacilli bacterium | reverse complement strand
TTATTTATTTTTCTTTAAATTTTTATTAATAAGTCTAACTTTAACTCCTTTTTTTCTAGCAAAAGTTTTTTTAACACCCTTTGGTAAATTAGCTTTATAAGTTTTCATGCATCCACCTCCTATAAACCTTGACTAAAGCTAATTATATCACTAACTTGCCCAAATGCCAATAAAAATCGATATTCTTGACAATTAAATATGAGAATTATATAATTATTTTAGGTTTAATGGAGTGATTTATAATGAATATAGCCCTTGGCCTTTTGCTTCCCTTTATAGGAACGACATTAGGTGCAGCATGTGTTTATCTTTTAAAAGATAAATTAAATAATCAATTAGAAAAGTTTTTACTAGGATTTGCTTCTGGAGTAATGATTGCAGCCTCTATTTGGTCGCTTTTAATACCATCAATGGATATGGCCGAACAAGAAGGCATAATTACCTGGTTACCAGCAGCTTTAGGATTTATCTTAGGAGTATTATTTTTACTATTATTAGATTATGTTGTGCCTCACTTACACAAAGATGCAACGAAAGAAGAAGGGCCAAAAAGCAAACTTTCTAAAATAGCAAAGTTAGTTTTAGCAGTGACTTTACATAACATACCAGAAGGAATGGCAGTTGGTGTTGTTTTTGCTGGAATCATAAGTGGAAATACTACGATTACGGTATCTGGTGCGATTGCTCTAAGTATAGGGATTGCCATTCAAAATTTTCCAGAAGGAGCCATTATTTCTTTGCCATTAAAAGCAGAAGGAAAAAGTAAAAACAAAGCTTTCTTATATGGCACTTTATCAGGAATTGTAGAGCCAATCGGAGCAATCCTAACCATTCTTCTAGCATCCGTTATAACTCCAGCTCTTCCTTATTTGCTAGCATTCGCTGCCGGAGCTATGATCTATGTAGTGATAGAAGAATTAATACCAGATGCCAAAACTGGTAATCACTCAAATTTAACCGTAATTGGAGTTACATTTGGCTTTGTTTTAATGATGATTTTAGATGTAGCTTTAGGATAGGAGGAAATATGTTAGAACTAAAAAACATTAGTTTTAAAAGAGATAATAAAACAATTTTAAATAATATCAATCTAACACTAGAAGATAATAAATTTTATTGTATCACTGGACCAAACGGCAGTGGGAAATCTACATTAGCAAAAATAATTATGGGATTAGTAACCCCAGATAGTGGAAGCATTATTTATAACAATCAAGATATAACGAACTTAAGTGTAAATGAACGAGCAAAATTAGGTTTTGGTTTTGCTTTTCAAACACCAGTAACCTTTAAAGGATTAACGGTTTATGATTTATTAAAAATTGCTACTGGAAGGGAAATAAACAAGAAAGAAGCATGTAATATTTTATCAAAAGTAGGATTGTGTGCCAAAGAATATGTTGATAGAGAATTAAATAATTCTTTATCTGGTGGGGAATTAAAGCGAATAGAAATAGCAAGTGTGATTGCAAAACATCCTAATCTTTCTTTATTTGATGAACCAGAAGCTGGTATTGATTTATGGAGTTTCAAATATTTAATGGAGATATTTAAAGAAATGAACGGAACAAAATTAGGCACAACAATTGTTATTTCTCATCAAGAACGTATCTTATCAATCGCAGATGCCATTATTCTCTTAGAATCTGGAATGATTAAAGAAATAGGAAACAAAGATACAATGATGAATACAATTTTAACAAATGATTGTCCAAAGGGAGGTTCTAATGAATAAAGAAGATATTGAACTATTAAAAGAAGTTACCGAAACACTAACCGATCAATCAGAAGTTTATAATATCAGAAAAAATGGGGAAAGCATCAAGCGAAAAAGTAGTGATTATATAAATATTGTACCAAAAGAAGACAAAAGTGGATTAGATATCTACGTAAAAGAAAACACATTATTTGGAATCGTTCATATCCCAGTTATAATTACAGAAAGTGGTCTAACAGATGTAGTATATAATGATTTTCATATTGGCAAAAACGCAAATGTTATTATTTTTGCAGGATGCGGAATTCACAATGAAGAAGAAAAAACATCCGTTCATGATGGAATTCACCGTTTCTATTTAGATGAAAATTCGAAAGTAAAATATGTAGAGAAACACTTAGGGTGTGGCAAAGGTAGTGGTAAAAGAGTTTTAAATCCTACTACAGAAATCTACATGAAAAAAGCCTCATCAATGACGATGGACAGTACCCAAATAAAGGGTGTCGACGATACAATTCGCATTACCAAAGGGGTATTAGAAGAGAGTACTACTTTAGAAATATCAGAAAAAATATTAACAACGGAAAATCAAACAGCGAAAACGATCTTTGATGTTGAATTAAATGGGGAAAACTCAAGTGTTCATGTAACGAGTAGAAGTGTAGCAGAAGGCTCATCTTATCAAGAATTTGCTTCTAATATTACCGGAAATAACAAATGTTATGCACATATTGAATGTGATGCAATTATCAAAGAAGAGGGAAAAGTAAAAGCAATTCCTGAAATTTATGCTAAAAATGTAGATGCCAATTTAATACATGAAGCAGCTATTGGTAAAATTGCCGGTGACCAATTAAAAAAATTAATGACACTAGGTCTAAATGAAAAAGAAGCGGAAGAAGTAATTATAAAAGGGTTCTTAAAGTAAAGATTGATTTTAAATTAGATATACTGATATAATGAAATAGAAGGAGGAATTTTATGAAATGTCCAGTATGTAAAGATGTAACTTTATTAATGTCTGAAAAGAAAGGAATAGAAATTGATTATTGTCCTGAATGTCGAGGAATATGGCTTGATCGTGGCGAATTAGAAAAATTAATGGAAAAAGAAGAAACAAGAACCGAAGAAGTAGAAGAAAAAGCATCAAAAACTAAAAAGGAAGAAAAACCACGTCGTAAAGAATCCTTTTTAAGTGAAATTTTTGAAATATTTGGTGAATAAAAGGAAGTTGCTAGAAAATTAACAGCTTTCTTTTTTTATA
>CALVQS010000089.1 GCA_944358165.1 uncultured Bacilli bacterium | reverse complement strand
ATAAATAGTTTACCAAAAAAAATAAAATTCCGTAAGGAATTTTACCTAATGAAAAACTTGTTTTTCATTTTTCTTGTGAAAAAGAGTAATCGAAGATTTTTCTTTTGATTACTCTTTTCTAGTGTGAACTTTAAGGAGGTTTGTATCTATCAAAAATAAATTAATTTCTTACTTTATTTTCTTCTTGGCCCTCACCATTACCATAGATACAGGCTTCGATCATACTAATTACTACTTTGTTAAAAGAGGTGCTGTTTTCTTTTGCTATTCTCTCTACTTCTTTTAACAGCGAATCTTTAATATATAAAGATTTGTAACTAGCTGGATCTTTTTGCCTCGTTTGTCTTACAACAAAATCCGTTTTCACACCTTATATATTTTTTAATATGTTTTAAAAATATAATAAAGCACAGAATTTTCTAATATAAAAATGTATGATACGCAATTTTTGTCAAATTAAAAAATTAGGGATTGTATATTAGGCAGGTCTTTTGCTATAATAGCGATAGGTGATTGACATGAATTATAAATTTACATCAAAAAGTGTGGAAGATACTTTAACACTTGCCGAAAATATTGAAAGTGAAAAATTTCCAGGTATGGTTTTATGTTTAAATGGAGATCTTGGAAGTGGTAAAACGGTTTTTGTTAAGGGGTTTGCAGCTTCTCTGGGTGTTAGTGATAATATTACTTCACCAACATTTACTATTATTAAAGAGTATATGAGTGGCGAGATGCCACTTTATCATATGGATGTATACCGAATTGGCGATAACGAAGATTTTGGGGTTGAAGATTATTTTAACCGGGACGGTATATGTGCACTCGAGTGGGCAGAATTAATTGAGGATCGGCTTCCTAGTGAAAGACTCGATATTAATTTTAAAATTATAGATGAAAATACAAGAGTACTCGTATTTATTCCTCATGGAGAAAAGTACGAAGAATTATGTAATGCTGTTTTATAATCTCACTTGAAAGAGTGAGGTTTTATGCTCTAAAGGAGGGTTTTTATGTATACATTATTTATTGATACTCATGGTGCGATGCTTCATGTTGCTTTATTTTTAGATGGTAAAGTCGTAGAAGAAATTAAAAAAGAAGGGATGCATTCTACTTATTTTGTAGATTCTATTAAAGATTTGCTCGAACAAAAAGAAATTACTTTTGATGATTTAAGTGGTATAATAGTAGTGAATGGACCTGGTTCTTTTACGGGAGTTCGTATTGGAGTCGTGGTTGCAAAAATGATTGGTTATTGTAAGAATATTCCAATTAAAGTTATTTCTTCATTGCAAGCGGTTGCTTTGAAATATCAGGAGTGCATTGTTGGTATTAAAGACCGAAATGGTGCTTTTATTGGAAAGTTTAAACAGAATCATGATTTAGCGAGCGATTATTTTTATTTAAGTAATAAGGAGTTAAGTGTTATTAAGGAAGATATTATTTTTGATGATGATATTAATTTAGATATGGTTTATGAATATTTGCTAGATAAAAAGGAAGTACACCCACATTTCGTTAAACCTATTTATGTTAAGAAAATTGAGGTGGAATGATGATTAGAAAAGCAAATATTTATGATATACCAAGAATAAATGAATTAGGAAGTTTGCTAGAAGAAAACTTTACAAAAGTTTATTTTGTTAAGGAAATGTTAGAAGATCAAGTTTCTAAGATTTATGTTTATGAAAAAGAAGATACGGTTGTAGGAGTTATTATGGCAACTGATTTAGTTGAGACCTGTGATTTGTTAATATTAGTGGTTGATCCAGAATATCGTAATATGGGAATTGCTAGTAATTTGATGGATTATTTAATTAGTGAATTAGATGAAAATTTAAAAATGATTACGTTGGAGGTAAGTGCTAATAATAAGGAAGCATTAGGTTTGTATGATAAGTTTGGATTTGAAGTTGTTAATGTAAGAAAGAAGTATTATGCAAATGGGGATGATGCTTATTTGATGGCTAGAGAAAGTGAATAGAAAAGAGATGGGGATTATGGATACTTATATTTTGGCAATAGAATCTAGTTGTGATGAAACTAGTATGGCTGTTGTTAAAAATGGTTGTGAAGTAGTTGCACTATCCATTACAACGCAAATGGATACTCATGCTAAATATGGAGGAGTAGTACCAGAGATTGCAAGTAGGATGCATACTGAAGCGATTACTTTTGTTTTGGAAGATTGCTTAGAAAAAGCAGGAATGAAGCTAGAAGATATGGATGCAATTGCTGTTACTTATGCACCAGGACTAACTGGTTCTTTGATGGTGGGGGTAGAGGCTGCTAAAATATTATCTTTAATGTATCACAAACCTTTAATCGCAGTTAATCACTTAATTGGCCATATTTATGCGAATAATTTAGAACAAAAATTAGAATATCCTCTTTTAGCTTTAATTGTGAGTGGGGGACATACCGAACTTTTAGTTATGGAAGATGATTATAAGTTTAAACTATTAGGTGAAACCATGGATGATGCGATTGGAGAAGCATTTGATAAAGTTGCGAGAGTGGTTGGACTTCCTTATCCGGGAGGCCCTAATATTGAGAGGCTTGCTTTAGAGGGAAAGCATACTTATAATTTACCAAAACCAGTTATGGATGAAGATTATCACTTTAGTTATAGTGGACTTAAAAGTGCTGTGATTAACTTAGTTCATAATGAAACACAAAGAGGAAATCCTATTCGAAAGGCTGATTTGGCAAGATCTTTTCAAGATGTGGCAATTGATGAGCTTGTTCGGAAAGTAGAACTAGCATTTAAAAATACTGGTATTAAAAGACTTGTTATTGCTGGAGGAGTGTCTGCAAACAAATATTTAAAGAGTGAAATGCAAAAGTTGTGTGATGAGTATCATGCTGAACTTTTTTTTCCAAGAATGCTTTATTGTACTGATAATGCAGCGATGATTGGGGCTGCTGCTTATCCTAAATATTTAAAAAAAGAATTTAATGATTATTCACTAAATGTTAGTAGTAGTGCAGATATTGTATCTTGATTGAAAAAAGTATCGTATTTTGTAAAGTTTTTTCAGTTAAATGAAAAAACTTTACAAAATCCTTTTTTATTGTACAATTATCTTTACTTTTGCAGCAAAAATGGAAAAAGCTAGGTCCAAAGGGGCCTAGCTCGATTTTTAAATGTTGTACTATTT
>CALVQS010000088.1 GCA_944358165.1 uncultured Bacilli bacterium | reverse complement strand
CTGTTCCTAATATGTCTTCTAAATGAAGTTCATTTCCTTCTGCATCATAATTTAGAGCATCTTCAAAACTAATCTCACCTCTACGTTTTTTATTTTTTCTTAAAAACATTAAAATTTCATTTGAGATACAACGGGATGCATAGGTGGCAAGCTTGATGTTTTTATCTAATTTATAAGTGTTAATTCCTTTGATTAAACCAATAGAACCAATGCTTACTAAATCTTCTACATCATAACCAGTATTTTCATATTTTTTAGCAAGAAAAACAACTAATCTTAAATTATGCTCAATTAATTTATTTTTTGCTTCAATATCCCCCTGCCCTGCTTTAATAATGCAATCTCGCTCCTCTCCTTCTTCTAATGGTGGGGGTAGTTTATCGGTCGAGCCGACAAAGAAACATTCATTATATTTGCTTTTTAACCATAAAAGTATTTTATTTATCATAAATCCTCCAATATTTTATAATTTAATAGACAATCAATTCCATTTAATTTAAACGATTCCTCACTTAGGCCAATTAAATAGTTCTTTAGCTTTTTATTTTCGATTTCAATATAACTTGGTTTGATACATTCTAATAGGCCATGGTAATTAATCGTATTATAGGGAATATACATAGGACTTCGGATATTTATAGATCCTTTTAGTAACTTTTTGTTAATTAATATAATTGGCTTATTCGTTATAGGATCTATTAGTTTGTTTCCTGTATCTAAGAAGGAAGTTAGTTCAAGATTTTTTCCATTTTCAAAAACAATCTTTATTTTATAATAATAGTTTTTGATTTCTTTTAAAGCTTTGATACTTTTTATAAAAACGTAAAGAATTAATGGGGATATTAATAAAAGCAAATAGTTTATGTTTTGAAATTCTACACTTAAATAATAAGTAAATCCACCTAAAATAATACTTGTCATGTATAAATATAAAACATTATAAAAGGTATATTTAAAGTTTTTGTAACCAAAAGCAATGATACATAAGAAAATACCTAAAATAAACTTTAATATAATAAGTAGATAGCTAGAAATGGGTAAAATTAAACTTAAAAGAGTAACTTCACCAAAAAGAGAAGCTAGAATTAATCGGGATATTTTACTGTATCTTTTTAAAGCAATGTTTACGGTTAGAAGTAGTAAAAGATCAAAAAGAAAATTAACTAGTAATAATAAGTCAATGTAAATTGTCATAACATCACCATCATGATTATATATTATTGAAATTGAAAAAAATGTCAAAATATCTTTCTTGAGTTCAATTTTATTAAATTAGGAAGTTCTCCTTCATTTTATCATGTAAATATAAATGGTAAAATATGGTAAATATAGGCAAAATGTGCCTAGTTATAATTTTCATATTTAGGTTGATGATATACTTTTTTTGAGCTTAAAGGAGGATGGGATGGAAATGAACCGATTAAAAGAACTTCGAGAAGATCATGATCTTTATCAGAGGGATATTGCAAAATTAATTCATATTGACCAATCAAATTATAGCAAGTATGAACTTGAAAAAATTAATATTCCGGTAGAGACTTTACATCTACTCGCTGATTATTATAATACTTCTATTGATTATATTTTGTATAGAACCGATGAGCGAAAGCCTTATAAAAAAAGTATTGTATGTGAAAAAGCAGTTCAAACGAATTAAACTGCTTTTTTGTTAGAAATCAAATAAACTTAATTGACTTGTTTCTGGTAAAGAGCCAAATACTCCTAAACTTCTTAATTTATCTACGGTTGTACCATTTACGTGTCCTCTTAAACTGAAGTCCTCAATACTGTAAAATGGTTTAATATTTCGTTCTTCAATAATTTTATTTGCAACACTATCTCCAAGACCGTCTAATGTACGGAATGGACAGATTAAAGTTACGCCATCATCGGCTAAAATAAAGTTTTTACCATCACTTTTTTCAATATCAATATTTCCAAATTTAAAACCTCTAGCGGTTGCTTCTAAGCTTAATTTTAAAGTTTCTAATACACTTGATTCTTTGTTGGTGGCATTATATCCTTTGTTTATGATTTCGTTCATACGAGCTTTGATGGCATCATATCCTTTTACCATGACCTCTAGTTCAAAATCATCAAATCTTGTTGAAAAATAAGTTGCATAATAAATGCCAGGCATATGAACTTTAAAGTAAGCGATTCGAAAGGCACTCATAACATAAGCGGCAGCATGGGCTTTTGGGAACATATATTTGATTTTTTCACAAGAATTAATGTACCATTCGGCAATTCCGGCTTCTTTCATCTCTTCTTTGAATTTTGCCCATCCTTCTGGATCTTTGCTGGCTTTTCCTTTACGAACAAATTCCATAATTTTAAATGCTTTAATTGGTTTCATACCATTGTACATCAAATAAACCATGATATCATCACGACAACCAATAACATCACTAAATGGTACAATGTTGTTGCGAATTAATTCTTGAGCATTGCCAAGCCATACATCAGTACCATGAGATAATCCGGATATTTTAATTAGTTCAGCGAAAGTTTTTGGTTTCGTATCTACAAGCATGCCTATGGTAAATGGGGTTCCAAACTCTGGTACACCTAGAGTTCCCGTTTCATTCATGATTTGCTCTTTTGTTACACCAAGAGGTGCTGGTGATAGGAAAATACCCATCGTTTCTTTATCATCCATTGGGACAGTTGTAACATCAATTCCCGTTAAATCTTGAATCATACGAAGTTGCGTTGGGTCGGTGTGTCCTAAAATATCTAGTTTTAAAACATCTTCATCAATCGCATGGTAATCAAAGTGGGTGGTACGCCAAGCTGCATCGATATCTTCGGCTGGATATTGGAATGGTGTAAAGTCAAATACGTCCATGTATCCGGGAATAACGACAATTCCTCCTGGGTGTTGACCCGTTGTTCTTTTCACACCTGTACATCCTTTGGCAAGTCGCTCTACTTCTGCATTATTTAAGATAATTCCTTTTTCTTCTGCATAAGTTTTTACAAAACCAAAAGCTGTTTTTTCGGCAACGGTACCGATTGTTCCGGCACGATAAACATTATCAACGCCAAATAATACTTTCGTATATTCATGGGCTGCTGCTTGGTTTAAATCAGAGAAGTTCAGGTCGATATCTGGTACTTTATCCGCATTAAATCCCAGGAAAGTTGCAAATGGCATGTCTTGGCCATCTTTTGTCATTAGAGTTCCACATCTCGGACAAGCTTTATCTGGTAAGTCAAAACCACTTTTATAAATGCTTCCGTAAGATACTCCTTCTTCGTTTTCAAAA
>CALVQS010000087.1 GCA_944358165.1 uncultured Bacilli bacterium | reverse complement strand
TCACCACTTCTATATTCATTGTACCAAATTGCAAAAGTAAAGTCTATTGAATTAAAAACATTTTGACAATTAATAAAAAATACAAATAAATCATTTCTCTTGAAATTGTTTTAATTTTTGAATTTGCTCATTTAAAAGAATACACAAACGATTGATACGCAAATCAGAAAACCCTGTTAAATATTGATACTTATGTAAAAGATCATCAAACCATTCAACAATCCCATCTAAAAGAGATAAATCAATTCTTTTGATATCCTTTACAACTTTTATCATTTCATCAAACGGTCTTACTTCATAAAAGAATCTTCCCTCTCCAAATAAATGAATCTCATCTTCATCATAATACTTTATATTAAGACTTTGTCCGTTATCAAAAATTGGTGCAACATCAACCCATTGAAGAGTATTTACATCTCGAATAATCCCAAAATTATTTAAATGTCGATCTTCATTCATAATAAGAAAATCTAAAATATACATATTTTCCATTTTAATTCGAGCATCTTTTATTCCGTGATTTTCTAAAACTTTTATATATTCTTCATAATCTTTCATATTTCCAAATTTTTTCATATGAAACATAATTTGATGAGCACTAACAAATTCTGTATCTTTCGTAATAAAACATGGACACTTTGAAACAACGGTATCTTTATAAATATCAAGAAAATAAGGTACATGAGAAAAATGAAGACGCTTACATATCTCACTTGCTAATACTTCATTAAAAGGCTGTAATAATTCATTTTTATATCCACTTTTAAGTAAATATCTTACTCCATCCTCAATAATCCAAGCTTTCTTAAGCATTCCGTCCGTTGTATTATTAGGAGTTTTCAAAGCTTCTTCATGAAAAACAGAATTACTATTTTTAGAAAGTGATGCTTCTAAAAATTCACTATAAAGAAAATCATGATCAAAAAAATTAATATCATCATAACAAACGTCAATAGAAAAAGGTTTAAGCCAGTACTGATCCCTTAAAGATAATCCAAAAGCTTTATCTAAAAGCTCACTTGGAGCAGTAATATTTAATCGATGTAAAAGAAGATCTAACTGTTCTCTCCACGAAGGAATTCCTCTCCCTCGAAACCATAAAGAAAGATTTGTACGAAAAACATCATCATTGATATGATCCTCATAAATACTACTTAAAATATAGGGAGCATAGGAAATATCATACACTTCATAAATTTTTGTAAACACTCCTGTTGCACGATCATAATCTGCCAATAAAACTTTTTGATTCTTATTCATAAGAATACATTTCATAAAAAAGCAGCTCCCTTCTATATTTCTATTATATCAAAAGGAAAATAAATTGACAACGAAACAATAAAAAAAAGAAACAACCCATCGATTGTTTCCTTATAGCCAAACTCCGTACGTAATCGCTGCCATTGCTAAAATAAGTCCTGCTACCCAAAAATATCTTACAATATCTTGTTCATTCATTCCTAGTACTTCAAAATGATGATGAAGAGGTGCCCTTTTAAACACTTTTTTATGGAATTTTCGAATGGCAATAATCTGAATTAAACTACTTAAAGTTTCTACGACAAACACTCCACCAATAACTGCTAAAGAAAGTTCATGTCTCGTAATGATTGCAATCGTTGCTAAAGCAGCTCCCAAAGATAAAGAACCTAAATCACCCATAAATACTTTCGCTGGATGAGCATTAAATACTAAAAAGCCAAGTAGTGCACCAGCTAAAATAAAACAGAAAATGGCTACCTCTTGATATCCTTCCATCCAACCAGCATTCCAAGAAATAAGTCCAAACGCAAAGAAAGCAATCGCACTTAAACCTCCTGCTAAGCCATCTAATCCATCGGTAATATTAACGGCATTACTACTACCAACTAACATAAAGAGGATAAATAATCCAAAGGTCCAACCAAGAGGAATCGTAATACCCAAACTAGAGATTACTAAATCAGATTGTCCCCCATTACTCATAAAGATATAAAAGAAAATAAGAGCAATAATCATTTGAATTAAAAGTTTAGCCATTATACTAAGCCCTTTATTATTATGATATTTAATCTTTAAATAATCATCAACAAATCCTAAAGCTGCATAAGCTAAAAAAACAAAAATCAAAATAATTAAATTATGCGAAATCTCAATACTATCATTAAAATATAACAAAATAAGAGCAACAATTGTCGGAATAATAAAGATCAGTCCTCCCATTGTTGGAGTTCCTTGTTTCTTTAAATGTCGTTCTCCTACATAATGACTAACGTATTGTCCAATATGAAAACGTCTTAAAATAGGAATTAAGATAACACCAGTTATGATTGCTAAAATAAAACCTAATAATAACGCCATCGCTGCTTTAGCAAGTATTAACATAACCCACCTCTTCCTTTAGATTATTATACTACTTATTATTACTTTTTTCTTTAATTTAAACCTTATTTTACATCCTGGTTTACGAATCCCCAAGCATTAACATAATAGTTTCTCCCTCTGCTACATAATATCCTGCATTCGGACTCATATAGATAACCGTATCCCCAGAGCCAGTATATTCAATCTTATAATTTTTAAGAGTCTTTGTCGCTTCCTCTTTACTCATTCCCACAACATTTGGTAAAATACTATATTTTTTATCTAGCCAAGTATATTCTTTTGCCATACCATCTACTCGTGGTTCAATATCAAGTATATCAATCGCTGATAACATGACATTTCTAGCAATCGGAGCAGACACTACCCCACCATATTGTGTGACACCCTTTGGATTATCAATCGCAACATAAACCACAATTTCTGGATCATCAGCTGGTAAAAATCCCATAAAAGATAAAATATAATTGCCATCTAAATAAGAACCATTTTCTACTTTCTGAGCTGTTCCCGTCTTTCCACCAACACGATAATTTTCAATATAAGCATTCTTTCCACTACCATTTGCAACAACACTTTCTAGTGCATAACGAACCAAACTACTAGTTTCTTCGCTAATCACTTGTCTTATCGCTTCCGGTTCAATCTTAGAAATTAAGCTACCAGTTTCACTTTCCAAAAAAGCTCCAACAATATAAGGAGTATATAACGTTCCTCCGTTAATCGCTGCCGATACAGCCCGGATTTGTTGAATCGGTGTTACACTAATTCCTTGACCAAAACTAGTGGTAGCAAGTTCTACTGGCCCCATAGCGGATGTTTCAAACAAAATACCAGTAGACTCGCCATTTAAATCAATTCCTGTCTCCTCACCAAAACCATACAAATCGATATAATTCATAAGAGTATCAACACCTAAAGTCTGCCCAATACGTACAAAGCCTGGATTGCTTTGTGTCAACACAGCAACACTTTAGAGCCGAAGTTTGCCTTGCACAAGCAAGGTTTTTGGCTGTCA
>CALVQS010000086.1 GCA_944358165.1 uncultured Bacilli bacterium | reverse complement strand
TTGAAAACCTTATATTTTATGTTATTCCTAGTTTATAATTACTTTACGTCAATTTTTTATGCGATTGCCTTAAAACAAACGTTTATATTCTTTCAATATCAACAATATCTAACATATTTATTTTGTCACCATTTAAACATAAAAGAAAATTGCCTGATTTGCCTACAATGGTTGTTTTTATCTCGCCATTTCTAGTATGGATTCGGACGTTACTTTTATACACATGATGGACAGATGCAAAAATTTGATTAATTTTATCGTATACATTTCCTTTACTTGAACTTCTTACTTCTTCCTTTTTACCATAATAAATATCATTGTTGTTTCTTATTTCTTTATTAATTGGGTTGGCATACACACTTGGTAAATCTTTTTTCATTTTTAGAACACCTCTAATACATTTTATGATAAAAACTTTCTTTTGAAACATACTAATATTATGAAAAAGAAAATTTTAGATAAACAACTCTTTTTTTTAATTCCTATTCTTATTTTGATGGTACTATCTCTTTGGAATATGTATTATGTTAAAATGATTGATGGATATGAAAATTACTTTTTTAAGCAAGCTTTATGGTTTTTGTTGGGTTTTGGTGTGTTTTTTATTTTTCGATTATTAAAGCCTGATTTTTTCTTTCGACTATCTGGAGCTTTGTACTGGATCAACGTACTGTTACTGATTTTAGTTTTATTTTTTGGTACTACTATCAATGGCTCACGTGCTTGGTTTCGACTTCCTTTTTTCTCTTTTCAACCTAGTGAACTTATGAAATTTACTTTGGCTCTTTATTTAAGTCGGGAACTTGCTAAAGAAAAAGGACATGGTATGAAAAATGAATTTAAAGTCTTACTTAAAGCTTTCTTTATTACTCTCATTCCTTCTTTCTTTGTTTTCTTAGAGCCCGATACAGGGGCAATTATTATTTATTTTCTTATTATGTTTGGAGTTATTTTGGTTTATAAAATTAATTATAAATGGTATCTTGTCTTGGGAACTCTTTTTCTCTTCTTTTTGGGTAGTTTCTTTTATTTATATTACTTCAATCAAGAACTCCTTATAAAACTCATTGGCACTTCTTTCTTTTACCGAGTAGATAGGATTTTAACTTTTGTAAATAATGATTCTTTTCAACTGGATCGCGCTTTAATTTCGATTGGAACAGCTAAATTCTTTACACATAGTGATGGAGTTTATATCCCCGAAGCACCAACAGATTTTATTGTTGCATTTTCAATAAGTAGACTTGGTATTTTTAGCTTTCTTTTAATCTTAATTTGTTTCTTTGTTTTAAATATTTTCTTTTTAGTAAAACTTTTTCGAACGAAAAAAAGACAATATAAAATGTTTATTGCCGGTTTTCTTGCTATGTTTTTCTTTGCTCAAATCGAAAATATTGGGATGAATTTAGGACTTTTACCAATCATTGGTCTTCCTTTACCGTTTGTTAGCTACGGGGGAACTAATATGATTGTTTATTTTATGTTTTTAGGTATTTTGTTTCATTTAAAAGAGCATGCTTAAATTTTTTAAAAAAATTGCATTTTTCTTGCAACTTTTTCTTGACAAACCTATTTTTTTGTTGTAGTATACAGTCTCGAACATTTAATTTGTTTGAATATTCTTTTCCATTCTTTGATATACTTCCTTTACTTAACTAATATCAAATTCTACTAATTCAAACAATAAATGTTTTTATTTTGTTTTTTCGTCCCTCTTTTGAGGGACTTTTTTTATGCTTCTTTTTTGGTAACTTCATATGTGTTTTTTAATTCTTTTTGATATTTATTTTTGCCTATTTTATAAACATATTCTTCTAAATAGAGAGTGTCCTCTTCTTCTTTTTCTTCTAAAGAATAAATCTCATTATCTTCAATTTTAGCTAAAGTTTGTGTATCTTCATCATAGAAAATATTTTCTTCGGCAACTGATTCATAAATAATACTTTCATCTAAAACTAGGATATGCTCTAAGATTGGATCTCTTTTTTCATTCCATACAAAATATTCTTTTTTTAAATGGTCTAGGTCTGAACTTATTTCTACTAATAAATAATCATTATCTTCATTTAATACTTTGATGTCTTCTTCTTCGATGGTTAAGTAATTATTTTCTTTACTAAAAACTTCATCAATATCATTTGCTTTAAAATCATCATCAACTAATCCAGTATAAATTTCAAAGCCATCTAAATACAGACGCAAATAAATCGAGGCACTACTATTTTCAAATGTTACTAGATAGTTACATTTAAGTCGGTGTCTTTTTCCATTTAGGTTAATATTGTAAACTTCATTTAATTCATTTTCAGTTAAATTGGATGTCGCTTTTTCTACACTTTTTACTTTTTTTACTACTTGAGTATCCTCTATTTTTTGATTCATTAAAGTAAATGTGGTAAGTGCGGTAATTCCAATTAACATTATTATTAAAATGCAAATACTTAGTTTTTTCATTTTATTCCCCACTTAATTACTATTATATCAGTAAAGTGAATTTTTTAAAACAAAAAAGTTACTTATTTTTAAGCAACTTATTTGAAAATGTTAAATAATTTGGCTTTGCCACTGCCACTGGCATTTAATCTTGAAAATCCTAGGGCTACTAAAAAGTCATCTAATACTTGTTCGTGCTCTTTTTTATCATCTAAATATGGGATATTAAAGAACACTTTACTGTTTGATTCGTGTTCAAAATCATTGATATCACGACTATTTAAAATACTTTTATTTAAAACTATTTTTTTATCTTTTAGCTTTTCGAAAGCATCCCTGTCTTGACGAATTAATTTGTTTAACTTAATTAATCCCGGTTCAATTAAATAAATAATATCATTGCATAAGTTTCCTTGGGTTGAATCATTTAAATCAACTAAGATTACTTCGGCATCCGGGTTATTGGCTATATTAAATGCTAAATCTAGGGATGTTGTTGATTTTAAACTTTTATCATTGAAATATTTAAAGTCTTCTTTATCTACTTCTAAAGCAACTACATTGTAAGCTACTTCTAAGTGACGTTTTAGCATGTAAACTAGAGTTGTAGCACCCGCATGGGCTGTAACATTTTTAAAGCCGACAATTCTGAGTCCTCCACTTCCGGTTCCAGTAAAAGTGTCATATTCTAATACTTTACCGTCATCTTCGCCACTTAAATTATGATATTGAGCTACATCTTTATAAGAGTTTGGATTATCAATTAAAAACTTTACAGCATTAATATTTCTAGTAAAATTATAGATTCCCATAGATACTAAAGCTGATAAGTAACCTCCACTGTTTACCATTGCTGAATCATCTAATAATAATATTAATTTACTAGGATCAAAATTAACAGATAGTTTTTGAATATTTTTAATATTTTGATATCCTTTTATAGCGGTAATATCAATGATCATTTTATTGAAATAAAAGTTAGTAAATATGCTTGCTAATTCTTCTACTTCAAATTCACCATTAATACTTTTTATAACATCAATGTCTAATGTTGCTAACATATTTTGATATTTATTTGATACAATTACATTCATGTTGTTTCCCTCTTTCTAATCTCCTATTGAATC
>CALVQS010000085.1 GCA_944358165.1 uncultured Bacilli bacterium | reverse complement strand
ATTATAGAAGCAAATGCATGTGTAGATCATATTCATATGTTGGTAAAGATACCACCCAAAATAAGTGTATCATCTTTCATGGGATATTTAAAGGGGAAAAGTTCATTGATGTCGAATTTTATGAAAATTTTGTCGAACTTTTGTTCTTGATATTTATGCTATTTTATGATAAATTAAGTTTGTTATTCATGAATGGTAAGCGCCTGCTTTCATTTTTATTAGTAGTATATTCTACTGAAGTAATTCAGGGGGTTTTACGAAAGTAGGTGGAAGTAAATGAGTGAAGAAGTAAAGTATTTATTCATTATAATAATAATGCTCATCTCTGTAATAAGGGACGAGCGAAATATTATGTAGAATTCTACATAAGAAATAAAAGACGCTAAGTAGCGTCTGCCCAAAACGCAGGCGTTATCCAGCATGGATAACACTTACATAAGTATTATACGGTATTTTTGAAGATTTTGCAATTTATTATTTTCATTTTTTTACTTTTTTGATATACTTAGATGGAAAGTGGGTTTTATTATGAAAGAATTTAGTCAAAAGATTACAAAATCAATATTAACGGGTATTCAACCTTCTGGAGTAATTACTCTTGGTAATTATATTGGAGCGATTAAACAGATGGTAGGAATGCAAGATGAATTTAAGTCTTATATTTTTATTGCGGATATGCATGCAATTACTGTGCCACAAGATCCTAAAACTTTACATGAAAACATTCGTAGTTTAGTAGCTCTTTATATTGCTTGTGGAATTGATCCAGATAAAAACATTATTTTTATTCAATCTGAAAATGAATATCATGCTAATATTTCATGGTTACTTGAATGTAATACTCCTTTTGGGGAATTATCTCGTATGACACAGTTTAAAGATAAGAGTAGTAAGAATGCTAATTTTTATGCTGGATTATTTACTTATCCGGTTTTAATGGCAGCAGATATCTTAGCTTATGACGTTGATTATGTTCCAGTGGGAATTGATCAAAAACAACATGTAGAGCTTGCTCGTAATATTGCCGAACGTTTTAATAAGAAATATGGTGATACTTTTAAAATACCAGATGTTTATATTACAAAAGAAGGAACGAAAATTATGGACTTAATTTCTCCAGATAAGAAAATGAGTAAGTCTAGTGATAATCCAAAGGGTGTAATCCGTTTGTTAGATGATGTAGCAAGTATTCGTAAAAAGATTATGGGAGCAACGACCGATAGTGACTGTGAAGTTCGTTTTGATCCAGAAAGTAAGCCTGGTATTAGTAATTTAATTAATATTTGTGTTGCTATTACTGGTAAGAGTGTAAGTGAAATTGAAAAAGAATTTGCTGGTAAGAATTATGGAGAATTTAAAAAGTATGTGGCTGATGTTGTTGCAAACGAAATTGAGGGAATACAATCACGTTATCAAGAGATTATTCATAGTGAAAAGCTTGATCAAATGTTAGATGAAAATATTCAAGTTGTAAGAGAGATCGCTAAAAATAAATTTATGTTGATGAAACAGAAAATGGGACTTTATAAATAATTGACGAATGAACATTATAATAGTATACTTGTTATAGAAAGTAGGATTGTATGAAAAAAAGAATTATTAGTGCGATTGTTATGCTTCTTATTGTTATACCTGTTGTTTGGGTTGGGGGAAATGTATTTCGATTAGGTGTTGGAATTGTTAGTATTTTAGCTTTAAAAGAACTTTTAGATTTAAAGAAAAGTCATCAGGAATATCCTTATTTGGTGCAATTAGTAGCCATGGTAGCAATGTTATTTTTAGTACTTACGGAGTATGATGGATATTCTATTTTGTTTGGTATTACCTATCGAGGTATTGCTCTTTTATTACTCTTTTTGTTAGGGCTTACCTTATTTTATAAAGATAATAAATATACTACCAAAGATGCGTTTTTCTTGATTGGATGTGTTCTTTTATTAGGAACGGCTTTTAATGCAATGATTTTGGCAAGAATGTTAGATTTATACTTATTTATTTATCTTATTTTAATCTTTATTTTTACCGATACATTTGCAATGTTTATGGGTATGGCTTTTGGGCGTCATAAATTAATACCAAAGGTTAGTCCTAAAAAGACGGTTGAGGGAAGTGTACTTGGCTCTCTTATTGGAACGGTTGTTGCTTGTGCTTTTTATCACTTTTTGGTAAATCCAATTAGTATTAGTGTTATACTTGTTACTTTCGCATTATCTGTTATTGGACAAATTGGTGATCTTATTTTTAGTAAGATTAAACGGGAAAATGAAATTAAAGATTTTAGTAATTTGATTCCAGGACATGGGGGAATATTAGATCGACTTGATAGTACGATTGCAATTATGTTAGGATTTTTAATATTTTATACATTATTATAGGAGGGCAAGATTATGTGGTTTATCGTATTAATACTTTTAATCTTTATATTAGGATTAATTATTTTGGTTCATGAGTTTGGACATTTTATTACAGCGAAAAAAGCAGGAGTTCATATCTATGAATTTTCGATTGGAATGGGTCCTCTTATTAAGACACATAAAGGAAAAGATGGCATTAATTATAATATTCGGGCTTTACCAATTGGTGGTTTTGTATCCATGGCTGGAGAAGTATATGAAGATGATGATACCAAAACGATTAAAAAAGAAGATTTTATGTGTAATAAGAAATGGTGGCAAAGAGTTATTATTTTAGCAGCTGGAGTATTTAACAACTTTCTACTTGCCATTATTATCTTGTTTTTTATGGCTCTTATCTGGGGTGCTAATAGCTTGGAACCAAGAGTTGGAACGGTTTTGGAAGATTCAGCAGCAGAAGCGGGAGGACTTCAAGTAGGAGATTTAATTTTATCCATTAATGATCATAAAGTATCTACTTGGGATCAAACACAAATTGTTTTATATTTGAAGAATGATAGTAATGTTTATCAGTTTGAAGTGTTAAGAGATGGAGAGGCTGTATCATTAGAACTAGAACCAGATGTTACAAAAAATGATGCTGGTGAAGAACAAAAAACATTTGGATTTGGAATTGAACAAAGTGTAGAAAAAGGATTTTTAGCAAGTGTGAAATATGCTTTTGAAAGGTTTTGGAGTTTAATTTCAACCATGTGGATTACGGTAATCAATTTATTTACTGGACAAATTTCTTTAAGTAGTTTATCTGGTCCAGTTGGTATTTATCATGTTGTAGGCGAGAGTTTATCCATGGGATTACAACAAATTGTTTATTTAATTGCGTTTTTAAGTATTAATGTTGGTTTAATTAATATTTTACCGATACCAGCATTTGATGGAGGAAGAATTTTATTCTTAATTATTGAAAAGATTAAGGGAAGTCCAATTAATGCTAAATTTGAAAATGCTTGTCATATGGTTTTCTTCTTCCTTATTATTTTACTTATGATTTATATTACTGTGTTTGATATTATAAGATTTACATAATAGAGTACTATTTGGAAAAGAATCCAATATTACAAGCCTGAATGTTACCAAATAAATTTGATTTGCACCTAATTCATTAGATGAGTTAGGTGCTCTTTTAATTTAACACTACAAAAAGTAAGTTAAGGCAATCGCATAAAAAATTGACGTAAAGTAATTATAAACTAGGAATAACATAAAATATAAGGTTTTCAATGTT
>CALVQS010000084.1 GCA_944358165.1 uncultured Bacilli bacterium | reverse complement strand
AATAAAGAATTAATTAAAAGAAGTTATAAAATAAACTGTTATGATGAAGCGATTATAAAATATAAATTATGTAAGGTATTAAGGGAAGCATTTATTAAATAATCATTGCTTCTTTTTTTGTTTCGACATAAATTAGTGTGTTAGGTGGACACGTAAGTATTTGCGAAGTATTAGAAAAATGCAACACATCAGCCGTAAGGCTAGGGCTAAAGGGAATGTGAACAAAATTGTGGCTCAACGAACAGAAACTTGATATTAAAACTGTATAAATGGATGAGGTTACAAAACAAGCTGGTTTTTAATTATTATAAAGTTCATCTATTGTTTTTTTAAATTCTTCATCATAGTTTTTTCCTTTCGCCATTATAGACATCTCTTAATGTTTATTATTTTACATTGTCTACATTTTTGTGTCTATATATCTATTAATCATATTGGAATTGTGCACACAATCCCATAGTAAATACAGCTATATCAAAGAAAAGATTAAAGCAAAAGGGGCTAGTTTCTCCACTAGACCAAAAGTACATACTGTAATATAAATTGGAACGAACGGTATGCTGTGGTGGTGTGAAAGGGACAAAATGTTAAAATTTAACATTTTTCTCTACTTAATCAATTTCTAGTCTATCATCAAATGATAATTGTTTATTTTTCATAACTATAATACCTCTTTTCTAAAATCAAAAATATGCACTATTGAAGAGACATTATAGTACTTTATACAAGTAAATTCCAGTTTTAAATTTGTAGAACTTACTTCTATCATTTTAAATTTTAGTGTGGAATTTACTTTTGCAATTCAATGTGCATTTTTTGTGATAACTTGTGTAAAGTTATCTTTTTTTAATACTGATGTTTTGATATAATTAACTAGGTGATAGTAGTATGTTTGATAAATTAAATGAACAACAAAAAGAAGCAGTTATGCATATTGATGGACCATGTTTAGTTATAGCTGGTGCTGGTTCTGGAAAAACCAAAGTTTTAACAACTAGAATTGCTTATTTACTTGAACAAGGTATTAGTGATACGAATACATTAGCTATTACATTTACGAATAAAGCTGCTAAGGAAATGCGAGAAAGATTAAATGTTTTAGTTCCGAGTAATCGTGTATTTGTTGGTACTTTTCATTCCTTTGGACTTAAAATTATTCGGGAAAATGTAGAGGAACTAGGGATGAATAAAAATTTTACGATATTAGATAGTGATGATGTTTTAAGTTTAATTAAAAAGATTATGAAAGAAAGAGGGATTGATCCGAAAGAAGTTAGTCCTTATTTTGTACGTAGTAAAATTAGTTTTATTAAGAATGAGTTTTTAAGTGATGCAGAAATTGATAAGTTCTTTAATACTTATGCTGAGAAAAAAGTTGTAGAGATTTATCATGAATATATTAAAATACTTAAGAAGAATAATTCCGTTGATTTTGATGATTTATTAAAATTACCTGTGGAATTATTTAAGAGAAATAGTAGTATTTTAGAACACTATCAAGAACACTATAAGTATATTTTAATTGATGAGTATCAAGATACGAATGAAGTGCAATATAAGCTTAGTAGAATGCTTGCTAGTAAGTATAAAAATATTTTTGTTGTTGGTGATCCTAGTCAATCTATTTATGGATTTCGAGGAGCTAATTTCAGGAATATCTTAGATTTTGAAAGGAATTTTCCTGGTACAAAAGTTGTTATGCTTGAACAAAATTATCGAAGTACGAAAAATATTTTGGATGCTGCAAATAGTGTAATTAAAAATAATAAAGAAAGAAAAGACTTGGATTTATATAGTACTTTAGGTGATGGGTGTAAGCTCAAATATATGCGTGGTTATGATGAAAAACATGAGATTGCTTTAATTGTTGATGAAATAAAGAAATTATTAAATGAAGGATATACTTATCAAGATATTGCTATTTTTTATCGAACCAATGCTCAATCTAGAAATGTAGAAGAAGTTCTTTTAAAACATAGTTTTCCTTATAAAGTCGTTGGTAGTTATTATTTCTATAATCGGAAAGAAATTAAAGACTTATTATGTTATTTAAGACTTATTAATAACACTAGCGATGACGTTAGTTTAAGAAGAGTTATCAATACTCCTAAAAGGGGTATTGGTAATAAGAGTATTGAAAACTTGGAAAAAGAAGCTGAAAGTTTAAATATTTCTATGTTTGATGCGATTACATCAGGAAAAGAATTAGAATTTAAAAATCTTATTTTAGAGTTACAGAGGGATGCTCTTAACTTGTCTTTAACGGAATTAATTGATGATGTGTTAGATAAAAGTGGACTTAAAAAAGAACTTGAACAAGAAAAGAATTTGGATTCTGAACTTCGTCTTGAAAACTTGATGGAATTTAAAAGTATTACAGCTAGTTATGAAGCTCGAACTGGTTCTGTTAATTTAAATGATTTTTTGGAAGAAATCAGTTTGATTGCAGATATATCAGAACATCAAGATGATGATAATGTTATTACCTTAATGACTTTACATAGTGCGAAAGGTCTAGAATTTCCAGTTGTCTTTATTATTGGAATGGAAGAGGGGATTTTTCCTCATCAAAATGCTTTCTTAGAAGGAGATTCTGGTATTGAAGAAGAAAGAAGATTATGCTATGTCGGTTTTACTAGAGCAAAAGAAAGACTTTATTTAACGAATGCCAAGAAAAGAATGCTTTATGGTAAAACAAATGCGAATCCTCCATCTCGTTTTATTAGTGAAATTAATAAAGACGTGTTAGAAACAGTTAATAGTAGTATTAAAGAAGAGAAAGTTATAAATAAAGATGAATTATATAGTAATGAAGATGTATCTTATAATAAGGGAGATCTTGTTATGCATACCATTTATGGTAAAGGTGTTGTCATAGATGTTGATGATAAATTTGTAAGTGTTGCTTTTGCTAAAAATTTTGGAGTAAGAAAACTTATGAAAAATCATAAAAGCTTGAAAAAGCTATAAATTAAAAACATCAATTACTCAACTTGAATAATTGATGTTTCTTTTAGTTTAATGCTTGTATTTCTGATAAAGATAGTCCTGTAAATTCTGAAATATCTTTAATAGAAAGTCCTTTTTCAAGCATTTTCTTAGCTATTTTTTTTTTGCTTTCAACAAGACTTTCAGCATAGCCTTTAGCAAAACCTTCAGCACGACCTTCTTCTTTGGCATAATACTTTACATCATTGATTTTATCGTAAATATCTAAGATTTCTTCATTATTTACGAAATCTCTCATAAATTTTACTACTTGTTCTATATTTTTGTCTTCTTCTGCAATTTTACTCATTTCTAACACATCCTTTGTTCTGATTAATTTTTAACTGTTTTATGAATCTTTTCTTATTATCATTATATACATTACTATTAACTAAGTCAATGTGAATTAAGTATAATTCTTTTAGAATTTTTAATTAATTATATAGAGTTCTATATAATTGTGTTAGAATGAAAAAACTAGATCCGAATGGATCTAGCTCAATTTATTTTAGTCTTTGAAACTGTTTATTTCTGATAGAGACAGCCCTGTAATCTCGGAAATATCTTGGATAGAAATACCTTTTTCAAGCATCTTCTTAGCTGTTTCTTTTTTGTTTTCTGCGATTCCTTTAACATGACCTTCAGCAAGACCTTCAGCATGGCCTTCTTCTTT
>CALVQS010000083.1 GCA_944358165.1 uncultured Bacilli bacterium | reverse complement strand
TACTTTAGTTCAAAAAAATTTGATTTTTTGAACTCCTTTTGCGTGTTATAATTCTACGTTTTTATTTTCAACCTTACACCTCACAAAATAATAATATCATATATTGCTTTATTTTTCAAAAAGTTTAGTATATAATTAATATAAGGAGTTGGTAAAATGACAATTGTAGATGCAATTATAATATTGTTTTTACTTTTAGGGGCAGTTTTAGGTTTTAAAAAAGGAGCAATTCGTAGTTTAGTTGGTTTAGTTGGAACAATTGCTGTAGTAGTAATTGCTTACTATCTAAAAAATCCAGTTGCAGACTTGTTTTACAATTTTGTACCATTCTTTGATTTTAGTGGAAGTTGGCAAGGACTAGTAACATTAAATATTTTATTATATGAAAGTATAGCTTACATAGTAGTATTTGTCGTATTATATGGTATTTTATCGTTAATATTAAAACTAACAGGTATTATTGAAAAATTCTTAACAATGACAATTATTTTAGGAATTCCATCTAAAATTATTGGTGCCGTTTTAGGATTTTTAGAAGCAGTCGTTTTCAGTTTTATCATTTTATTTGTTTTATTACAATTTAATGGTAGCCATGCCTGGATTAAAGATAGCAGTTTAGCAATGAGTATTATTGATAAAACTCCATTAATTGGTTCTATGGTAAACGAAACTTATGATGCAATCATGGAAATAGGAGATTTACAAGAAAAGTATGAAAACAGTACCAATAAAGATGCTTACAATGGCGAAATCTTAAGTATTATGTTAAGATACCATGTAGTGACTCCAGAAACAACTAGAAAATTAATCGATAGTGAAAAACTTGATTTTGCCGGAGCAGAAGCAATATTAGAAACATTTGAGGAGGGAAACAATGATTAAATATTTAGAAAAAGAAAAATTAGATGATGTTATAAAAGAAGGGATTTGGATCGTAGATTTTTATGCTGATTGGTGTGGACCATGTAAAATGCTCGGACCAGTTCTTGAGACAGTCGATGCCAACATTTTAAAAATAAATGTCGATACTCATGAAGAATTATCAGTTCAATACGGAATTATGAGTATTCCAACCATATGTTTTTTTAAAGATGGTGAATTAAAGCAAAAAGTAGTTGGCTTCCGAAATAAAGATGAAATAGAACAAATATTAAAAAGTATTTAAAAAACTGATTTTCTCAGTTTTTTTGTTTTAAAGCAATTTTATTTAATACTTGTAATTTAGCATATTGTCTTCCAACCATAAAAACGATGGCAGCGATAAACAAAGGAATAGCAACTAGCAAATTACTTACTACATATTCTTTAGTAACGATGGAATAAACAATTAAAAAGATACTAAAAAGAACTCCAATAGCACTATAAACAGCTAATCGTATTAATCTATTTTGAAAATCGCTATGAGCATATTCTTTTTTATATTGTTCTTGAACTTTCTTTTTTTCTGATCTTTTTAATTGGCAATAATAATTTTTTTGCATAAACTTCACCTCTAATCAATATTTTATCATATAATTTAATAATTGAAAATAATTTACAGTAAAGAATGAAATTTGATATAATGTAGGAGTGAGAACTATGAAAGCAAAGAAAGAAAAAATATCTTTTTTAGAACTAGTATGGTTGTTTGTAATTGGTTGTTTCATTGGCTTTGTACTAGAAACAATTTTTCACTTCCTTAAAAATGGTGAATGGATTAACAAACAAGGCTTATTATATGGTCCTTTTAAACCAATTTATGGTTTTGGCTTAATATTTATTATTTTAATTATGAATAATTTTCGAGAAAAGAAATTTTGGCAAAAGTTTTTAATAGGGGTAATATTAGGAAGTGCTTTTGAATATTTTGGAAGTGTTTTTCAAGAATATGTATTTGGTACTTCTACTTGGAATTATTCTCATTTTAATCTAAATGTAGGTGGAAGAATTTATTTGCCATACTGCCTAGCTTGGGGATTTATTTCTGTTTTTTGTGTCGATATTTTATATCCATGGTTCCAAAAAGGGATAGCAAATATAAATAAAAATGTTTATCGCATAACAACTTGTATCATTGCTATCTTTATGATTATAAATGTTTCTTTAACAGCATTAGCATCCATCCGTTATTCCGATCGCGCCAACAATGACAATGCAATAAATACGGTATTTAAAGTAATTGATAAGTGGTATCCAGATGAATATATGCAAATTAAATTTCCTAAAATGAAAGTAATCAAGGAGAAAAATTAAAAATTTAAGATAAAAAATCAAAAAAAGATAAAATTAGTATTGCATAATAAAAAATTTATGATATAATTAAAGAGCATTTGATTGATGTCTCCTTAGCTCAGCTGGTAGAGCAACTGACTCTTAATCAGTGGGTCTAGGGTTCGAATCCCTAAGGGGACACCATAAAGTTGTGTAAAATATGGGATTGTAGCTCAGCTGGTTAGAGCGCACGCCTGATAAGCGTGAGGTCGGAGGTTCAAGTCCCCCCAGTCCCACCATTTTTTTGGCCAGTTGGTGAAGCGGCTTAACACACTGCCCTTTCACGGCAGCATTCACGGGTTCGAATCCCGTACTGGTCACCAAATAAGTAAATTTACTCCATTTAATGGAGTTTTTTATTTTAAACAATTAAAAAAGCTTACCCATTTAAAATGAAGTAAGCATAATATTCATCAAAAGTAATATCGTGTTCATGCAAATAAGTTGCAACTTCCACTCCAACATATCGCCAATGCCAAGCTTCCTCAGCAAAACCTGTAAGTTCTTCCGTATCAGCTTCATATCTTTGAATAAATCCATATTTATAAGCATTTTGAGTAAGCCATTGATGAGCAGGGGAGTCTTTAAAATTAGCAGTGGTTGTATATTCCGTACTAAAGATATCTAAAGAAAGGCCAGTTTGATGTTCGGAATATCCTGGACGAGCAGCAATGCTATCTGCATAAGTAGTGCCCCTAGAATCTTTATAAGAATCATAAACAGATTGTTGTTCTTGAAAGGTTCGATAGCTAGAATTAATAATTAGATAAATTCCTGCATTATTAGCCTCATTCCACATATCGATAAATGCATCATACACAACACTACGAATTTGATGACCTTCACCATAATAGTAACGATTACTTATATTAACCAAATCAGTAGGTTCGTAATCCTCACTCAAATGATAATATTTATTAACAAGCATTAATATATCGTCTTCGGTATTCGTATCAAAATCCATTGTATAATAATCATAATCAGTATTGGTATTTACAGCTGCAACAACACTTCTTGCGGTACTTCCTTCATGATCATTATGATAAGCCATATAACGGTCTAAGTAACTTTTAATAAAATAAGGATCTTGTAACACTTCTAGCAAAAATTCTTCTTTATCGGTATTAGTAAGAGTGGTAATCTCTTCATTACTTAAATGTTCTTCTAAAACTTGTATTTCTTCAGCAGAATACCCTATTTCGAGTAGTTTATATTCATTAGTCTGATGGTACTGATAAGTTTGATAAGACTTCACTCCAATAACAATGAGAATAATGAGTAATAAAACACCACCAATGGCAAACCAAACGCCTTTTTTAAGTTTTAATTTTGTTTTTTTCAAAAGTTATCACCCAATATTATTGTACCAAATTTCTAACGAAAAGTCTTTATTTTTAAAAAAATCTTGCAAAATAAAATGTGTTGGATTATTAT
>CALVQS010000082.1 GCA_944358165.1 uncultured Bacilli bacterium | reverse complement strand
GGAAAAATAGTAGCACAAGAAAGTAATTATATTGTGGTAGAAAATAACAATATTGGTTACACTGTTTATGTTGCTAATCCTTTTAGTTTTGAACTTGAAAGTGAAGCTAAAGTGTATTTATATAATCAAATAAGAGAAGATGAATATTCTTTATATGGCTTTAAATCAGAAGAAGAAAGGAACTTATTCTTAAAGTTAATTAATGTTAAAGGATTAGGACCAAAAATGGCGATGCCTATGCTTGCTACTGGGTCTATAGCGGGTATTATTGATGCAATTGATCGAGAAAATATTTTGTATTTAACGAAGTTTCCTAAGATTGGAGAAAAGCTTGCTAGGCAAATTATTTTGGATTTAAAAGGAAAACTTGCTAGTAAGAATGATATTAATCTAAGTGGAGATTTTGATGAACTTGTGAGTGTATTAGAAAGTCTAGGATATAAAAATGCCGAAATTAAGAAAGTGCTTCCAAAAGTAAATGCTTCCTTAGAGATTGAAGATCAAATAAAAGAAGCTTTAAAGTTGATGTTAAAATGATTTTGGGAATTGATATTGATGATACTATTACAAATACAAGTGAGGTTGTTCAAAAATATTTAAAAGAAGAATATCCTTGTTATGATGAATCTCATTTACTTCCAAGAAAAGAATATAAGAGATTTTTAAAGAAATATATTAAAAAAATGAGAAATGATTATGGATTAAAAGAAGGAATTCAGGAAGCGTGGGCTTATTTTCAGGAACATCATTTTAAAATTATTATTATTACAGCAAGAAATAAGAAATACGATCGAGATAATCTTAAAAATACCATTGCTTTTTTAAAGCAAAATGGACTTTTTTATGATAAAATATATTTTAAGAAAGTTAAAAAGGGGAAAACAGCTTATAAAGAACGGGTTGATTTATTTATTGATGATAAAGAGAGTGTACTTGATGAAGTTTCTACTTATGGAATAAACTGTATTTGTATGGGTAATAGCAAGAAATACCAAAGCTTTTGTAATTGGCATCAAGTACTTCGATATATAAAGGAGGAATATCATGGATGATGAAAAAATATTAGATGTTGAAGAACAGGAAAGTGATATTTTTGAAGCTACTTTAAGACCACAATCTTTAAGTGAATATATTGGTCAAGATGAAATCAAATCTAATTTAAAAGTTTTTATTGAAGCGGCGAAAATGAGAGGCGAAGCACTTGATCATGTTTTGCTTTATGGGCCTCCTGGACTTGGAAAAACCACTCTTGCTCATATTATTGCAAATGAACTTGGAAGTAATATTAAAACTGCTAGTGGACCATCTTTAGAAAAAAGTGGAGATTTAGCAGCCGTTTTATCTACGATTGAACCTGGAGATGTCTTATTTATTGATGAAATTCATAGAATGCCTAAGTTTGTAGAAGAAATATTGTATCCAGCAATGGAAGATTTTGAACTTGATATCATTATTGGCGCTGATGGTAAAAGTAGAAGTATTAAGATTGATTTACCTCCTTTTACTTTAGTTGGAGCAACAACTCGAGCTGGAGATTTATCAAGTCCTCTTCGTGATCGTTTTGGAATTGTTTCTAAATTAAATTATTATAAAGATAATGAACTTCAACAAATTGTAAAAAGAACGGGAAGAGTACTTGATATGGAAATTGATGATGATGCCGCTTTAGAGATTGCTAAAAGGTGTAGAAAAACACCGAGAGTTGCCAATCGTTTATTTAAAAGAGTTCGGGATTTTGCTTTAGTTCTAGGTAGTGGCAAAATTGATTATAATATTACTGTTGATAGCTTAAAACGTCTCAAAGTAGATGAATATGGATTAGATCAAATTGATATTGAGTATTTAACTGCTTTAATTAATAAATTTAATGGAGGACCTGTTGGAGTTGAGACGATTGCAACAGCCATTGGAGAAGAAGTTACGACAATTGAAGATGTAGTTGAGCCATTTTTGTTACAAGAGGGATTTATTAAAAGAACGCAAAGAGGAAGAATGGCAACGGATAAGGCTTATGAACATTTAAAGATTGTAAGACAAGGAACTTTATTTTAGGGGTGATGAATATGATTTTATATATTGTAAAGATTCAGGTGTTTCGTTTTTAAAATGAACTTTTTTAAGAACGAAAGGAGAGAGAAATGAAAATAATTGATGGAAAATTAATAGCAGTGGAAATACAAAATAAGTTAAAGTTGCGAATTGATGAATTAAAAAAGAAAAATATCACACCAGGACTTGGCATTATCTTGGTAGGAAATGATCCTGCTAGTGAGATTTATGTGAGAAATAAAATGCGAGTATGTAGTGAACTGGGAGTAAATGCCGTATTATGTCGTTTTAATGAAGAAAATACGGAAGAAGAAATTATTAAGCAAATTGAAGAATTTAATCAAAATGAAGAAATTGATGGGATTTTAGTACAGAGTCCACTTCCAAGTAAGTTTGCCGAAGAAAAAATTATTTCGCACGTTTCTCCATTAAAAGATGTAGATGGTTTTGGAATTTATAATTTAGGAGCATTACTTAGTAATCAAGAGAAGATTATCGCAGCAACCCCACTTGGAATTTTAAAAATGCTGGAACATGAAAATATTCGAATAGAAGGAAGTCATGTTGTTGTCGTTGGAGCTGGATTAATTGTAGGTAGACCCATGGCAGTTTTGCTTCTTAATCGAGGTGCCACGGTAACACTTGCCCACTCAAAAACACAAAATTTAAAAGAAATTACAAGACAAGCTGATATTTTAATTGTAGCAATTGGGGATGCCCGGTTTATTACTGATGAATATGTAAAAGACGGAGCTGTTGTAATTGATGTTGGAACAAATCGTGTTGATGGGAAACTTTATGGTGATGTTGATTTTCTAAGTGTTGCACCGAAGACAAGTTATATTACACCCGTTCCTGGGGGAGTTGGACCAATGACTATTATTATGTTGATTCAAAATGTAGTGGATGCATGTGAAAGGAAGCGTGATGAAAATGGATCCAAAAATTAAAGAAGCTTTAAAGGCAGAAAAAAAAAGACAGAAAGAAAATATTGAACTCATTGCCTCTGAAAATTATGTTTCAAAGGCAGTATTAGAATTACAAGGAAGTATATTTACTAATAAATATGCTGAAGGGTATCCATCAAAAAGGTATTACGGTGGTTGTGAAAATGTGGATACGGTAGAAAATCTAGCTATTAGCTATGTTACTAAATTATTTGGAGCAAAATATGCCAATGTTCAACCTCACAGTGGTTCTAGTGCAAATATGGCTGTTTACCGAGCACTCCTTAATCCTCATGATAAAGTTATGGGCCTTAACTTATCTCATGGTGGCCATTTAACTCATGGAAATCCTGTTAATTTTAGTGGACATGATTATGAGTTTGTAGCTTATAACTTAAATCCAGAAACAGAAATGCTTGATTATGAGGAAATTAGAAGAATTGCCTTAAAAGAACGTCCTCAGATGATTGTGGCTGGAGCTTCCGCTTATTCAAGAGGAATTGATTTTCAAAAGTTCCAAGAAATTGCTCATGAAGTGGGTGCTTATTTATTCGTTGATATGGCTCATATTGCTGGTTTAGTAGCAGCAGGACTTCATCAGAATCCAGTAGATTATGCTGATGTAGTATCTTCTACCACTCATAAAACCCTCCGAGGACCTAGAGGTGGAATTATTCTTACGAATAATGAAGAAATTATTAAAAAGATTAATAAAACTATTTTCCCAGGTATTCAAGGTGGCCCTTTAATGCA
>CALVQS010000081.1 GCA_944358165.1 uncultured Bacilli bacterium | reverse complement strand
AATCCAAAAGTAATATATCCTCATTCTTTTAGACATAGATTTGCTAAGAGTTTTTTAGATAGATTTAATGATATATCGCTTTTAGCAGATTTGATGGGGCACGAAAGTATCGAAACAACTAGAATATATTTAAGAAGAACTAGTACAGAGCAGCAAGAAATTGTAAACAAAATAATTGATTGGTAAAAAACAGCTGTCTATTCAGCTGTTTTTATCGTGTTAAATATTTTTTCTATTTTGTTTTTAATTTTTTGTTGCTCTATTTTATTAGGTAGAGGAATCATCATTTTTTTTATTACTTCGGGGCTTAATTCTGTTTGATTTGTTGATCCGGTTGCTTTCAATTCTAAATATTTTTGATTACATTTTAAAAAGTAGAATATGTAATCAGCTTCTATCTCATCAAATACTCGTACCAAAGTAACATGAGAATCAGTAACAACTTTATTGGAATATATATTTTTATCTTTTATAATTCCTATTCTACCTAAGGTGCCATTACCAGTTGAATTTATAACAATATCTGATTTAATTATGTAATCTGTATCATCATATTTCTTTAAAGTCTTTTCATCTAAAAATTTAGATTGTTCTAATGAAATTGTTCCATCTTTCTGATTACATTTTTGTGAAAAAACATATACATTGCTCTTATTAATATATTTAGGTGATTTTCCCCTTTTTATTTGTTTTGTTGTTAGATTTTCAAGTCTAGTCCAAGCCCAATTATCTGGAATTTCAAAAGGAATTTCTTCAGTAATGTTATTAATCGTACCATCATCAAACTTCTCATAAAATTGATTATCTGTACTATCTTTATAAATTACAGATAAATTTTCTTTTTTAATTTGTTTAGATTTAATTAATTCACGTTTTTCGCTTAGAATTTTATTAATTAAAACATCTGCTGGTTCATCGTTAGGATCTTGTTTAACTAATTTTCCTTGTATCGTATATTGTAATATTGATTTTTTTAATTCTTCTTTATAATTATTATTTATTTTTTCTAATCGCTCATATATATCATAATATCTTCTTATATATGGCAATATATTTTCATATTTTTCTATAATACGTTGTTGTTCTTTTAATGGCGGTAGAGGAATAATAAGTGTCTTCAACTTATTAATACTAACTCCTCCTATAATTCCCGTTATATTTATTTTAAAAAAATTAAATAGTAATGTACTCTGTAATAAATAGAAAATATATTTTGAGTTGACAATAAAAGAAGTTATAGTAGCCAATTTATTTCCAAAGCACACATCTTGCTCTAAGTAACCTATTTTTCTTCCAGCACTACCACCTTCTATACATAATAATGTACTGTTTCGATGAGCTATTTTAAATTTTTGTGCTTCAAATGGAATTTTGATTCCATTATCATAATTTATAGAATTATCAAAATTTACATCTTTTGTCCCTATATAAGCGTAACCATTCACCACATTAGAATATTTTGCTTTTTTTACAGTTTCAGGAATACTATTTCCTGTATAGATGTCAGATAAGTTTTTTAATCTTGTCCAACTCCAACTATCAGGAATATCAAAAGGAATTTCATCTGTGATATCATTTACAGTACCATCTTCAAACTTCTCATAATAATGATTATCTGAAGAATCTTTATATATTTCTGAATATTTTTCTTTTTTTATCTTCTTTTCCTTAATTAATTTTTTACGTTCTTCTTTTATTTTTTCAAGCAATACAGACGCTGGCTCATCATTTGGATCTTGCTTTACTAATTTTCCTTGTATTGCTAATTGAAGAATTGAATTTTTTAATTCTTGAGCAGTCATTAGTCTTCCTCCAATAATTTACTTACTTCTTCTAAAATTTTATCAATTTCCGCATTCAATTTAGCTCTTTCTTTTTGATACTTTGCAATTAATTCTTTAGGTTCCAATATTATTTCTTCTTCATGAGGATATCCACACAAATCCAAATTATATCCATTTTCAATTATTTCTTTTACTGAATAACATTTAGATTTATAAGTTGTAGTAGATTCCTCGTTTTGTTTTTCGTCTATAATTTCTTTTCTATTATCCCACCACTCGCTTACTTCTTTAAAATGCTCATTTTTTATTGGTTTTGTTTTTGAAAAATTCTTGTATCCCTCTGGCATATCCAATCTATAAAACCATATTTCACTTGTTGGCATTGATTTATCAAAAAATAATATGTTAGTTGTTATAGATGTATATGGTGCAAAAACAGAACTTGGTAATCTAATTATAGTATGTAAATTAAATTCTTTTAGTAGTTTTGTTTTTATATTTATTTTAGTATTATCTGTTCCAAACAAGAATCCATCTGGAAGTATTACTGCCGCCCTTCCAAAAGACTTAAGTCTATACATGATTAATGCTATAAATAAATCTGCTGTTTCTGATCCTCTTAAATTTGATGGAAAATTTATTAAATATTCTTTCAACAAATTTCCCCCATAAGGCGGATTCATTAATACTACATCATATTTCTCATCTTCAGAATAATCTTTTATGTTTCTATCAAAACTATTTCTATGCTCTACTTTAGGATTATCTATGTCATGTAGTAATAAATTAGTAATACACAATAAATATGGTAATGATTTCATTTCTACACCATATATTGAATCATTATATAAATTTAAATCTTCCGCTGTTTTTACCTGCTCTTTTAAATAATCTAAAGCTGAAGTTAAAAATCCTCCTGTACCACAAGCAAAGTCTGCAATCTTTTCTCCTAATTTAGGTTTTATCATATTTACCATAAAGTTAGTAACTGGTCTAGGAGTATAAAATTCTCCTGCATTTCCTGCACTTTGTAATTCTTTTAACATAGTTTCATAGATTTCGTTAAATTCATGTCTTTCATTAGGGTTAGTAAATTTTATTTCATCAATAATATTGATTACTTGTCTTAGTAATATACCATTTTTCATATAATTATTAATGTCTGTAAATGTATATTTTACAATTGCCTTTTTTATTGGTGTATCTGCATCTATATCTAAGTTTTTTAATCTTGGAAATAATTCATTATTAATAAAATTAAGTAACTCTTCTCCTGTTAAAGCCTTTCCATCTTTTTTATCTACTGCCCAATTTCTCCATCTTAATTCTTCTGGAATAACTGAAACGTATTCTTCATCGTCAAATTCCCATTGTGTTTCTTTAGCATCATACACTTTCAAAAACAATATCCATACAATTTGTTCTAATCGTTGCGCATCTCCATTTACTCCCTCATCATTTCTCATGATATCTTGTAGTCTTTTTAATATATTTCCTATTCCCATTATTTTTTCTCCTAACTTGCATATAATTCATCTTCTAATTCTTCAACAGCTTCTATATATTTTTCTTTCCCTCCAAATACATCTACAATTTCCATTGGAGATCCATACCCTTCAAATGGTTTTAACTGTAGTATTTTTGTATCTGTAAGTTCCAACTCATTATTATCACTATATTTTTCTAATAAATCTTTTAAAATATTTTGAGCCATCTCTGAATATTTATATAAATATCCTTTTTTTAATACTTTATTTACTCTTTCATATCTAGTAAGAGGTTTCTTATCATAAGCAATATGCAAAATCAAGTCAAAATCTCCGATATCTTCATTCCCTACATCTTTTCGTAGTTCATCAAGTAATACCCCTTGTTCTTTTAATTCATCTAGTATTGCTTGTTTTCTATCCGTTGAATTCCATTTATTAATAAAATCATTTAATGAAGCATATTCATTTAAGATACTTCTTTTGCTAAAATCTTTCAATGATTCGGTTACTAATTTTCCATCTTTATCATAATATGAACATATCTCATTATAGATATTTAC
>CALVQS010000080.1 GCA_944358165.1 uncultured Bacilli bacterium | reverse complement strand
ACCAACCCTTGTACTATATAAATTATACAGTATTTGTTGGTGTTTATTCAATTATTTAAATTTTGCGAATTGAAGTTATAGATTCTAATCCTAATTTAATCATATCATTTAACTTAGTTTGCCTATCTTCTGGAGTTAATACTGTTTTTGAAAATTTGGAATCGGCAACCGTCATAAGTGTTGTTGCTTCTGCATTCATTGTATTGGCAACATGACATACACCAAAGGCTTCCATTTCTTCTCCAAGTATTTCATATTCACTTGGGATTCGATTTAATACTCGATCATAATCAATATATGGGCCATATACATCCATTGACGTTGTCATTCCATAGTGGATATCCATATTTAATTCTTTAGCTGTTTCTAATATTATCTTATTTAAGGAAACAGATGCATCCACAACATTTCCTACATAGTTATCATAGGTATAAGCAAAATTGGTTTCTGAATAAATATTTTTGGTTAAAATTACATCACCAACTTCTGCCTTTTCGCTTACAGCTCCACAAGTACCGATGCGAATGATTTTTTTTACATGAAAGAAATGAATCAATTCAAAAACATAAATACTAGCACTAGGCATTCCCATACCATGAGCCATAACCGTTACCTTTGTTCCTTTATATGTACCTGTATAACCTGACATATTTCTGATATTTGTTACTAGTTTGGCATTCTCTAAGAAATTTTCTGCTATATACTTGGCTCTTAGAGGATCACCTGGCATTAAAACTAATGGTGCAACATCTGCACTTTTTTCAATATGAATTGGACTATCTCCGATAAACATAATCATCACCTATTATAATATTAACATATTTTTGGTAAACTATTAATAGGTAAAATTAGTGTTTGACACTTCTTTGTAAGAGGAATGTATCTTCTTTTAGACTGTCTCGATATTCCGCGTTATTTAATTCTTCTAAGTAAGTACTAAAATATGGCCTTTTTTCACCTTTTAATAAATGATACAAATTTTCTTTTATACTCGTGCTTATTTGTAATTTACAAGCTAAGTCCCATAAAAGGGCTTTGTCTGTAAAATACAAACTTAAAAAATCAAAATTATATAAATAACTTAAATAAATCAAATAACTTCTTAGTTTTAAGTCATTTTCTTTTATCGGAATTATTTTATCCGCTACTGGCACAATTAGATGCATTCCTTCTGTTAAATAAAGGTCTTCTAGATTTAAATCCAATATCGTTAATCCCTCATTTTCTAGAGTTATTAAATCTTGGTCGAAATAAAGAATATGAAGAAGTTTTACTTTTGTTTTTAATAAAGTTTTTTCTTCAATTACTTGTTTTAAATTTTTTTCTTCGTTTTTTACTTGTTCTTTGGTAAGCATTTAAAAAACCTCTCTTTCTTATAAGAGAAGTTTATGATGTATTCTTTTTATTTATGCAATAAATCACTTTCTATTTTCATTAAACGATTGTATTTGCAAATTCGTTCACCTCGTGACATAGAACCAGTTTTAATAAAAGGAATAGAAAGCCCGACAGCAAAATCAGCAATAAAAGTATCTTCTGTTTCACCACTTCGATGAGATATAATCATTTTATAATTGTTTTTTCTAGCAAGTAAAATTGTTTTAATCATTTCTGTTACTGTTCCAACTTGATTGGCTTTTAATAAAATAGCATTTCCAGCTTTCATGGCAATTCCTTTTTCTAAATATTTGGAATTGGTAACAAAATAATCGTCGCCAACTAACATGATTTTTTCACCAATAAATTTTGTTAAGACCGCTAAAGATTCAAAATCGTCTTCTTGAAAAGGGTCTTCAATGCTTATGATTGGATATTTATTTACTAGAGCAATATAATATTTGATTAACTCATCACTACTTAAATTTCGTCCATCAATTTTATAGGTATTCGTTTCTTTATCAAAAAGTTCTGATGCAGCTACATCAAGAGCTATAAAAATGTCAACTCCTGGAGTATATCCACTTTTAGTTATCGCTTCCATGATTAGGTCTAAAGCTAAATTGTTGTATTCCAAATTAGGTGCAAAACCTCCTTCATCACCAACAGAAGTTGCTAGTCCTTGAGATTTTAATATACTTTTTAAAGTATGAAATACTTCACTTGCTGCTTCTATACGTTTGGCCATCCCTTTTAAAGTGGGAACAATCATAAATTCTTGAATGTCTAAATTGTTATCTGCATGTGCTCCTCCATTAATTATGTTTACCATAGGAATTGGCATACTTACTCTGCCACTTGATAAATAAGCATATAATTCTTTATTTTCTAACATAGCAGATGCTTTAATGCTTGCTAGAGAAACAGCTAAAATAGCATTGGCTCCTAATCTACTTTTATTTTCCGTGCCATCTAGACTAATTAATAACTTATCAATCATTACTTGTTCTAATTCTTTACCAATTAAATTTTCTTTTATAATTGTGTTTATATGATTTACGGCTTTTAAAACACCTTTTCCATGGTATCTTTCGTCATGATCACGTAGTTCTAACGCTTCTTTTCTACCTGTTGATGCTCCTGAGGGAACAGATGCCGTAGCACTTATGCCATTATCTAAATAAATTGTTGCTTCTACGGTAGGATTTCCCCTACTATCTAATATTTCTCTTCCTATTAAATTAGTAATTTTTGCCATTTAAACTTCACCTACCTATAAATAAGTATACCAAAAATAAGGCTTTGTTATCAATCTTTTTACATTATTTATGATTATTTTTTGACTTAATTTTACTATTTTGTTAAAATTTAATTATGGTGAAGAATATGAATGATAGTAGTTATGTAAAAATTGATGTAAATTGTATTTATGAAAATATAAAATATATTAAAAAAGAATATCCTTTTCTTTATTATATTATGGATGTTAGTAACGAGGCTTTTTCTCATGGAATGTATCTTACCCTTTATTTAGAAGATCAGATTGATTATTTATATGTTCATAATTTAGAAGATGTAATTCAAATTCGGAAATATCATGCGAGTATTCCTATTATTTACAATGGAGTTATTACAAGTGATAATGTGTTTGATTTAATTATTAATAATGCTACTTTAGTGATACATGATGCGGATACACTTAAAATGATCAAAGAACTTGATATTAAAGATGACTTGGATTTTCTTTTTTATGTTGATCCAACTGGTTTTACTGGTATTAGTAAAAAACAGGATATCTTAGATTTTTTAGAATGGAATACGAAACATCTTCATTTGGTTGGGGTGATGGCCCAAATCGAAGAAAAAGATTATGATGATTTTAAATATATTATTCGTCCTATAGCAGACTCTCCTCTTATGATTTTAAATTATGAAAAAGATAAAAGAAAAATACAGGGCTCTAATGCGATTTTGTTAGATGAATCTATCTATGGAATTAATCCTGTTGTAAAAAAACTTTTTGCTAAAAATGATAAAAAGATGAGGCAAGCTTTTACTTTATATACAAAGATCAGTAAAGTGCAAATTGAAACTACGAAAAATAAATGCAAATATATAGCCGTTGTTCCTTTTGGATATGTTCAGGGAATGAGTAAGAAAATTGAAAAAGTTTTTATTCAAAATAAGCTTTATGAAGTTCTTCGTATTACAAGTGAATATACTTATATTTTAGTAGATGAACATATTACTAAAGATATGGAAGTAGAAATTACTTCTGTTCGTAATCCGTTAGAAGATTATATTCCAGAACAAACTCTTAGCTACTTTTGTCTTTTAACTCAAGCTAGTCCAATTATTTATGATGATTATATTTTCACTTATTAAATTAATTAAAAGAATTTAAAAAAGTCCTCTAATAAATAAAGGACTTTTTATATATACACAATGGTGGCTCGCGAGGGATTCGAACCCTCGACCCTTTGATTAAAAGTCAAA
>CALVQS010000079.1 GCA_944358165.1 uncultured Bacilli bacterium | reverse complement strand
TTAGCAACATAAACAGTGTAACCAATATTGTTATTTTCTACCACAATATAATTACTTTCTTGTGCTACTATTTTTCCAATAATATAATTATACATCCTATCACCCTAATAAATATAATAGCATACAATTGTTTAAAAGTACACCCAAAAAAGAAAAAAACCAGGATAAACGCATGAGTTTTTAAAACTTATGTGTTTTTAAGTTGATTTATTAATTCTGGTTTTAATAATTTAAATATATTTTCTATTTCATTTTCAAAATCTAAGGATAATTCATACATAATTAATTTCATACTTTTATTATAAAAAACTTGTACTAATTTTAATATCATTAATGCAATTCTTCTTAATATTCCTAAATTCCTAGCCCCATTTTTTTCTAATGTTTTATTTTTATCTTCCTTAAAAATAATGTCTAATGGAGCATGCAAATTATTTTCTATTCCCCAATGTTTTCTTACTGCTTCTTTGAAATTTTGAATGTCATTTTCAAAACTTACTATATAGTGTCTCCTTTCTTCCGTTACTTCTCCAGTTTGTAAATTTTCAATAGTTTTTATTTCTAATCCTATTGATTTTAATCCTTTCCAATTTTTATATCCATTTATCCATTTTATATCATTAGTTAAATAATATTTTCTATTTATTATTTTACTGTGAGATTTTTCTGTTTCTTCAAAAAAATTTTCTTGCTCTATTTGTTTTAAAAATTCATTATCTAAAAAATATTCTCTTATTTCTTTATAAAAATTCTTTTGATTTCCTTTTAATGCCAGAACATAATCACCATTCTTTTTTATAATACTTTTTACTGTTTCTTTTTGCGTATTTAGAGCATCTGATGTTACAATACAATTTTTCAAATCTAATTGTTCCAATAATTTTGGCCCCATTGATATTTCGTTATTTTTATCTTTAACATAATCTTGAATGATACTAACACCATAATTATGGGAATAAACACTCATTGTATTAAGTGGATTAATTTTAGTTGTAGTTAAGGAACTTCTAGATGAAGAATTAGTTGTTTTACCATCAATACTATACACATCTTTTTCATGTTCTTCTTTTGGCACATATTTATCTACAATTTCTATAAAATATTTAAGACTATTTTCATATAAAATTTGGGGGTCTAAAATTGAAATTACTCTTTGAATAGTATCGTGAGAAGGTATTCCATTTGGTAATTCTAAATACTTCTTTAACCATTTTTCTTCTTTTTTAGCAAATGATTCTATCTCTTTCCATTCAGTCGCTTTAGAAATAATTGCAAAAAAAGTTATCATTATAATATCAGACATTAAATGTTTGGTATTTGGTTGATATCTTTCATCTTTTGTTAATTTTATTATTTTAATAAATTCATTTATTCCATTATCATTTATATCTTCAAAATTAATATCTATATCTTTAAACATATTTCTTATTTCCTCTAACTTTTTACTTCTTTTACTCATCTTTTTATCCTTCTAAAACTATTTTACCACATAAAAACTCATGTGTTGTTAAAAACTCATGCGTTTATCCTGGAAAAAAACAGATTGATATCTGCATTTTATCTTTTATACCGAGATAATACTCTTACTGTGTTTGAACTTAAATTTCCCGTAATAGGTTTATCGGTTAATAAAATATCTTCATAAATATCATTTAATTCCCGATAAAAATCCCCAGATATTCCATCAATTTCGCACACTGTCATTTGACCAAAAACCAAAGGATTCGCTTGTCTTATCTTAGGCTTTGAAACAAGAACTAAACCTTGATCTAAATTTTTAGCATAAAAAACACGTTCTAAAGACAAAACATCCTTTAATACATCACCATATTTAGAATCTAATATTTTAAAAATAATTTCCTGTTCACTTAGAAAAAACAAATCATTCTCATTAATAATACCTAAATCCTCATAATATTTTAAAGTTAGGCCTAATACTTCCATAATATAACGATCTTCTTTTGTTAAAAGAATTTTGCTATACACATTAATAGCTCGAAAAAAATCTTCATAATCGGCATCATAATTTTCTACTAATACCATTTCACCATTAAAATTTCTTAATCTCTCATTATGCATATCACAAACCATTCCATTTAAGTTTCCAAAATAAGCTAGCATATAATATAAAGAACGAATTTCTTCAAAAGAATGTGTTTTAGCAAAAAATAAACAAGTAGCAAGAATTCCATCCGCACGGTCCAAACATAAAGCCGGAATTTTTTTATCAATTAAAGGATATTTTGAAGCAGAAACAACATCATCTATCGAAATATGATCATCATGCAAATAAGAAAGCAACTCTTCATCTTGAAGTAATATTTCTCTTACACTTAACTCATCACTCTCTTGTTTTAAAGCATCTCCTTTTTTAAAAGAATTAACATGAGCAAATGATAAAGAACCCACATCATGAAAAGCACCTGCTAAGGCCACTTTTAAGTCTTCCGATAACTTCCAAGCAGTGTAACCAACATTTTTAGAGTGATCATATCGGGAATAGTATTCTCTTGGTATTAATTCGGGAATGCTTACATAATCCATCCCACAAAACAATCCTTTTCCCTTCAATCTTTGTAATGTTTTGGTAGCAAAATATTTATCCAAAATAGAATTTGAATTTTCTTTATTTAAAGCATTATATTGTTCTACAAGCATAAAATACCCCATTATTTATCTTCTGGTTTTTTTAAGGTACGCTTTAAAACATCAGACTCACCACTACGTGAAACTTTCTCTGCTTCCAAATTCTTGTAAAAAAATTCTAACATTTCTCTTTCGCTGAAATCATCTTTTTTAGGTCCTTGGCTTAAAACTGCTTCTAATATTGCTTTAGTAACTAAATCTGATAAGTGTTCATGACTTTGTTTTACGATATCCATTAATTCTGATTCACTAAGATGTTTCGCTGGACCTTCTACAAAAAGAATGGTATATTGATCCGTTTGAGAATTTCTTTCATAATAAATTTTACTAGTACCAAAAGGCTCCTTTTTTTCTATCACAAAAGCATGATCTAATTTATTTTGGCAAATAATAGGCACAGAAATAGCTCTTAAACCAGTAGGCTTTTTCTCATATTCTCTTTTTTCATAATCATTCATTTCCGAAATAACATCCATCACATAAAGAGAATCAAATAAATAAGGTTTCTGCTCCTGATATTTTTTAGCTCTATCTGCTAAATAAGCAAAATTAACTCCCGGAATAAGTAAAGATAGAAAAGCATTTTTCTTTTGTTCTGGAAACGTCTTACTAATGTTTGCTAAAACTTCAAAATTAGGCTTATAACCAGCATCCGCAATATCTTTAAACACTTGTAATTCCATTTTTAACTCTATACCAAATCCTAAAGCTACAAGAATAATATAAATTAAAATTAACTCCATTATAAAACCTCCCCCAAAATAAATGGTGTCCCAAGCGGGATTCGAACCCACGATCTCTAGCGTCGGAGGCTAGCATTCTATCCAGCTGAACTATTGGGACATATCTATATTCTATCATAACTACCATTTAAAAAGAAAGATGTTTTTTACTATTTCCACTATAACATTCACTTGTAGTATAATATCAAATAAAAGAACACCAATTCATCGGTGCCATTTAAAAATTAAGCAGACATACATTGGAATCCCAAAAAATGCTACAATAAACTAATAATTAATCTTTTTTTCTTACTAATTTTTGTGCTTCATCATTAGCATTTTCTGGGCTTATAGATTGCTCTGTTATTTGTCTTGCTAAAGCTTGTTGAGCAGCAAAAACATCTTCCTGAATTTGTCTATAAGCCTCAGATTGGCCAAACCCTTTTGACATACCGCCTTTAACATAAAAAGCTTGATATTGAGTTACATTCCTTAAATTAGGGATTTCTCCATTTTTTCGTGGTTTTTTATTCATGTATTATTACCTCCAAAAAAATTATATACGAAATAAATCAAATTAGCAATTAAAAAAACTTACTTTTATGGCAATCGCATAAAAAAATAACTTGACAAAAGCTAAAAATAATAGACTTTTTATAAAATATCTATTATTCT
>CALVQS010000078.1 GCA_944358165.1 uncultured Bacilli bacterium | reverse complement strand
TTTAATAAGAAATTTGTTAGAAAAATTGTTTAATCGAAGAAATAATATAGATTTCGCGTAAGCGATTTGGTACAATACAATTAGGAAGTGGTTTTCATGAAAAAGAAACAAATAATCATACTTATTGTCATGATTCTTCTATTTATAGCAGCCTTAATTACAATTTATTTTTTAACAAGAGAAGAAGAAACCGAAAATTTAACAGGAACGGTTTTAATAAGTGGAGATAATTATTTAATGTTAGAAGCAAATAACGAAGATTACATCATAAATAACATTAATAGTGATTATGAAATAGGCGATGAAGTAACCATTACTTACAAAAAAGGAAGTATAAAAAATACGAATCCTAAAGAAGTGAATGCCATAACAGATAAACTAGTGAAAGAGAGCAAACAAACCACTGAAAATAGCGAATCACAAATAGACAAAGATGAATTAGAAGAGAATAATACTTCTAAAGAAGAAAATATAGAAACAAATAAGAACCAAACATCTTCGAATACAAATAGCAATACCAATAATAACATAAGCTCAAACAATTCAAATAATTCTAATACAAATACTAGCAAAGAAAATAATACAACAAATGAAAATTCTAATAAAACAGAAACAAATAAAAATACGGTAACTGCTAAATCAGCTGATGAAGCAGTCTTAACCTATGTAAGAGAAATTGAAGAAGACACTAATAATGGTATCACAGATTCTCTAAAAAGTGGTTTTATCACGGTAGTCGACTTCTTATTCTATGATGGTACTATTGCTGGGCATACCTTTAACGAATTAACAACCAGTGCCAAATTAGAAGTTTTAAAAGCAGCTCTTTGGATTGATGATAAAGTAGATAGCGTCTTCCCAGGTTATAAAGAAACAATTAGTAATGGTGCTAATAAAGTTTATACAAGTGTTAAAAATTTAATTGTCGAAGCTTACTTAAATATTACAACAAGTATTTGTGAAAATAATAGTGAGTTATGTGAAAACGCTAAAGAAGATTTTCAAAGTTTAAAGAAAAGTTTTGGCTTTACATGGGACCTAATCAAAGATTTAGCATCCAGTGGCCTAGACAAATTAAAAGATTGGTACGAAATCTGGAGTGGCAAATAAAAAAAGATATTTTTAAAAAGGATTGAAAATATCTTTTTTTTTAATATTAAACATGCTATAATTTATTATAGTAGGTAGGTTGATTATATGATATTTGGTAAAATTTTATATATTAGTGATAATATAGCTCATGTTGAAAATGTAAGTAAAGATACTATTACTGCAGATTTAATGAATGTTCACGTGATCTTTGAAGATAAAGACCAAAGAATTTTAGGTGAAGTAATTGAATTAAATGATGAAGAAATAAAAATAAGATTTCTTGGCGAATATGTAGGAACAAGATATGTAAATGGTGTTATAAGAAAACCATTACTTTCTAGTACTCTAAGAATTATTAATAGTGAAGAATTACTAGAACTAGTAGGAACACTTAGTAATAAAAGCTTTACTTTAGGTTCTAGTGCTACTTATAAAGGATTTCAAATATGTCCAAATATCAATGATTTATTCTCTAATCATTTAGCCATTTTTGGTAACTCTGGTTCTGGTAAATCTTGTGGTGTATCTAGAATTATTCAAAACATTTTTAGCAATCCCAAAACAGTAACATATAATGCTAATATGTTTTTCTTTGATGCTTATGGAGAATACAAAAATGCTTTTGGTTCTTTAAATAAAATCAATCCAAGTTATAACTATAAATTTATTACAACAAATCCTACGGAACCAACGGATTATCTATTAAAAATACCTGTAAATCTTCTAACACTTGATGATGTTGCTTTATTATTGCAAGCAAATTCCCATTCGCAATTACCAATTTTAGAGCGTAGTATTAAATATGCTAAAATATTTTCAAGCGATTCCGAAGAAGTAACCAAATACAAAAATCATTTAATTGCCAAAGCTCTTATTGCTATATTATTTAGTAATGCTACGACCAGTTACAAAAAGAATGAAATCTTTAAAGTAATTGAAGTATGTCATACCAAAGAATTTAACTTTGATTCTGTAATTCCGGGACTTGGTTATACAAGAAGTTTTAGTGAATGTTTTGAAATAGATTCAAATGGTAATTTTGGTGAATCTGTCTTAATTACCGAGTATATTTTAAAGCATATTGATGAATCCATCACCGAAATGCCAATTCCTGAAAAAGCATTCTATACTTTAAAAGATTTAGCAAATGCTCTAGAATTTACATTAATTAGTGAAGGATTCCAAGGAAATCAAGTAATGTATAACGAAGCCATGATCTTACAAGTAAGATTAAATACAATTATTGGCGGTTCTGTAAACAACTATTTTGATGGAACGAAATATACCAGTGTTGAAGAATTTGTGCAAGAATTATGTAGAAAAGACAATGCTAGAGCTCAAATTGTAAATATCAACCTAGAAGATATTGATGATGCTTATGCAAAAGTAATTGTAAAGATTATATCAAAAATATTATTTGATTATGCCAAAGGTTTACAACAAAGAGCAAGTATTCCATTTCATCTATTCTTAGAAGAAGCCCATCGATACATTCAACAAGATACCGATACTTTCTTACTGGGATATAACATCTTTGATCGTATTGCCAAAGAAGGTCGTAAATATGGTGTCTTACTAGATATCATTTCTCAAAGACCAGTCGAAATCAGTGATACCGTTATTGCTCAATGTTCAAACTTCTTAATCTTTAAAATGACTCACCCAAAAGATATTAAATACATTGAAGAAATGCTTCCAAATATTAGTGCAGATGTAATTGAAAAAATGAAAGTATTACAGCCAGGAAACTGTGTTGCCTTTGGTTCTGCCTTTAAAATACCAATGATTTGTAAATTAGAAATGCCAGATCCAATGCCATACTCAACGAACTGTAATGTATCAGCATGTTGGGAAGAAGAACCAAGGCCTGTTACAACACCTTCACCTGAACCAGTTGCTAACAATTATGTAACAGAAGGAGTTTCAACAAATGATTTAAAAGAACAAATAGAAACTCCTATAGAGGATTCAGTAAATACATCAAATGAGGAAAATAAGCCAAAAACATTTAAAGAGTTGCAAAATCCAAATTCCATTCCAGATAATAACACGAATGAAGATTTTGATCCAATGGCAGGAATGGGAGATATTTCTAAATTTGGTTAATAAACACGCATTTGACAAAGGAAAAGTAATATGATAAAATACTTATAGATGTAAGAAATTACATGAAAAAGTGGTGTACCCAGCCATAAAGTCGGGAAGTTAAAAAAGCGGTGTTTCCAGCCATAAATCGGAAAGCTAAAAAAGCGGTGTACCCAGCCAAAAATTGGGAGCCAAAAAAGTTGACTAGATAAAATTCTAGTCTTTTTTCTTATCAAAAGAGTTGACGAACATATGTATTAATGATATAATGCTACTATAAACAAAAGGGGGAACAAAAATATGTTCAATTTATTAATTGTAAGAATAGATAGCAAGTACTGTGACTATTTAAGAAAATTTGATCATAGGGTAAGTTACAATAAAAAGCAAAAACAGCTACGTCCATTTATAGGTATTTTGTTTAAAATAGATAAATGGGAATATTTCGCACCATTAACAAGTCCAAAGCCAAAGCATCTAAATATGCATAATACCGTAGACTTTTTAAGAATTAATAAAGGAATATGGGGAGCCATTAATTTTAATAATATGATACCTGTTACCAGTAACAATTACCAGGTTATAAATTTAAACAAAAAATGCCAATCTTTTGTAGAATTACAATATTACGAATTATTAAAAAATCAATACAACTGGTTAAATAAAAACAAATTAGAAATCATGAAGAAAGCAAAAAAATTGTATACTTTATACACAAAAAATAAATTATCTGCAAATATAGCTGACAGATGTTGCAATTACCAATTATTAGAAGAAAAATGTCAAGAATACATAGAAAATATTCTAGTCTAAAATAATGTAAAAAAGTGTATAACTACTTGAATAAGATTTCATATATATGCTATAATAATAATGCCTAGAGGATATAGTTTATCTGTAGCATAAAACCGACTATGTGATATTATTGGGAGAAT
>CALVQS010000077.1 GCA_944358165.1 uncultured Bacilli bacterium | reverse complement strand
AATCGTGGACTTTTAATGAAAGTTGGTAAAAGAAGAAAATTACTTGCTTATTTAAAAGATAATGATGTTGTTAGTTATCGAAATGTAATTAAGAAATTAAATTTAAGAAAATAAGGGCACTAAAATTTTTAGTGTCTTTTTTTTTAAATAGAAGGAGCATATATGAAGAAAGTATTTAAATTAGATTTTTTAGGAAGAGATCTTGTAGTGGAGACTGGCGAGCTTGCGAAACAAGCAGATGGTGCCGTTTTAGTTCGTTATGGAGATACGGTGGTTTTATCTGTTTGTGTTATGGGAAAAGAAGTACCTAATCAAGACTTTTTTCCACTTCAAGTTTTGTATCAAGAAAAATTATATTCTGTTGGTAAAATACCAGGAGGATTTATTAAAAGAGAGGGTAGACCAAGTGATGCAGCGACTCTTGCAGCAAGGCTTATTGATCGTCCAATCAGGCCTATGTTTGATGAGAATTTAAGACAGGAAATTCAAGTAGTTAATACGGTTTTATCTGTTGATCCTGATAATTCTCCAGAAATGGCTGCTTTATTTGGAACGAGTTTGTGTCTTGGTATTTCAAAAATTCCTTTTGATGGTCCTGTAAGTGGGGTTATTGTTGGTAAGGTTGATGGTAAACTTGTAATCAATCCTACGGCAGAACAAGTAGAAGCGAGTACTTTATCTTTAACCGTTGCTGGTACCAAAGATGCTATTTGTATGGTTGAGGCAGGAGCACAAGAATTAAGTGAAAAAGAAATGCTTGAAGCTTTGATGTTTGGTCATGAAAATTTAAAAGTTTTATGTGATTTTCAAAAACAAATTATCGAAGAAATTGGTCAAGAAAAAATTGAATTACCGAAAGCAGAGATTGATCCAGATATAAATAGTGCTGTAAGAGAATTTGCAACAAATGATATGCTTAAAGCAATACAAATTAAGAATAAGTTAGAAAAGTATGCAGCGATTGATGAAGTAAAGGCAAGAACAGTTGAGAATTTTGCAGAAGTTTATGCTGATGATGAAGACGCGGAGGAAAAATTAAAACAAGTTGAAAAGATTGTTAATTTAATTGAAGCAGAAGAAGTTCGAAAATTAATTACCGATAAACATATTCGTCCGGATGGAAGAGCAATGGATGAGATTCGTCCACTTTCTTGTGAAATTGATCTTCTTCCACGTACTCATGGTTCGGCTGTATTTACACGTGGTGAAACACAATCTTTAGCAACTACCACTCTTGGAGCAATTGGGGAACATCAAATATTAGATGGTTTAGGATTAGAAGATTCTAAGAGATTTATGCTTCATTATAATTTCCCAGCTTTCTCTGTTGGAGAAACAGGAAGATATGGAGCTCCAGGTAGAAGAGAAATTGGTCATGGGGCTTTAGGAGAAAGAGCTCTTGCTCAAGTTATTCCATCTGAAGAAGAATTTCCTTATACGATTCGCGTTGTAAGTGAAATCTTAGAATCAAATGGAAGTAGTAGTCAAGCTACTATTTGTGCAGGATGTCTTTCTTTAATGGCTGCTGGTGTTCCAATTAAAGCACCGGTTGCAGGTATTGCCATGGGATTAATTGAATCAGAAGATAAAAAGAAACATACCATATTAACCGATATTCAAGGACTTGAAGATCATATGGGAGATATGGACTTTAAAGTAGCTGGTACAAGAAAAGGTATTACAGCATTACAAATGGATATTAAGATTAAAGGGGTTACTGAAAAAATCTTAAAAGAAGCTTTAGCTCAAGCGAAAAAAGCAAGACTTCAAATTCTTGATGTTATGGAAGCTTGCATTCCAGAGCCTCGTAAGAGTTTATCAAAATATGCACCTAAGATTGATACCTTTAAAATTAATCCAGATAAGATTAAAGACGTTATTGGTCGAGGAGGCGATATGATTACCAAAATTATACTCGAAGCTAGTAACGTTAATAGTGTTAATGATAAAGATGCTGTTAAAGTTGATTTGGAAGATGATGGAAGAGTTATTATTTATCATAATGATGCTAGTATTATTGCTAAAACGAGAGCAATGATTGAAGATGTAGCTAGAGAAGTAGAAGAAGGGGCAATTTATACTGGTAAAGTTGTTAAAGTAGAAGACTTTGGTTGTTTTGTAGAGCTTTGGCCTGGTTGTGAAGGATTAGTTCATGTATCTGAGCTTGATCATAAACGTGTTGATAAACCAAAAGATATTGTCAGTGTTGGAGATAAGATTTTAGTAAAAGCACTCGGTTATGATAATCGAGGAAGACTTAATTTATCAAGAAAACAAGCTTTACCTAAAACGGATAAAAAGGATGATAAAAAGAAAAAATAAGCCAGCTTTAGCTTATTTTTTTATACGTTAATAAAAAATTTTATTTTTTAGAATTTCTTATTGCTTTTTTATAAACTTCTAATACTTTTTTACCAAAGGCTTCTTTTCTATATTCTTTAGTACTTTCTATGGCATTATGAGAAAGAGTTTGATAAAGTTTTGGATTATCTATTAACTTTTTTACTAATAAGCGATACTCTTTTTCGTCTTTAAATAAATAACCATTATATCCATTTATAATCATTTTCTTAAAGCTATTATCATTAATACATAAAACTGGTTTTCCAGTAGCTAGAGCTTCAATAATTGTTAAACCTTGGGTTTCTGTCCTAGAAAAAGAAACGTTTATATTTAATAAATTATAATATATAGGCATTAAATCATAAGTTACTTTTCCAGTAAAGATTATGTTTTTTTCTATTTTTAATTCTTTTGCTAATTTTTTTAAGTTTTCTAATTCTGGTCCATCACCTACTAAAATAAGTTTTATATTTTTATTTTCTTTTATTAAGTTTTGAGTACTTTTTATTAATTTATCAAAACTTTTTTCAGTAGCAATCCGGCCAACAGATCCAATAATAAAATCTTTTTTACTTAGTTTATATTTTTTTCTTAATTTTTCTAATTCTATTCTGGATTTGAAATTCAATTTGAATTTTTCGGTATCAATTCCTGTTGGGATTACATTAATTTCTTTTTTTATATGATATTTATTAATAAATAATTCTTTTATTTTATCTGTAGGTACAATTAGTTCATTACATTTTTTTTCACAAAAATATTTAGTAAATTTTTTAACTATTTTTTTACCAAAATTATTAAAGTGATTGTGCGTTACATAATAAACATAATCTTCATATAAAGTATGATAAGTGTGAACTACTGGTATATTTAGCTTTTTGCTTATGATTCTAGAGAAATAACCAATACCAAATTCTGTTTGACTATGAATAATATCTAAGTTCCATGACTTGATTATTTTAAAAGCTCTTCTTGAATAAATACCGGTTAGTCTGGCATCATATATTTTTGTTTTAACACCAGGTATATAAATAATTCTATTTTTTTTATCATAGTAAAAATGGTAACTTTTTAAATTTACCGTTACAATATATACTGTGTTACCCATTTTTTCTAAGGATTCTTTTAACATTTTTATACTTGTTGTTACACCTGAGATATATGGCTCGTATGTTTCTGTAAAAATTCCTATTTTCATAACTATCACTTTATTCATTATATAATAAATTTTAGAAAAAGTGGGTATTTTTTTTAATTAATTTGTTATTAGTTCTTTTAATTTTATTTTTTCATCAATTTTTCCTAAAATATAATCACTTGATATATTAAATATTTTAGCATATTCTCTTAAAAAACTTGTAAGTATTAAAGTTTTTCCGCTTTCATAACGGGATATTACTCCATTATCCGTGTTTAATATTTTAGCAATCTTATCTTGAGTATATTTATGCTCTTTTCTTATTTCTTTTAGTCTTTTAGGATATAAATTATAGTCTATATCCATTTTCATGTTGGGATAACTTCTAATTTCATTTAATTTTAAGATATAGTCTATGGAACAACTATATATTTTACATAAATCAACTAATCTTTTTAAAGGAATAGGAGTTAGTTCTAATTCCCATAAAGAATAAGTACTTCTTGATACTCCTAGTTTTTTAGCAATTTCTTTTTGAGGTATTCCTTCTTCTTCTCTCATAAATTTAATATTTAGGGTTAAAGGTGCTTTGTTTTCTTCTCTTATATCAATCGTATGCATGTCATCTCTCCAATATTTATGCCATTATGACATAAATATTATTTAACAAAAATTATGTGCGTTACAGTTTTGTGGGTATAAGCAAAAAAATGTAATAAATGTTGATAAGTACCTGTATTTATGAAAGATTCGTGAA
>CALVQS010000076.1 GCA_944358165.1 uncultured Bacilli bacterium | reverse complement strand
CGTATACCGAACGGTACGTACGGTGGTGTGAGAGGGAAAAGTATTCATTATTCACGAAAAGTTTTCTCTACTCGATTGCCTTATAATAATCAAAACTTGACTTTAGAATATAATAATAGTATAATGTTATTATAAAATTAAAAAAAAGAAAAAAATAATAATATAATAACAAAAGGAACAGAGGTGGAAAACACATGAATTATAATAAATTATTATTAAACTATATTAATAAGTGTCCATATGATGAACCAATATTTATTGAAGAAATTAAAGAATATTTTAAAAAAAATATTAAGGATAATGTTGACAAAATTTTAAAAATAATAAATGTTTATATTAATCGATTAGTAGATAAAAATATATTAGTACCAATATTAAAAGGTGTATATTACAAGCCTATAAAAGGTACATTTGGATACAAAAAATTAGATATTAATAAAGTTATTACCAAAAAATATATAAAAGATGATCATATAAAAGGATATTATGCAGGAGCATACATATTTAACAAATTAGGCTTAACTACACAAATACCTAAAGAAATATTAATCGTTACAAATGAATGCCCTAATAAAAATGATTATTGTAATAAAAAGTTAGGTGTTATAATTAGAAAACCAAAAATAGAAATCAATGAAGATAACTATAAATATTTACAATTATTTGATATTTTAATAAATAAAGATAATATAAAAATAGAAGTTGATAATGAAAAAGAGATAATATACAAATTTATAAAAGAAAACAAATTAGAAATGGAAAAAATATTTGAATATGCTAAAAAAGCAGATAACATTAAACCTATTCTTAAATTATATGAAATGGGAGATGATAAAAGTGAATAAGGAAGTTTTAGAAGAATTAATTTTAAATATTAATAGTAGAACAGGTATTAGAAATGAAATATTAGAAAAAGATTATTATGTTTGCTTAATTTTAAAAGACTTATCACTAAAGCAAAAAGAATTACAAGCCTATTTTAAAGGTGGAACAGCCGTTTATAAAATATTAGATCATATGAATAGATTTTCTGAAGATATTGATTTAACAGTAAAAGTAAATTCAGATGAATCAAATAATAGTAATCGAACAAGACTAAAGAAGTCCGCATTAGGTTATAAACTTAATGGATTAGAATTAATAAAGGGCGAAACAATTGATAAGAAAGGAAGCATAACATCTTTTTATAAATATGAATCACTATTTAGTTTAAATGAATTATATAAGTCCGAAAAAATACAAATTGAATCAACCTCATTTACAGTTTCATAACCAACTGCTACTTATAAAATAGAGCCATTAATATTTAAATATGCAACAGATGAAGAAAAGAAAATATTAAAAGAAGAATATAATATATCAGAGTTTGAAATTAAAATAATTAAATTAGAAAGAATTTTTGTAGATAAAATTTTTGCAGCAGAATTTTATTATGAAAGAAATAAATATGGAGATGTTGCCAAGCATTTATATGACATATGTATTCTTATAAAAAATAAAAATATTAAAAATTTACTTAACAACTTTGATGAACTAAAAAAATTAATAGGATTTAAAAGAAAAGAAGAAATGGCAAGAATTGGGGGAATTGATGGCTCCAAAGAAATAAAAAATTTTGAATATCTGAAATTAAATTTTTCTAACGAATTAATAAATGCATTCAATGATATGCAAAGAATATATGTGATAGATGATAATGCTAAAATAACAATAAAAGAATTAACAGAATCAATCAAAGAATTGTATAAAATTTTAAAAAAATTAAATTTCTAAGCATTCTTAAAGAGAATGTTTTTTCTATCTCGACAAAACCGTAAAAATAATATATAATTGAGTTGATATGATAAGATATAGAAAAGCAAGAAAAAAAGATTTACCATTGTTAATAGAATACAAGTTATTAACAATAACTCCTTACATAAAAAATAAGGAAGAACAGTTAAAAGTAATTTCCTATGTAAGCACCTTTTTAAAAGAGAACTATGAAAAAGCAAACTTGATTATCCATAATTTTAAAATAATAGGTTGTTATCTAATAATAAAACAAAAGTTAGATACATTATATATCATGGATGTTTATCAAAATAAAAAAATAGGAAGTAAAATCATTAGGAAGGAAAAAGAAAATATAAAAGAAGTAAAGGTTAGAAAAGAAAATAAAAAAGCCATTAATTTTTATAAGAAAAATGGTTTTACCAAAGAAGAAAAGCAAAATGACTATATGATATTAAGAAAGGGTTGAGAACATGAAAATGAATGAATTTCTAAAGCAAATTGCCAGTGATATTAAAAATGGCAAAGAGTACACCAAAGAGGACTATTACTACTTATTAAAATATACAGGGATAAAAAAAGATCATTCTCGAGCTGAGGAAATAGAAGAATTTTATAACAAATTTCTAGAGAGTTTAAACAATTCTTTAATTCGTCATGTAACAAGAAAAACAGGTACGGGAATAAATACAACCAATTATATAGGTTTTTACACAGAAAAAAGAGCAAGTTATACAGAAGCATATAAAGTTTATTTTTCTGTAAAATACGAGTACATGATTAGCTCTTTAAAAACCATCTTTTCTTATTTAATCCGAAACAGCATTGAATCAGTCGTAAAATTTCATGTAAAAGCAACCAATGAAAACATTGTCATACGTTTTTATCATAAAGAAGATGTCATTCCCTTTATTAATTACTGTCATAACAATTTTATATTAGAAGACCTACTTGAACAACCCAATCCTTTTATTGCTACCATTTATGGCATAGGAATCATCCGTGATGATAACACGATTAACACTTATAACGGCACTTTAAGTGAAGTATTAGAAGACTATTTTAACTTTTTAAAAGAACGAAATGCCCTAGATAACATTAGCGACCTCCATTTCTTAGATTATGTCATGCAAAAAGAAAGCAGAGAAGAAAATGAAATTGTAAGATTTAATCTTCATGCGATTGTAGTAGACATCAAAGCCATTTTATCACGAACAAGCCCATTGGGTTAAAAAAATCTTGATATAAAGAATAATGTGCGATAAAATAGTAAGGCATGGAGAAATTATGGAAAGAGTCTTATTATATTTAAAACATTTACTAAAAGAAAATGATTGTATCATTGTAGCAACCAGTGGAGGACCAGATTCCATGTGTCTTCTTCATTTAATGTGTGAGTTAAAAGAAAATTTGAGTTTAAAATTAATTGTAGCCCATGTAAATCATAAATTAAGAAAAGAAAGCGAAGAAGAAGCAGAATTTGTAAAAGAAGTATGTGAAAAGAATAATTTAATTTATGAATATATGGAAATACTAAAATATAATGATGATAACTTAGAAAATGATGCTCGTCTAAAAAGGTATAATTTCTTTGATGAGTTAGCCCAAAAATATCATGCAAAATATTTGATGACTGCCCACCACGGAGACGATTTAATGGAAACAATCTTGATGCGTCTATCAAGAGGAAGCAGTTTAAAAGGTTACAGTGGCTTTAAAAAAGAACAAGCTTTAGAAAACTATACGATTGTAAGACCATTAATTACTGAAACCAAAGAAGAAATTAAAAATTATATGGATTATCATGGGTACAAATACTACATAGACGAAAGTAACTTTAGTGAAAAATATACCCGAAACCGTTATCGCATGCACGTCCTTCCTTTTTTTAAAAAAGAAGATCCAAAAGTCCATGAAAAATTCTTAAAGTTTAGTGAAGAATTAGATTTAGCAAATACGTTTATTGAAAAGTTTATAAAAGAATTAATGCCCAAGATTAGCGATTCAAATGGTATAAAAATTGACGAATTATTAAAATTAGATAAATATTTAATAAGAAAAATAATTGAGTTTACTCTGGCGGGTATCTACATAGATGACTTATTTCTAATTAATGATAAACACACGAATTTAATTATTGGCATGTTAAAAGGAAAGAAAAGCAATAACAAGTTAAATCTTCCAAACGGTTACCAAGCGATAAAAAGTTATAATTATTATAAAATAGTTAAGATTAATAAAGAAGATTCTTACGAATATACTTTAGATAGCAAGTTAATATTACCAAATAACATGGTAATAAAAAAAGTTTTAGAAAAAGAAGGAAAATCAAACTATATTTTAAGGTTAAATAGTAAGGATATCGCCCTACCTCTTAAAGTAAGAACAAGACATCCAGGAGATAAAATGGAGGTTAAAAACTTAGGAGGAAAGAAAAAGATTAAAGACATTTATATTGATGAAAAAATACCAGCGCTAAAAAGAGATGTGATTCCCATTGTAACGGACTCGAATAATACCATTCTTTGGTTGCCAGGTGTAAAAAAATCAAAATTTGATGTAGAAAGTAATGGAATATATGATATAATACTTTCATATGAGGAGGAATAAAA
>CALVQS010000075.1 GCA_944358165.1 uncultured Bacilli bacterium | reverse complement strand
GCTGGTGTAGCTTTACCTGCTTCAATTTGAAGTTTAATTCTTCTTGTGATTTCTTTTGCCATGAAAACACCTCCTAAAATTTAAGTTTTTCAAGGTAGTGGTCTAGGGCAAATCCGCAACTTCCCTCCCACATACTAAAATATATGCAAAAAAACTTTTGCAATAAAGATAATATCACAAAAGTTACGTAATTACAAGTATTTTTCACGGATTTTAACATAGTTTTGCAAGTAGTAACAACACTATTTTTCATTCAATATATCCTCAAATATCTCTTCAACATCACGATAAGTCTTAAAATTTCTTTTTCCGTTAGAAATGCTTGCAGCTTCCTTCAATGCTTTTTTAAGATTTCTACTAGGCTTAGGTACATATATTTCAAAAGGAATGCACAAACTTTTAAATAATAGATCCAATTCTTTTTTTAAATTAGCATCTACATTTGTTATATTAGATATATTCTTCACAAATACCCTCCTTATTTCAATTACATTATATAATAAAAGCTTTTAAAAGCCAATATTACATTAAATAATCAAATAAACAAAATTGTTCGGTTTACGTTTCATACTTTTTGTGATAAAATATAAACTATAAGGAGCGAAAAAATCATGAATGAAATTGGAAAAAATTTAAAAAGAATTAGACTATTAAAAAATCTATCGCTTAAAGATGCAGGTAATCTTCTCAACATGACTGCTACTGCTATTTCTAAATATGAAAAAGGAGAAATATTACCAGATTCAAAAAAATTAATTGATTTTGCTAATGCATATAATGTTAAATCAATTGATTTATTGAAGGTTTATAATGTTCCCAAAATGCAGTTTACATCATTTAGAAAGAAAAAAAGATTAACTGGTCAAAATCTAGAACTTTTAAAAGAACTAATAGAAAACAAAGTATCAAAGTATTTAGAAGTTATAGAAATGAATAATATAGATACTGTTAATATGAAATTAAAAAAATATTCTTGCCTTAATTTAGATGATGCAGAAAAAGTAGCTAGGGATTTTAGAAATGATATAAAAATATCAAATAAACAACCAATATCCGATTTAATTAACATTCTTGAAAATTTAGGAATTATTATTATTCAAATAGAAAATCCTAATAATCGTTTTGATGATTTTGATGGACTAAGTGAAATCGTAAATAATATTCCTGTTATTGTTTTATTAAAAGGAATAAAAGATGGCGCTAGACAAAGATTTACCATTGCTCATGAATTAGGACATTTAATACTAGATATTAAAAATAAGGAATTAGATGAAGAAAAACTATGTAACAGATTTGCAAGTGCACTATTAATGCCAAAAGAAGCAATAATAAATGAATTTGGAAGTTCTAGAGAAAACATAAGCTTTTTTGAATTAAAGGCTTTTAAAAATGAGTATAAAGTAAGTTTTACGGCTATTTGTTATAGATTAAAAGATTTAAATATTATATCAGAATATTTATATAAAAAGCTAAACATAATTTTAAGCAAAAAAATAGGAAAGAATGATCCTAACCCCATAGAACCAGAAATATCATATCAATTTAAAAAAATAGTATATAAATTAGAAAACAATAAAATAATTTCCCTAAATAAAGCTTGTGAGCTATTAGAGGTAACAGTAGATGAATATAACAGCGAAAATAATAATTACGGATACCAATATAATAACAGACTTAAATAATGCTAATATATTAGAAGAATTTATTAATATTGATAACGTATATATAAGTGATATGATAAAAAATGACGAAATAAATTCAAAAACTGGTAATGTTAAACTAATGAGTAAATTGAAAGTTATTCCTGCAACAGCAACACAATTAATAGAAATAAACAAATTAAGTCATACAGAATCAAGGTTATCCACATATGATTTACTTAATTTTGTTATAGCAAGAGATAATAGTTGTATACTTGCAACTGGTGATAATAGATTAAAAAATTATGCTGAAAAAAATGGCGTTGAAGTAGTTAGAACATTAAAAATAATTAAGTTAATGAAAGAAAATAATATTATCTCTTGTAGAAAAGCCATAAAAGCTTGTAATTTATTAAAAGAATGTCCAATTACACGAATACCCCAAATTGCTATTAATACTCTAATTGATGATTTAGAAAAAGAGACTGCCGAAAAATTAAGCAATTAATTTTACAAGCAGTCTCTTTATCATTCACTATCTACTACCATCACATTTAAATCAACATCACCATAAATACCATCAATTCTACCTACATTACTAAACTGCCACATCTTATATCCTTCATAGCTAGTATTACTAGCATAATGAGCTAACCATATATTTTCGAAGTCTTGATCTTCAAAGAAGTTTTCTAAATAAAACTTACTTCCATAAAGCATACCTTCATATCCAGCATTTTCTACAGTTTCTATGAATGTATGAGCCATCTCATTTAATTCATGAAAAGACATGTGATAGCTATTCCAATTACCCCATATCTCCCAATCAAACACAATCGGTAAATCAAGAGACTCTCCATCTAATTGTTTTAATACCCATTCTGCTTCTTCTATCGCTTCTTCTTTTGAAAGTGCTTTACTATACAAATAAACACCAACTTTTAAACCAGCTTCTTTCGCATTTTTAATATTATTCAAAAACTGTCCATCTAAAGCAGGAGTCTCTCCACTATCAAGTTTAACACCTATTCTCATCATAACAAATGTTGCTCCAGCTTCTTTTACAGCCTCATAATCAACATCTCCCTGCCATTCTGATACATCAATACCAAGTTCTACATCTTGATTAGAAAACCGTTCTAAAGCAGTACTAAAAGCAAGTTTAGAGCTACTTCCACCACCACTATTATTATTAGAAGATATTTCTCTAACTACATTTAAAGTAACATTATAATTCGTACTATTTCCACTAACATCGGTTACAACAATCTCAATATCATACTTACCAACTTTATCAAAATCATATTCACCTACAACCATACATTCCGGTTGTCCATCATAATTATCACCATAAGTAACGGTATTACATAAATTACCATCATAACCAACCAAAACAGTCTTAGTACTACTTCCAAATATTTTAGGCTTAACAATATCAACAACATTAACAGTAGTTCTATATATATACTTTTTATCTTGATAAGTATAATAAAACTCAATTTCTTTTTCTCCAATAACATCGGTATCAAGTTTATAATCTTCAATAGAAACATTGGTATCTTGAATTAAATCACTAACATATACTTCATCAAACACTTCAATATCTTCCAATTTCATATCAATAAAAACACTATCCGGCATCTCTTCACTAATTTCATTTCCACATCCAGTTAATAATAAACAAACAAATAAAACAAACTTTTTCATACATTTCCCCTGTTTTTAATAAACTCTTTTATATATTGATTATCAAATAAATAATCAAAATCTTTTACAACACTAAATACTATTTGTGCTTTTTCTCCCTTAATCTTCTTACCCTGAAAATAAGGAATAAAAGTATTATTAGTAGAATTAATTAAATTTAAAAATTCTTTAGCTTTATCAAAATTACCTCTCTTAAAATATAATACCATCATAGACATAAAATAAATAATACAAGGTCTATTACAATTCTTACATACTTTCTTTATTTTTTGTTCATCTTCAAAATAAGCACATAAAGAAACATAAAGCGCATGAATATGCGGTTTATTTTCATGATCTAAACGATCAATTTCTTCATTTAAATATAAAGCTCTTTTATACCCATGTATTTCTAAATATAAAAACATTAATTCAATTAATCCAGCAATATAAGCTTCGCCTTCATATGTAGAAGATACTCTACCCAAATTACTTTTCTTTAAAATGCCAAGATTCGTAAGACGAACTCTCTCTTCTTCAAGCATTTCTTCTAATTCTCTAATTGCTTCAAATACACTTTTATCTTTAGCAGACATTACTTTATCATAAAAAGAATCTTCATGATCATATACCTCATGAAACACTTTCGTAAGCTCTTTTAAATCATATTGATCCATATCCATATTTGTAATATATTCTTCCCCATTATATTCATATTTATTTATTTTCATAACACTACCTCGTTATAATTGTATCAGTTATAACAAAATAGTGCAATCATTTCTGATAAAAATTCAAATAAAAAGTATATAAATTAGAAGAAGAGCTATATACTATAATATCATCTAATTCATATACTAATATAAAACTAATATTCAAAGCCTGAAGATTTATTTTTACTTTATCCAATACTTTAGCAGAGAATCCTAGTTTATTACTCTTTAAAGCATATCCCATTATACCATGTAAAATAACAGCATCCCCATAAAAAGTATTCCAAAAATACCCACTCCCGAGTTTTGCAGTTGAATTTTTGTAAATATCCAATAAAGCTAGATTTTATCTAGTTTTTATTTGTCAAGTTTT
>CALVQS010000074.1 GCA_944358165.1 uncultured Bacilli bacterium | reverse complement strand
ATAAAGATTTATTTTCATTGTCGTTTGTTTCTTAAAGACGAACACAGTGAGACGGAAAGGAATGTTTAGAAAAATGAACATTGTACCAACGGTTGTAGAAAAGAGTAGTAATAGAGAATATGCTTATGATCTTTATTCTAGGTTGCTTAAAGATCGTATTATTATTTTAAGTGGGGAAATTAATGATGCTTTAGCTAGTATCATCGTTAGTGAACTCTTGTATTTGGATTCGCTTAATCATGAAGATATTTATCTTTATATTAATAGTCCAGGTGGTTCGGTTACAAGTGGACTCGCAATATATGATACGATGAATTATATTAAAAGTGATGTTCGAACGATTGTGGTAGGTATGGCTGCTAGTATGGGTGCTTTTCTTCTATCAAGTGGGACAAAGGGTAAGAGATGTGCTCTTTTAAATGCTGAGGTTATGATTCATCAGGTACTAGGTGGGACTCAGGGACAAGCGACCGATATTCAAATTCAGGCAGAACATATTCTTAAAATTAAAAAAAAGCTAAACGAGATTTTAGCTAAAAATACTGGACAAGATCTTAAAAAAATTGAACAGGATTGCGAAAGAGATTATTATATGAGTAGTGAGGAAGCTAAAGAGTACGGGCTTATTGACGAGATAATTTAAGCTTCTTTTTTTCATTTATTACTTTGTTTAAAGTATTCATCATATCTTTTTTTCTTAATTCTATTACTTTTTCTACCCAAATTCCTACTAAAGGGGGTATTTCAAATACTTTATCTCCTAATTTATTTTTGTTATGTCTTTCTTCTATACTTTTTATTGCTTCTCCTACATTCATATTCATTAATTTTTCGATAATTGGTTTTACATATATAAAATCTTGCTTACATAATTCTTCAAACTCTACCAGTAGGGGTGCATCTGTTAATTCTTTACAGTAGTGTAAACTTATTTTTAAAGAGTCTAACATATTTAATATGGTATTATATGAATATAGTCTGTTCATATAGGATGAGATGTCATTATTTAAAAAGGCCATAGTTGAACAATCATATATAGGAGCTAGTTTAATTCCATTTTTATTGCTAATGATACTCCAGTTATTAACATTTCTATCACTTTCTGATATTAAGAAATCAAAACACCACATGCATAACAATGAATAAACTATTTCGTCTATATTTGTAAAGGAATATCTAAGATTTAGCGCTATTACAATACTATCAAGCGAATTTGTTAAAGTAATTCCTAAATTATTTCTTTTGGCTATTTTTGTTCCATCACTTAAAATTTCTTCTCCACTGATTATAATATCATTTTCTTTTAAGAAACTTGGTGTTACTATCCCCGCTTTTCCTTTATAAATTGCTAAATCGTATGTTGCCGTTTCTAATCCACATTGTTTTGCTAATTCACTTGCAATCAGTTCTGCATAATTTTCATAATTCATTGCATGCATCTTAAATAAATATAAGTTTTGACCGTCAGATAACCATATTTTTGGTTTTCTTCCCTCTGTATAATAATCTACTTCTTTTAAATTATCTAAAATTATTCTTCCTTCATTGTCTCTTATCATAAAAATCCCCTCTTTCGGGGAGTTATTTTAACATAGACTTATCTTGTTTGTCAAATTTTCTACTTTTCTTTATGCTTTTTAATTAAGTTTTTTACTTTGATAAAATGATGATTTACACCACTTTTACCTATTTTGTAATCAGTTTCCATACTGATGATGTCTGCTAGTTCTTTTAGGGAACTTTCTGGATATTTTTCTCGGTATTCTAAAACAATCTTGGTAGAATCATCTAAAAGAGAATATAAGTCTTGCTCCTTTAAATATTTAATATCTTCTAATTGCTTTAAACCGGTTGTAATCGATTTTTCTTGATTGGCAATTTCACAATTGTTTAAACGATTTACCATGTTTTTATGATCACGATAAATTCTGATGTCTTCAAAATAAAAATAGGAGTTTGTTGCTTTAAACATTTTGATAATATCGCCAATGACTTCTGCATTTTTGATGTATACCATATATTTTGAATTTCTTTTTATGTGTTTTGCCGTAATTCCTAGGTCTTTGAATAATTTGGTTATAAATATGGCTTCTCGGTTCATATCTGTTACTATTTCTAGATGATAACCACTAGATGCTGGATCATTAATTGTGCCTACGGCAAGAAATACTCCTCTTAAATAAGCAATCTTTTCTTCCTGAACGCTTAAGAAAAATTCGTTTGGAAGAATTTTTTTGGTGCCTTCCATTAAATTTAAAAATTTAATTATGTGCGGAACTTTTTCTTTGATTTCTAAAATGTATATTTGTTTAATACGGAATCTTCTTTGGTTTCTAATCGTAATTTTGGCACGAACTGCAAATATTTCTTTGATACTGGTGTAGATTCTTCTGGCAACACTGGCATTCTCTAAAGTAATTGTAATAGTTTCTTTTATGCTCGCTGCAAATCTTATAAAACCAGATAATTCACATATTTTTTCATTTTCATTTAATTCTGTCTTCGATATTTCTTCTTTTACTCTTGTTGTATAAGTCATTTTTCATTCTCCATTAAGATTGAGAAAACTAAATAAGCTGTTTTTAAAGTGTCGTGTCTTAAATATCCATCTTCGACCGTATATATTTTGTCTTTAATTACTTTTATTCCTCTTTTTTTCAATACTGGTTCATCTAGAGGTACTGGATCTTTTTGTTCTTCCGTGGCATATTTTAGTACTAATTCTTGTGGTATTTCGACATTATTTGCTAAAACCATATTAATCGTTCCTTTTCCTAGATACTCTTCTAAAACATTAATGTGGTCACTTACTTTAAAATCATCTGTCTCGCCTGGTTGAGTTACTAGATTGCAAATATATAATTTGGGTGCTTTACTCTTTTTTATAGCTTTTACGACATCAGGAATAATGATATTTGGAATAATACTTGTTAGTAGACTTCCTGATGAAAAGATAATTAAATCTGCTTCACCTATGGCTTCTAATACTTCTGGATTTGCAACTACTTCTTTATCATACATGATTTTTTCAATTTTTTTCTTACATTTTGTAATACTTGTTTCACCGTTTATTTTTTTTCCATCAATAGTAATTCCTACTAATTCGGCATTGTCTTCTGTTATTGGTAAAACTTTTCCTTCTATATCTAATAATTTTGCTAAAACAGGTATGGCACTTGCAAAATCGCCTTTTTGTTCTAATAAAGCTGTTAAAAGTAAGTTTTTAATTGAATGGTTTCCTAATGTTTTTGATTGCTTAAAACGGTAATTCATTAAATTTACAATGTCTTGGTCTGTATTGCTCATAGCCATTAAGACTTTGGAAATATCTCCTACTGCGGGAATATTAAAATCTTTTCTTAACCTTAAAGTTGAACCTCCATTATCCGATACCGATACAACCGCGGTAATGTCTATAGGAAATAATTTTAAACCTTTAAGTAATTGTGATAGGCCACTGCCTCCACCAAAAATAATAATCTTCTTCATATTCATCACTACTATAACTTTACCACAAATTTAAGAAAAAAAGAACTATTAATGTTCTTTATTGTCAAGTTATATGGCATTTTTGGCGTTTTTGACGGTCTTTTGTGATTCTATATAGATCTCTTTCTATGCTATGCCATTTTACTTGAATACATTCACTTGCGGTGATATATCTATCCTTATTTTTTAAATTTCGGTTTTTACTTTGAATATTTAAGGAGCCAACCTTTATGTTCATTGAATTATCCATTGGATACTTTAGCTGATATTTTAAAATTTCGCTTTTAGTTGCCCATAAAAATTTTTCTGGAGTTCCATGAATTATTGCGTCTGCTTCATAAATGTTACTCCCTTTAAATAAAAAATGCATTATTAAATTATTTTTTACATAAAAGTCCGATAAAGCTTTTTTAATACTTGCTATTTCTTTGTATTTAATTTTGCAATAATCTTGAGCACTCATTACTTCGCCTTTAATGGTTCCATATATATAAGATTTTAACTCTTCAATAATGTCATTTTCAACTCCGATTGTTGTTAAATACTTTGCAAAATCTATAATATGTTCTTGATGGACCGAATTAGCTTCTCCCATTTTTATGCTAATGCCTTTAATATTACCATTAATTCTTATCTTAATATCTGCTTTTTCAATATATTTGCTTTTCCAACATTCTATATAGTCATTTTCTTTTAAATTATCAAATAAACCATATAATAATTCTTTAAATGAACTTTCTAATTCATAAACATATCTTAAATCCAATTTTTGAGTAAAAGCAATTTCATTTGCTATGCCTTTTTTGTTTTTTTCACTAAAATACATAATCTTCCTCCTAAGTTTTTTATTGTAACATAAGTGGAGTGCAAAATTTGTCGAACCGTGTCGAACGGATTTTTTTGCTATTAAAAATTTCATTTTTACCTTTTTTATAAATATTTTATTGTATGATATTCTTTAAATTTAGTATTTGTAAGTTACAGTTTTGTGGCTGCATAACAAAAGAATGGGAATTGAAATTAAATTCTCATTTTTATATGATTACAGGAT
>CALVQS010000073.1 GCA_944358165.1 uncultured Bacilli bacterium | reverse complement strand
AGAGAACTTGCTAAAAAACATAAGCCTTATGGTTTAGAACAAAACAAAAAAATAGCAAGAATGGGTGGTAATACTGCTAAAGTTGCTAGAGATGACCTTGAAAGAAAATTAGGAGAATCAGTAATAACTAAAAATAATAACTTAAACTATAAATATATTGAATCGCAAGATAAAATAGAAAATAAATAAATTTAATAAAACAATATATAAGATACTATAAAAATTTAAAACTTTTGTGTGTTATAGTGGTAACGCCAACTTTAAACAAAAGTTTCAAGTTCCAAAGTGAGTGGCCATCAAACAGTAGTCAATCCTACATTTTATCTTCCTTATTAAATGACATTAAAAATGATGAAGAAATGACTTTAGAAGAACAAGACAAAAATTATGTCATTAAAACCAAGGTAAATTATCCAAATAATTCCAATTTGACGTATCAAAAGATTTATTTTGACAAAGACATGAATCTAGAGAAAGTAGAAGTATATGATGAAGAAGATATTGTAAACATTAAAGTGGTATTTTCATCCATTGATTTAAAAGCAGGATTAAAAGAAGAAGATTTCTTATTAGAAGATTTAATTGATTTGAGTGCCGAAAATGAAGAAAATAACGAAGAAAATAAGGAAAATGACGAAAATAGTGAAGAGGGTAAAACAGAAGAAAACAGCACAACAAATCCAAATGAAGAAAGTAGTAATGGAGAAACAAATGAATCTTGTGAAAATGAAGAATGTGATACCAAGTCAAGTAATATTTTAGATAGTGTAATCTATCCATTATACATTCCAAGTGAAACCTATCTATCAAATAGTGAAGAAGTAGACACAGATGAAGGAAATCGGATGATTTTGACTTTTGCTGGAGATAAAAACTTTGTGTTAATTGAGGAAGTAGCAAGTGTAGCTAGTGAGTTTGAAATCATTCCCGTATATGGTGATCCAGTGATGTTAAGCGATACCATAGCAGCTAAAAGTGCAAATTCTATGACTTGGACAAGTGATAATGTATCCTATTATTTAACCAGCAATGACTTGTCCACAGAAGAAATGGTAACAATCGCGGAATCTTTAGGAAATACCAAAGTAGTATCAGGAAGCAAATAAGCTTCCTTTTAAAATAATTTGACAAAAACACAAGTTCGTGGTAAGATAGCTCGCTACGAAAGGGGAATGAAAATGAGTATAGAATGTATGAATCATTTAGATGAAAATCTAAAAGAAAAATTAAAGGTAGTAAGACAAAATATTTTAACTATGACTAATATTCCATATGAAGGAGTAAAAAGTAGTTTTGAAACTCCCGAGGAACAAGTAACAATTTATAGTTTACTTCCAAATTTAGAAGGAAGTGAAATAATAGAAAGAACGACAGAAAAAGAAAAAAGTATTTATGTTATGAATAATGGTTTAATGGCAAACATCAAAAAGGAAACTTTAGAGGAATTACAAAACAATATTGCTGCTTTATCTCATCAAATTGCAAGAGGAAGTTTTAATGAAATTACAAGTTTGAATGTATTACCTCAAGAATTAGAAAATATTGTCATAACAATGAATCGTATTTCTACAATGGATAGAGCGAACCGAATAGATTTACTTTATCAAAAATATTGTCTTACTCTAAAAGAATTAAGACGAATTCAAATAATGAGCTTAAATTTTGAAATGGATAGCCAAAAACTAAGAAAATAGCGATTTTTCAGGAAGCAAAGTGCGTAAAACCTTGCTTTCTTTTATTTTTGCTGATATAATTTATTCAGGTGATGAAAATGGCAAAAAAAGAAAAATCAGAAAAAATCAAAGTAGAAAAATACCGCAGTGAAGAACAAACGGAAATGATTCGCTTTATTCGTATTTTAGTAATCGTAATTATATTAATTTTAGGAATCTACTTTTTTACAAGAATATTTGTAACCAAAGATTTACTAAATAAGGATGACGAAGAAAGAGAAGTAATAGAAGGTAGCATAAATTATAACGTTACAATGATTGGTTCCATGTTAGAAAAGCCAGAAGAAGAATATTATGTTATGATTTATAGTACGGAAGACTTACGAGCTGTTTATTATAGTGGTATAATGAGTGGCTATTCTAGAAATGAAGAACCGTTGAAAATATATTTTGCGGATTTAAATAAGGAATTAAATAAAAAATTCTATGATTCAGAAAATATAAATGTAGACGTAACAAATTTATCGGATTTAAAAGTTGGCGATGTTACACTTTTAAAGATTAGAAATGGCGAAATTGCTGAAGCTTTTACCGATGAAGAGTCGATTGCAAGCGAACTTGCTTATATTGAACCAGAAGATACTGAAAGTTAGTATCTTTTTCTTTATATTTTTGGAAATTTGTGATATGATTTTATAGTAGAAGGTGAATAGATGAATCAAGTAAATAATTATAAAGGCTTTAGTTTAGGATGGGTAATTGGAATTGTGGTAGTAACAAGTATTATTTCTGCTTTAACAGCAGGTGTCATTGTATATAATAACAACAAATTATCCTATGATACGACTTATGGAGATTTGTCAAATGATGAGGACTTAAATGAATTTTTAAGTGTTTATGCAAACATTTTGTCAAATTATTATGAAGATGTAGATACAGGGGCACTTTTAGATGAAGCAATCGCTGGTATGATGGATTACCTTGGAGATGATTATACAACTTATCTTGATGATGATAGCACCGCAGAATTATTTGATTCTTTATCGGGAGAATATAAGGGAATCGGAGTATCAATTAATAATAGTGATAAAAGCATTGTAAAAGTCTATGATAACACTCCAGCTAAAAAGGCAGGAATCTTGCCAGGCGACATTATTATTGGCTTTAATGATACAGATGTAACAAACATGACCGCAACAGAAGTAGTAAATCTAATAAAGAAAAATAACGGAACATTTACATTAAAATTGCAAAGAGGAGAACAAGTAGTAACGGTATCTTTGAAAAATGAAACTTTAATTGCTCCTAATATTGACTATTATATGGTTGAAAATAGCAGCATTGGTTATTTAAAAATACAAACTTTCTCTAAAACTTTAGCAACTCAAGTTAGTAGTGCTTTAAATGAATTAGAAAATGAAGGAATGACATCACTAATTATTGACTTACGAGATAATACCGGAGGATACCTAACAGCTGCAACCGATGTAGCAAGTATTTTCTTAGAAAAAGGAAAAAGAATTTATAGCTTAAGTGATCAAAGTAACGTAACAAACTATAATGATGAAACAAGCGAATCAAAAAATTATAAAATTGTCGTTTTAATTAATGAAAATACTGCTTCAGCATCAGAAATTCTTGCTGCGGCCTTAAAAGAAAGCTATGGAGCAACCATTGTAGGAGAAACATCTTTTGGAAAAGGCAAAGTTCAACAAACCATGCAATTAGATGATGGCTCTATGGTAAAATATACTTCTGCTTACTGGCTCACTCCAAATGGAACTTGCATTGATGGTATTGGTATAAGCCCAGATTACTATATTCTAAATGAAGAGGTGACAGATGAAAATGGTGAAGTAACCATACCAGATGCTCAATTAAATAAAGCAATAGAGGTTTTACAAGGAATAACAAACTAAGATTTGTTATTTTTTCTTTTCTTTGCTATAATAAAATTAGTTAGAAAGCCAGGAGTAAGAAATGAATAAAGAAAAAAGCACAATAAAGGTAGGCGATAAATTAGCAATTCATTGTTATAAACATGATGGGCGTTTGCATCAGTTATGTGATGAGGCGATTGTTTTAGCAGTTGATGAAGAAAAAATTGTGGTAGCAAACAACAAAGCAAAGCTAACAGAAGCAGATGGTCGAAGCTATCACGCGAAAGAGCCAGCAATCCTTTTCTTTTATAAAAAACATTGGTTTAATATTATTGGCCAGTTAAAAAAATTCGGATTATTTTATTATTGTAATATCGCTACTCCATATATTATAGATGGGAAAATTATCAAATATATAGATTATGATTTGGATTTGCGTGTTTTTCCAGATGGAGGATTTAAAATTTTAGATTACAATGAGTATAATTATCATAAAAAAATTATGCATTACTCCAAAGAGATCCAATTAATTATCAAAAAAGAATTGTCCAATTTGATTGAAATGAAGAAGAAGAAAGAGGGACATTTTGCTCGGGATGAAATAAAAAAATATTATCAAATATATAGAAAAATTGTAAAATCGAAATAAAACGAACTGAAAAAGTTACTAAAAAATAGTAATTTTTTTTAATGCACATCATAATATATTAGGGTAAGTGATATAAAAAAGTAGCGAAAATCAAGCTTATTTTCGACAAAAAACAAGAAAATGTAAAAAAAATCAAAAAAATGCAAAAAAAATGTTGACATATTTCGCGGAGTTTGTTATATTACTTATGCACTCGACAAAAAGGCTGTAAAAAGCCTGAAAAAAGTGCAAAAAAAATAAAAAAAGTTGTTGACAAAACATTGCGAAGATGTTATAGTATATCTACGCGATGCAAAAGAAAGCAACGCAAGAAATGATCTTTGAAAACTAAGTTAAAAAGTCAATTTTGAGTAGCTTAGATTAAACTGAAATTTATAAGATTTTAAACATAAATCTTTTTTATTGAGAGTTTGATCCTGGCTCAGG
>CALVQS010000072.1 GCA_944358165.1 uncultured Bacilli bacterium | reverse complement strand
ATAGAAAAATATATTGGATTAATTAATTTGTAATCAAAATTAATTGGATATTTCTTTCCAAAATATTCATATATCTCTTTAATTAACAACTCCATTTGTCGTTTATTTAATTGAAATATAGATTGAAAAATAATTAATATAAAATGCTTATTTTCATACTTAATTTCAAAATTATTCATTTGGTTTAGATTAATTATTATATCTTGATTATTAGCTTGCATATTTACATATTTATACCACATTCTTAATATGATAGAATTCATATGAGCGATTTCCTTGTCATCAAAACGATTATTCAAAAATCTAAAAATTTTGTATAACATTTATTCCTCACTAATTTTATTTCCATTAATTTTAATATTTTTACCAATTGGCATAACATTATTATGAATATTATGTCCTAAATTTTCACAAATAATTATCGGACCATTAAAATCACGAAATAATTTCAAATAGTAATTTTTATCATAATTAGATGAACCTATAATGATACCCTGGGCATTTTTAATAATATCAGCTTGCTTAAATTGAGAAATAATACTTTCATACTCTGTTACATTAGTTTCTGTTGGATCAGCTTCTAAATAAAGTATATACTTTTTAACTTTAGGAAAACATTTTAACCCAATAATTCTACGTAAGGATTGAATGTTACCACCTATTGATATACCTGAAGCATTCCCAAATTTTACGATAACATTTTCTTTTTCTGTTTCTACCTCTTTACTACCATTCATAATTTTATTTTTTAAGCAATTAACTGAAAATAAATCATCATCTTTACCTAAAGATTTTACATTTGGCCCAATATAAGAAATTTGTTTATTAATTTCATAAAAAGCATTAAACAATAACACTGGATTACTATTTCCTATAAAAATATTATCTTTAATTTTGGAAAAATCTAATTTTTCTAATAATACGTTCGCATTTATTCCGCCTGTTGAACAAATTACATATTTACACTTCTCACACACTTCATAAATATCTTCTAATTTTTCATCAATGGTCCCACAATAGCCAAGGGTATTAGAATAAACATTATTTCCTATAATAATTTCAAAACCACATTCTTGCAATTTTTTGATTCCTTTATTAAATTGTTCAACACTTTTCTCTCCAATAATTGAATTAGCGGGAGAGATAATCCCTAATTTTTCCATTATAATTTCCTCCTAACATATTCTAATCTTTCCATATATTCTTCATCAGCATAACACTGTCGATAAACAATAGAAGATAATCCTTCTTTATATCCACAAAGAATATATTTAACTAATTGTAAATCCACTTTCATATTATTTTTGTCCTTTAAAATTTGCTGTATTGTTAAATCGTAATCAATCTTTAACAACTCTATTAATTTTTTAATTCTTTCTTTCAAATCATTAGATATTTCATCAAAATGTTCTTGCCTCATTTGTTTATAAAGTAAGATTACCTTTTCAGCACTCAAATTATTACGATATCCAATTTTTGCATAATATAGAATTTCCAAATCTTCTCCCACTAACAATAAATGTCTTTTTAATTGTTCAAAATATTGTTCATAACTCATATCATTTTGATAAAATCTATGATATGTTTTTTTCAGAATATTAAAATCAAAATATGCATCGCTTTTATGTAGTTTTTTAACATCAAATTGTTGATTAAAAGCCTCAATAGATGGATAAAAATCAGATTGTTCTCCGTATCCAGTATTTAAAATATAATTAATCCCTGCCATATAAGATATTCCTTCTTTTTTTAACAAGTCTCTAAAATCATCTCTAGCATTAATATGCATAGAATTCTTTTCTTCAAACAATAGTGGAATATGAAGATAAATTGGAGTTTGATATCCTAAAGCTGTAATAAACATATTTTGAAAAGCAGCACTTGAAAGTTTATCATTTCCTCTAACTAAATGAGTAAATTTCCAATATATTGTATCAATAGCAGAACTAAAATTATATAAAAAAGTTCCATCCGTTCTTCTTATATTTATAGTATCAGATTGTACTATATCATTTACATTAAAAACAACTTTTCCATGAATTAAATCTTTCACACAAATTTGATTACCATAAATCTCCTTATATTTTTTTATATTAAAAGCATACAAATTTGGTTCTGGTAATAATATAATAAATCCCATTTCTTGCAGTTTTCTAAAGAAAAATTCACATTCATTTTTCAAATCTGTTTGAACAGTTTTAACAGTTTCTGAATATTTAGATGGTAAAATTCCGATTTTTTCATAAAAATCAAATATCTCTTCATTTGTATGCAGACGACGTTTCTTATTAGTGTCATCTATTTGAAAAATCAATTTACTTTTTCCTCCTACAAACGCATTTTTTTCAGCAATTGCATTAATATATAAAAAAGTTCTTAAACAACTAATTCTAAAAGGCGCATTAGAAGGAGTAATTCCAATTTTTAAAACTAAATCATTAGGATTATTCATACAATTTTGTCTCCATTTCTAATAAAATATTTTCTAACTTTCTTTCTTTATCAAATAATATACCAATTCCTCCGGCACTTTCCCAACTTAAAATATTTGAAAAGCAATCATCTATTAAAATATTTCCTTCTGCCTCAACCATTTCGTTTTTTTTCAAAAAATAAGGAACTGCAATTACATTTATATTGCCTATCTTTTTTGATATAAATTTACTTTTTTTGCTTTTTTCCTTTTCAGAATAAACATGAGTTAAAATTGTAATCTCCTGTTTTTGTAACAATTGTTGCAAATACTTAATATTATTTTCAATTTCATTACAATTACTTAAACAATAATCCCAAGACAAATTTTTAAATGTTTCAATACAATTACCATTTCTTTCTATTTCTTTACAAATAATTTTTGGTGTATCTACCAAAACACCATCAAAATCTACATAAATTTTACACATTATGATCATCTCCTTTCAAACTCTCTTATCTTTTTCCTAGCTCTAGTTGTAACTACTTTATCTAGCCATTCTTTTCTAGGTCCGAAAGATAAATCATCAGTAATAATTCTTACTCGATCTTTATTTTTTAATTTATAATCAATCGGAGCATATTCTTCATTAACTATTGCACCTACCATGGTATTACCAATATCCGTATGAATCTTATATGCAAAATCTATTGGTGTTGCCCCCTTAGGCAATTCAACAATATCACCCTTTGATGTATACACATAAATCTTATCAGAAAACAATTCATTTTTTACTTGATTAACAAAATCTTGGTTATCTCCAAATACAGCATTAATTTCTACTAAAGATTTAAAAAATTGATACTTATCTTTTAAATCTTGTTGCATTATCTCTCTTGCATTACCTTCCATTATATCCCAATAAGTAGCTAAACCAAAAGAAGCTATTCTATCCATTTCGAAGGTTCTAATTTGAGTTTGTATAAGACGATCATTCGGACCAAACACAGTAGTATGTAAGGATTGATACATATTTGTTTTTGGATTACTAATATAATCCTTGAACTTATCATTAATTGGGTGATACTTACTATGTATCAAATATAGTGTCAAATAACACTTCTCAATTTCATCTACCATTATTTTTAAAGAAAACAAATCATGAATATCCGATAACTTATGCCCTGCACATAATCTTTTATATATACCATATATATTTTTTGTTCTGATTTTTATTTCATTTGGAATATTTCGTTCATTTAACATTGTTTGTATTTTAGCAAGCATTTCTTTTAGATATGGTTCATTAGTTGCTTCCAACTTCTGCTTTTTCTCTTCCAACCGATGATAAGTATCAGCCTTTAGGTACTGCAAAGATAAATCTTCCAATTCCGATTTTATACGATATGCTCCTATATAGTAAGCTAAAGGAACATATATTTCCATTGTCTCCAAAGCATTTTCTTGTTGCTTGAATGGAGTTTTAAATTGTAATGTTCGCATATTATGGAGACGATCTGCAAGTTTAATCATAATAATTCTTACATCTTCAGTAATACCAGTAATAATTTTCCTGGTATTTGCTAAAATTTGATCTTTTTTAGAAGAAAAATTAAGTTTACTAATCTTAGTAACACCATCCACTAAATTAGCTACATTTTTACCAAATAAATACGAAATATCTTCTTTTGTTATATCTGTATCCTCGAGTGTATCATGAAGTAACGCTGCACAAAGTGTATCACCATCAGCATGCATTTCTGCTAAAATGTAAGCAACATTCAAAGGATGACTAATATATGGTTCACCACTTTGCCTAAATTGTCCATCATGAAGATTATCTGCATAATCATATGCTTTTTGAACTTTCGCTAGTTCATCAGGGTTGTACTCTCCTACTACTTGCAATAACTCTTTAATACTTAATTTGTTCATAACACCCTCCCTTTAAATATTAAAAAAACAAGTGTCGAAAATAAAATCTAGACACTTGTTTTTAAAACATAATAACATTTAAGGTTGAGAAAGATTTTAAGCAGCAAATGCTTAAACAAAAATAACTTTTTATTAAGTGGTTCACAATTATTGAAGCCATATCTCTCACTCCTTTAAAATGTAATTGCAAATAATTTATCACAAAACAAAGCTTTTGTCAAGTTATTTTTTTATGCGATTGCCATATGAATTAATTAAAATACTTGATATTAAAGATAAAATTATTACCATTGATGCAATTGGTACTCAAGAAGATATATGTA
>CALVQS010000071.1 GCA_944358165.1 uncultured Bacilli bacterium | reverse complement strand
ATTAGTGATGAAAATAAAGAATTGTATCAAAAATATGTATTAGAAGATTCTTTAGAATTTACAAAGATTAATGAATTATATCAAAGTTTATTTGGAAGTGTTGATATAACTAAAAAAGATAATGATTCCGAGGTAGTGTTTGGAAATATTACTTATACGAATATAGAACCATTTAAAAATGGGAGTAAATTAACAATCGGAATGAATGAAGTAGTAAACGTGATTACAAGTGGTATTGTTGTGTTTATAGGGGAAAAAGATGATTTAGGAAATACGATTATTATTCAAGGCAATGATGGAGTAGATATATGGTATTCTAATATTACAGATACAGATATTAAAGTATACGATTACTTAGAATCAGGAAATATTCTTGGCACTAGTAATAGTGATGATATTTATATAACCATTAGTAAAGATGGTGAATTTATAAGTTATGAAGAATATATGGCATCTATTTAATATCCATTTTTCTACTTATCTACTTATTTTATCTTTTTTATTAACTGGGCTTATTAAAAATATTATTTTGATTTATTTAATTGTTATATTTCATGAACTTGGCCATATTTTAATAATTAAATTACTTGGATATAAAATACTTCGAGTAGATATTTATCCTTCGGGTGGAGTAACTAAAATCGATAAAAAGATTAATACTAAAATAAGTCATGATTTATTAATAGCAAGTTTTGGCATTTTATTTCAAATACTTCTTTACTTTCTTTTTTCTTTTTTTTATTCTCTTTCTTTTATTAGAAGTAGTACTTATGAGTTATTTTTAACTTATAATACAACCATATTAATTTTTAATTTACTACCCATTATTCCTTTAGATGGTTATCAATTGCTTAGGTGTATTTGGGAAATATTATTTCCTTTTAAGAAAGCCTTTAAAATTAGTTTTATTATTAGTGTTTTATCAATTTTACTTTTTATTACGTATAATCAAATCTTTTCTTTAAATAATTATTTAATTATTAGTTTTCTTATTTATAAAATTATTTATGAATATAAAAACTTTAAATATCAAAATATGCGTTTTGAGTTAGAGAGATATTTAAATGATTTGCCATATAGGAGTATAAAAAATGAAAAAAAACTAGATTTATCCTTTTTAAAGAAAAATACATATCATTATTTTAAAAAGGGTAATACTTATGTGAGCGAGAAAAAAATACTTGAAAGGAAGTTTTCTACTTTACTTTAAATATTATTTCTTTTATAATAATAACTTAAGGTGAAGTAAATATGAATTATAATTTGAGAAAATTAATTGATAATGTAAAAAAAGATAAAGGATTTATGCTAAATGATTTAATAGATATGGGAATTGTAAATTTAGATGCGTTGGTCAAAGAAGTGATAAGTACAAAAGATGTTCACAAAATTCATTTTTTGTTAATGAATCTTAAAACTCGTAATTTACTTTTGGAAGGAATTATAGAAGAAGCAATTGCTACTAAAGACATAGGTTTTATAGTTGAACTAACTTCTTTAATGAATTTTTTAGGTTATAAAGAACTAGTTTATAAGCTATCTTTAGAAGTTTTAAATAGTGATAATTTATTTGCTATGATACATCTTGCGCAGACAATACCAGGTGTTTCTTTTGATGCTGTTTTTAATCGTGTGTTTGCTTCTGATAATAATTTGCAAGTTATAGTTTCTTTATTAAAACGGGTAGATTTTAATAAGGAAGATAAAAATAAATTACCTTTTGATATTTATGTTGAAAAAAATTCAAATAAGTTGTTAGAAGTAATTTTAAAACCAGAGAATTTAGATTTTTTAGTACAAACTAGGCAAGAATTAAAAGATGCTACAATTATATCTTATTTTAATCAGTTTATTGCTGATATGGTAAAACAATCAATTCAACAGACAGATTTATTCACGTATTTATTAGAATTATATCAAAAAGAGGATTTTGAAACGATTCGTAATAATAGGGAAATATTTAGTACTTTATTTAAAGATGAAGATGAAGAAATAACTAGGGGAATGTAAGAAAGAAGGAGAAAGTATGAATATAAATATTAGAAATTTAATTATAAATAATAGCTTTGAGCAATTAAATACTTTAATAAAACTTGGTGTTATTGATATTGATGATGTTTTAAAAACATTTTACTATTTAAAAGAAGGGTGGTTAATTAGTTTTTTTGCAAGTCAAGTAAAAGATGCTCCAATCGATAAGCTTGCTGAGGTTATTATTTTAATTAAGGATCCAAGATATATTTATAAATTTGCATGCGATATTGAGGGTGCGCCGGTTGGTAAACTTGCTAAAGCTATAATAGAAACTAAGGATGCTAAATACATTTATTTATTTGCTCGTGATGTAAAAGGTGCATCAATTGATGAACTTGCTGATGCTGTAATAGAAACTAAAAATGCCAAATACATTTATTTATTTGCTTGTGATATTGGAGCTCCGATTAATAAGCTTGCTAATGCAATATTAGCAACTAGAAAGGCAGCAGAAATTAATGATTTTGCTTTATTGATGCAAAGTAAGGGCTTAATTAATGAGAAACTTATGTTAAAATTTGCTGAAACTTTAATGGATATTAAAGAAGCATCAAAGATTTATTTGTTTGCTCTTAATATAAAAGGTGCACCAGTTGATGAACTTGCTGAAGCAGAAATTGCCTGTCAAGATGAGGAGTTTATTAGTTTGTTTGCGCGTGATATTGAAGGTGCCCCAATTGATAAGTTAGGTAGGGCAATCTTAAAGGGCAATAAGGCTCGTTTTATATCTTTTTTTGTTTTAAATGTAGATAATATTCCTCTAGATTTGCTTAAGGAATTAGTTTTAGCGCTTTTAGCTACAAATGCTTGCGAGTATATAAGTGATTTTATTTTAAGAATGAAAGAAAATTTAAAAGCTAATTTATTAAAAGCATTTTCTCCTAAAGATATTGTTAAAGAATTATATCAAAAACTTGTTTCGTATAAAAATGTTAGTAGTGTATATGCCTTGGTAAATCATCTTTCTCCTAATGATACAACAACAAAGGAAGATATAAAACAATGGATATTAGATACAAATGATGCTTTATTTATTTATGAGTGTCGTGCTTCCTTAGATAAAAATTTCCTTTCTGAATTTATTAATAAAATAGTAGAATTAAAAGATTTTAAAGTAATTTCTAATCTTTTATTAGATGCTAATTTTATAGAATTAGGAGAAGGAAGAAAATTAACATCTAATACTTGTTTATTAAACAATATTCCTTTTCTTTTAGATGCTATGCAAGAGTGTGAAGATATTTATATTATTAGATATACTTTTGCTAAATCTAATTTGCCGGTAGTAACGTCTTATCTTGGGAAATTAATACAAGTAAGGGAACAAAAACAGGCAAAAGAGGATATGCATGACTTATCAAGTGAAGATAAGATGCGTATTTTGACTGAATTATATAATAAAAAAGATTTTGAAACGATACGGAAGTATAGAGAAGTATTTAGTCCTTTATTTCAAGATGAAGAGGAAATGAATAGAGGTATATAGAAAAGAGGCATATTATGACAAATTCCATGACTAAATTAATTAGTGATTTAAAAGAAAGAAAAGGGGAACAAAAAATTTGTGATTTAATTAATCTTGGCATTTTAGATATGGAACTACTTAAAAGTTGTATTATAGAAGAAGATGATTTAGAACTTTATTATCGTTTTATTTTGAATATTGAAAATCCTCCAATGGATGAGTTGGTAGAAAAATTGCTTGCTTATCCTGCAATAGGTGAAAATGCAATAAAAAATGGGATTATTTAGAAAAAGTTTTTAAAAAAAGTTCGATTAATTTAAGCGCTAAAATTTTAGAAGCATTTATAGTGGCAGCACAAGAAGGAGGATATCCTAAAAAGTTGCTTCCTAGTTTATTACTTGAGTATTCAAAGTGTAAAAATGAAATAGATGTTATTATTGGTACAAAAGAGCCAATTTTTATTGCTCAAGTTTTAAAGGGATCAAAATATCGAGATGAACAATTAATGAATGCTCTATTTCAGTACGCAAATAACACAATAGACTGTGGAGGAGAATTATTTATGGCACTTCTTAATAGTCATGAAAAATATACTTCTAGGCTTGTAATGTGTATGGCTAGTCTTTTTGATGAAGCGTTCTTAAGAATTTTCTTAGTGCCTGAATGCTTAGAAAAAATTAAAGTTTCTTTAATGTTTGAAAGTAATAATTCCTCTTATTTAAAATTTTTGTATGATTTTTTGAATATGGAAATGGAAAATATATATTATAGTAAATATAATTGCACTCATTTAAAGGAAATATCATATTATCATGATTATTATTTTGACAAAAGTATAAGTGAAAAAGGTCTAGTTTTATATGAAAAAGAATTTTTAAAATTAGTATCAGATAATGGGAAGAGTATTATAAAAATAATTGAAAAATGTCCTGGTTTTATCGCTTCTTTAAATGAAGAAGAAAAATTTCAATTTTTAATGACGTTATATCAAAGAAGTGATTTTAAAGAAATAAGTGCTAATAGAGAAGTATTTAGTACTTTATTCCAAAATGAAGAAGAAATTACAAGAAAATAGCAGAATTTAAGTGAAATAGCGAAAAATGCGTTGTTAATCATTAGTTAAAATGTCACCGATTGATATGATTTCAAAATATGGTATTTGCTTTTGTTTTTTAATAAAAAA
>CALVQS010000070.1 GCA_944358165.1 uncultured Bacilli bacterium | reverse complement strand
TACTTTAGTTCAAAAAAATTTGATTTTTTGAACTCCTTTTGCGTGTTATAATTCTACGTTTTTATTTTCAACCTTACCACCTAGTAATATTATAAAATAAACCAATAAAAAAATCTAGCTTTTCACTAGATTAATTTGCACTACAAGTTGTAGATGCCTCCGATGCTGATGCTTCTACATCATCACTTGTTACATCGGGATTTACACCATTAATCATATATTGGCCATTAGATAACCAAATTTTATAAGTATAAGCACCATCTTCTCCTACTTCAATTGAAATACTTCCAGTATAATTTTCATCATCTTTTTCAATTAAACCAGAATCTAATAATTCATCATAAGAATAACACGCTGAAGTAGATCCACTATCTTGAATATATAAAGTTTGAGCAGCTTTTACAAGGGTATTTGCTTCCATTGCTAATACTTGCTTTCTAGCACTATCGGCCATTGGTACAACGGCATTGGTTGCAATTAAGACAATTACGGATAATATTACAATTACACTTAATAATTCAACAAGTGTAAAACCTCTTTTATTTAATTTCATTACTGTCACCTTCTAAAATAATTATATCAAAAATCTAAGTTTAGTCAACTCTTAAATAGATAATTGTGATAAGTTTTAGAAAAAATTGTCGAATTAATTTAAAATATTTTCGGTGTATCCTTTTTTGGTATGTTTAATTGGTTCCCATTTTTTAGTACGTTTAAATAAACAGATTGTGTTAATTGGGATCCATGTTAAGATAAAAATTGGAAATCCAAATATTCCTTTGTAGTGATCTTTTATTTTTTTCTTTAATAATTTAATGGTAAATATATTTAAAAAGATATTTAAAATATAACAAATTAGAAAGAAATAAAGGCTTGATAAATTGATTATTCCCCTAAATAGTATACAAATTCCTAAAAGTAAAGGTAAGACGAAAGAAATAACTTGAATTAGGGGTGCTAAATAATAAAGTAAGCAGTCAAAGGATGAGAAAGAACCAGTTTTCCAAAAGTTTTTAAATAAACTTGTGCCATAATTTTTTAAACAATCAAAACTGCCACTACTCCATCTTTTTCTCTGACGCCAAGATACTTTAAATTCGGTTGGATGTTCATCATAAGTAATTGCCTCTTTGGCAAAAGCAATTCTAATGTTATTTAAAACACAAAGCCCAGTAAATTCACTATCTTCTGTTATAGTTTTTGTATCAAAACCATACTGGTCAATTATTTCTTTTTTTACACAAAAGCCGGTTCCATTTATGGCTGCGGAACGTTTTAAGACCATTCTTGCTTCATTGTAAAAAATATTTTGTAAATAGTAAAACATGGTATAACTTCCTGTTAAATAATTATCACTTGGATTTTTACTATCTCGGAAACCTTGCGCTACTAAGTATCCTTCATTTAAAGTGTCGTTCATTGCTTTTAAAAAGTTTTTATCCACAATGTTATCCGCATCAAAAATGACATAAGCATCATAATCTTGTTCTTTTAAATATCCAAAAGCATACTTTAAAGCTTCTCCCTTAGTACTAATTTTTTCTTTTATTTCAATAATTTTGCTATTTTCTTTTTCTGCTATTTCTTTGGTATTGTCGGTACAATTATTGGGAATTGTATAGCAAGTATATAAATCTTTGGGATAATCTAGGTTTTTGATACTTTTAATTAAATCAGCGATTACGAATTCTTCGTTTCGACACGGAATTAATATAGCAAACTTGTGCATTTTATTACTCGTGTATTTTCTTTTTCTTTTTTTAAAAGCAAATAATCCAGTAATTCCAAAATAAATGCTAAATAGAAAGCATAGAGCCATTACGATATTGTATATGATATTCATTTTACTTCATCCTTTTTATAATTTCTTCCTTGGTAAGTCCATAATTTTCTAGTTCTTTTACAGTATTATTTATTTGTTCTAATAATTCTTCTATTTTCTTTTCTTTTGCTTTATTGATATTTTCACTAATAAAAGTTCCTTTGGTTGATTTGGAAATAATTAAACCATTTTCTTCTAGAACATCATAAGCTTTCTTTACCGTATTTGGGTTTACTCCTAAATCATAAGCAAGAGTGCGAACACTAGGAATCTGGGTTTCTGGTGTTAATATTCCTAGTGTTATTTGCTTTTCGACTTCTCTTACAATTTGCTCATATATAGGTTCCCTTTTGGTATAATCGATACTGATATTCATTCGGTTGTCACTCCATACATATCTTGGAACTCTTTTATATAATTTTGATATTCTTCATTATCTTTTAGTTTCTCTTTGTAAGAATCAAATTCTTTTTTGAATGATTCGGCATCCCCTATGGTGATTGTGAATTCTTTATTTTTATTAAAATCATAAGCACGAATATAGGCTAAATCTTTTTGAACATCAATTTCATTATTATTTTTTAAATAAGAAATAAATTCGTTTAGATTGCTTTTGATAACATAATCAAATACATAGTAGTCTTCATTGGTAAAAATATCTTCTTCATAAGCATATAAATCAAAATATGGTTCATAAGCTGTCTTTTCTTGGTATTTTAGATATAATTCATTTTGATAATTAATGATTTCACTAAATAATTCTTCACTTATTTTAACAGGTATTTTTACATTTTCATATTTATGATTTTTATAGGTATAAATCGATAAAGTTTCTGCTTCTGATAAAATAGTCATATCAAAATTTTGAACTTCATCAATGTTTTCTTTAATTAAATCTTTTATTTTGGTTGTAACGGGAATCATTGTATTATTGTATTCGATAAAATCAATATGGTTAAAATTAAAGTTTGCTATTTTTTCTTTTTGCCAAACACTTAATTCATCCATTAAAAGACTTTCTACTGTATCATTTATGCTTGCAGATACACTGTATTTTTTATTTTTATTAGTAAATATTAAATCGTATCCATAACTATTGGTATTTACTTTGGTTTCTACTGCGGATGCAATAATATAATTTATTAAATCGGGATCGGTTATTTCCATTCCTTCCCAATAAATAGAATCCACTTCTGTTATTACTTTATCAGGACTATCCAATACTTTAAAATATAGAGCATAAGCGCCAGTAAAAGTCATAAATAAGAAAAGAGTAATAATTAAAGATTTGATTGGTTTATATATTTCTTTTCTCGTAATTAGATCATAAATAATGGAATAAATGATAATTCCTACGATTGTGATTAGCCATCCTACTACACCCGTTGAATCAATAATTGCATAGGTTAGCAAACAGATTGGGAAAAGAGTGATTCCTTTTACGATGTAGTGAGCAAAAGGTTTTCGAAAACTTGTTTCGTTGTTTTCCATTTTTCTTTTCTTAAAAGCAATATAGCCAATTACTCCATACATTGCACTTAAAATAAGCATTTTTACTAAACTTAAGGAATTGTAAAAAGAAGTATTGGTATTTGCTATGCTGTTAAAAGCTGCTAGAGGTGCTGTAAAGTTATAAGTAAATAATTCTCCATAATATAATTGGTATTCGTTTTTGGCTAAATGATTGATACAATCTGCATCGTTGTAGCAATAATAAGTATTTGGTTTACACTCTTCCTCTGTACATTTAATATAGTTATTGTTATAATAGTAATCCCCTGTTATATAATTAATACCATTTAGATATGGAACTAATAATAAAATAATTAAACTTACGACAATACTTGTAATCATGTTTCCGGTTAATGCAACTGCTAAACTAGTTACCATAAACATAAATAAGTATGATATAAACCAGAAGATAAAATAGTCTACTAATAATAAAAATGGTATCGTTAAACTTGGAAAGATTAAACTAAATAAAGCAAAAATAAGAGTATTCATCAACATGAATATTAAAATAATGAAGATTCCACCAAAAATATTAGTTAGAAATATTGTTTTTCGACTAATTGGTTTCGACATGATAAAATCTACACTTTTTTTACCAAAGACAAAACCAAATAAGGAAACAGAAAGAGCTAAAGGAATAAAGATTATTCCGACATACGTAAAGAAACTAATGATGTTAAAATCTAGTAAATTATTACTGCTTCCTGTTAATAAAATAATTAGGAAAATAATGTTTACGATTGGGATTACTCCTAATAAAAAGGCAAGCAATCCTTTTGATTTACGAACATTTTCTTTAAAATAATTAAAATTAAATAAGGTTTTCAAATTCATAACCTAACGCCTCCATTTGATATATAAATACTTCTTCTAAAGTTAAAGGTAAATAATCTAGTATCACTGGATTTAAACTTTCTAAGTATTTTCTGCTATCTTTTCCTTCTTCATCAATAATTAAAGTAGCAACACTTCCTACTTTTTTGTAAGATAAAATTTTGAGCTTTTTAAATGTTTTTTTATCAAAATCCCCTTTTAGAGATATTTGTACTTTAAACATATTGGTTTTTAAAGTATCAATGTCACTTTCAAATAAGATATTTCCCTTATAAAGTAATCCTAAATTATCACATATGTCTTCTAGTTCTCTTAAATTGTGAGAAGTCATGATAATTGTGGTATCCTTCTTAGACATTGCATCAGATAATAACTTTTTAAAGAACTTTCTTACTACTGGATCTAAGCCATCAAAAGTTTCGTCTAAAAAGATGTATTTTGCATTGCAAGCTAAAGCACATATTAAAGCACACTGTCTTTTCATCCCTTTGGAAAAGTTACTTATTTTCGCATTGGGATTTAACTTTAAGGTATTTGCAATATTAATTACATAATTCATATCAAAATTGTGATATAACGATTTGTAAAATTCGGCCATATCCATTAAAGAATATCCTGGATAAAAATATAAGTCATCTGGTACAAATACCATTTCTTGTTTTAATGATTCATTATCATAAGCATTTTCATTATCAATTAATATGGTTCCTTCATCTGCTTTGTAAATGCTGTT
>CALVQS010000069.1 GCA_944358165.1 uncultured Bacilli bacterium | reverse complement strand
GAACGAATTTCCGCCTTTAGTTTGGCATTATCGTCTGTTAAATCTCTAATTTCATGCTCATTCCTTTTGATAATGTTAATAAACTCTGTATAGTCACGAATTACCATATCTAGGTATTTGTCTACTTCTTGAGGACGATATCCTCTAGCATCAATTTTAAACTCTTTATCAAGGATTTCTTGAGGAGTTAAATAAATTTTATCACTATACACTTTATCACATCCTTAACACAATCTAATTATAATATTTTTAGGAGTATTTTGTCAATGTATTTATCAAAAATGTCAAATTATGTAAATTTTAATGTCAATTACCCAGAAGATTAAAGAAAATTTTATTGTAAAGAGATTAGTAAAGTCTTTAGGGAAGGTAGATATTTTAATGCTTTTATAGTATAATTAACTAAGGTGAAGTGCATGAAGTATCCGAACAACATAAAAAAAGAATATAAGAAAGAAATCAATTATAAAAATCGAGGGATGGATTTAGAAGCTCTTATTAATGATGCTTGTCTTTATTATTTAGAGCATGACCTAGCCGTTATTTATAAGAAGCCTACCCCTATTGGTGTGGTAGATGTTGATTATAAAAATGGAGCTGTCATTCATAAAGCTTATTTTAAAGAACCATCTACGCTAGATTATAATGGGATTTATAAAGGAAAATATATTGAATTTGATGCTAAGGAATGTCAATCTAAAACAAGTTTTCCTCTTAGTAATATTCACCTTCACCAAATTAAACATATTGAAAAAATACTAAAACATGGAGGAATTGCTTTTTTGATTATAAGTATGAATGGTGGTTATTTTTTGTTTAAAGGTAGTGATTTAATTGATTTTATAAATAATAATGAGAGAAAAAGTATTCCCTATTCGGTTATTGTAAAATATGGTTATCCTCTAAAATATAATTATAATATTGGTATTGATTATTTAAAAGGAATAGATGAAGCTTATAAAGGAGTTGGTTATTTTGAAAATACCAAAGGTTAAAGTAAAAAAGAAAGTAAAAAGTGAAGGTACAAAGACAAAGGTAAAAAAGAAAAAGACTGGAAGAACTAAAAATGCGATTTTAATTATTTTAATTAGTTTAGGTATTTTAATTGCATCTAGTATTCTCGCTTTTGCTCTTTATATTATTATTACTTCACCAGATTTTGTGGCTCAAGAGTTATATACGAAAGAACCTACAATTATCTATGATGTCAATGGAGATGAAATTACGAGAATTGGTAATGAAAATGTAGAACTTGTTACTTATAGTGATTTGCCACAGGTTTTAGTTGATGCACTAATTGCTACCGAAGACTCTAGATTCTTTCAACATAATGGCTTTGATGCAGCTAGATTTATTCGAGCCAGTTTAGGACAACTTGCTGGGCAAGATGCCGGTGGTGCTTCTACTTTGTCCATGCAAGTAATCAAAAATACTTATACAGATCCAAGCCTAACCTCAGGAATTAAGGGAATTATTCGTAAATTTACAGATATATATATGGCAGTATTTAAGTTAGAAGCTAGCTATACAAAAGAAGAAATTATTGAATTTTATTTAAATAGTCAATGGTTAAGTGGTGGTTCTACTAATTATTCGTCTATTAATGGTGTAGAACAAGGTAGTCAGTATTATTTTGGTAAATCTGTTTCTGATTTGACACTGGCTGAGGCTAGCCTACTCGTTGGTATGTTTAATAATCCAACTTTATATAATCCATACACCAATCCAGAAGGATGCAGCAATAGACGTTCTACCGTATTAAGCTTGATGGTAAGACATGGTTATATTACGGAAGAAGAAAAAGAATTCGCTGAAGCGGTTCCGGTTGAGAGTTTACTTGCGGATCATTCAGAAGAAGAAAGTAGTACTATGTATCAAGCATTTATTGATTATACTCTTTTAAAAGTACAAGAAGAAACGGGAGATAATCCTTATAAAGTACCAATGGAAATTTATACGACAGTTGATCCTAGTATTCAAGAAACTTTATATTTGTTAGAAACTGGAGAATTATATACATTTGCTGATGATTTAGTTCAATTTGGTATGGCTGTTACCAGTACAAAAGATGGTTCTGTCTTAGCTTTATCTGGTGGTAGAAATTATGCTCCAACTGGTTTAAATAGAGCCGTAAGTAAAGAATATAAAGGTATTGAAAATCATATTGGTAGTACGGCAAAAATCATTTTTGATTATGGACCTTATATTGAATATTTAAATGGTTCAACTGGTGCTTTATTCCTAGATAGGCCTTGGAGTTATTCTAATGGTACATCTATTGTAAACTCTAGTCGTGATTATTGGGGAGAAATTACCATGCGTAGAGCTCTTATTAATTCTAGAAATATTCCTGCCATTCAAGCAATGCAACAAGTTGCAGATGAAGTTGGAATGGATCAAATTGCTGAGTTTGCTAGTAGTTTAGGTATTAATTATGGTGATGAATTATATGAAGCTGCTGGTTTAGGTGGCGCTGGTGGTTCGAACCCACTTAGTATGTCTGCTGCTTATGCTGCTTTTGGCCGAGGTGGTATTTATATTGAGCCTTATACATTTACTAAAGTTGTTTATATTGAAACGGAAGAAGAATATAATCATGCCGTTATTCAAGAAAGAGTTATGAGTGAAGAAACTGCTTATATGATTACCGATATCTTAGTTGATGCTGGTGCTGGTGGTGTCGGTGGTAACTTCTCTATTAGTGGTACCGATATTGCAGCGAAAGGTGGTACATCTACGATTGATAGTGAATCTGCTGCTGCTTTAGGAATTCCTAGAAGTGCTACTCCTAACCATTGGAATATTACTTATTCATCAGATTACTCTATTGCTCTTTGGTTTGGTTATGATAAATTAACCGAAGGATATTTAACAAGTGGTACTGGATATGGACCTAGACGTCAGATTATGGCTGCTGTTGCTAGAAGAATCTATAAAACTGGTTCACGATTCGAAAAACCTAGTGGTGTTGTATCAGAGACCATTGAACTTGGTACCTACCCTTTACAACTTGCTAGTGAACATACTCCAAGTAGTTTAAAATCAACGGAATTATTTAAGGCAGGATATGAACCTACCGAAGTATCAAGTCGTTTTGCTACTTTAAGTGATCCAACAAATGGAAAAGCTACTTATGATGGCTCTACCATTCGAATTACATGGGATGCCATTGATACTCCAGATGCGATTGATCCAAATTACTTAGAAGAATATTTTAATGGAACTTTCAAAGAGTTATATGGTAGTGATTATGCTCAAGAATTTTATAACGCAAGAATTAATTACAATAATACCAACATTGGTGCAATTGGATATCAAGTTTATTTACAAGATGCTAGTGGTAAATTAATTAGCCTTGGATATACAACCAACAATTATTATACTTATACTGCTACTCCTGGAACAAAATATACCTTTATTGTTAAGTCTGCTTATAGTATTTTTAAAGATAATATGAGTAATGGACTTACAATTACAGCTCAAACCAATATGGATAGCAATATCGGTGAAATGGTTGATCCAGGTAGTGATGATGAAGAAGAACCACCTCTTGTAGATACTGGGTTAGAATAAAAAATTAAGCCTCTTAGAAAATAAGGGGCTTTTTATTTGAGGTACGGTTTTATGCGTACTCTTTTTTGTAAATATTGATAATCTAAATCTTCTATTTCGGTATCTTTCTTTTTCTTTTTTAACTGTTTATCTAAATATAAGAATAAATCAATACTATCTTTGCTATGGCCTAAGGATCTCTCTAATACTTGGTCTAAATTATAAAATGATTTATAAAGACTAGCATAATATAAATCTTTAAATACATGTTCTGATTCAAATAATGGTAAACATAATAAAACGATTTCTTCATAAGCATAATGATATTTTTTTGGAGGAATGAAAGAATCTAGTATTTCTTTTATTTCTGCATTTTCTATTTCAAATCTTTTTAAAAATAAAATATTATCTAAATAAATTTTAGTTAAATAACTATTAAAGGCTTCATCAATCGCTTCATATTGTATCTCTTTTTCACTACATTCTGCTAGGCCACTGTAAAAGCTTATATTACCACGTATTTCCATTAATTCTGGAAAGATTTCATTAATCGCATGTTTTAGTTCATGAATTAGATTGTCGAATAAGAAAAAGATATTTTTTTCTTCGGGTACTATAATTATATGGTCTTGATATAAATTTCCTTCACTTAGAAAATAGCCAAAGTAAAAAGCGGAACTTCCTTTTAATTTGCGCCACTCTAGTTGATTGGGAAATAATTTATGATAAACGGTTTTAAGATCCCTTTTCGTGAATACAACCAAGTTATTTCTTAGGGCTTCTAAAACTAAGTCTTCTATTTCATCATCTAGTAAAATCATACTTAAAGATGCAATGGTAAGAAGATTTAGCTCTCTATTTGTATAAGGGTATCCTTCGGTTACTTTTTTGATATCTTCTTTTAGTTCTTCTATTTTTCTGTTTATTTTTTCTTCCATTTTCAATCACAAGATATTATTTTAAAAGATATATATTAAAAAAGCAAGCTATAACTTCATAGTTTGCTTTAATTTTTTAATTACCTTTTTTTCAATACGGGAAATATAACTTTGAGATATTCCTAGTTTTTCGGCTACTTCTTTTTGGGTAAATTCTTCGGTATTATTTAAGCCGTATCTTAAAGTCATAATTTCTTTTTCTCGGTCATCTAACGATTTTATTTCTCTTTCTAGAATTTCTTTATTTAATACCTTTTCGTATTCATTTGGGACATAATCAATCTCTGTTCCTAATATGTCTTCTAAATGAAGTTCATTTCCTTCTGCATCATAATTTAGAGCATCTTCAAAACTAATCTCGCCCCTACGTTTTTTGTTTTTTCTTAAAAACATTAAAATTTCATTTGAGATACAACGGGA
>CALVQS010000068.1 GCA_944358165.1 uncultured Bacilli bacterium | reverse complement strand
ACCAACCCTTGTACTATATAAATTATACAGTATTTGTTGGTGTTTATTCAATTATTTAAATTTTGCGAATTGAAGTACAATTTTCGTACTTTAATTAATTTTATGTTGGTTTATCTAGATAATGGTATTGGTGGTAAATTATGGAAAAAGAATATCGAAATATCACTATTGTAGAAGATCGTGCTCGAAATATCCGTATAAAACATGGACTCACTCAAAAAGAATTTGGACAGGTACTTGGTATATCTAAAAGTTATGTATCGGATATTGAAAATGGATATACTGGTTTATCTATTAATCATATTAATATTATTTGTAACTGTTATGATGTTACTTTTGATTACATGTTAGGTTTTTTGTGAAGCGATTAATAAAGATGTGATTAAAGTAGATAAAATTGATTTAAAGCTATTAGGTAGTCATATAAAAGAAATAAGAAAAGAACTAGGATTTACTCAAGATAAGCTTTCTCATAAATTAAATATTAGTAGACCTTTAATTACCCACTATGAAAAAGGAATTAGAACAATTAGTACAGCTGATTTAAAAGGATTCTGTGAACTTGCTCATATTAGTGCTGATTGGTGTGTTGGTAAGTTAAATCAAAAAGTAAGAATTAAAACAAATAAAAAGATTAAACCTAAAGAAATTAAAGATTTAATGCAGGTTTAATCTTTTTATTTTATATTATTTAAAATAACATGATGAGATTATTTCTAAAATACTTGCGATACTGTCGCAAGTATTTTAGAAACATTCCATAGGTTTCAGTTAATTTTGCTTTCTATAATATTCTTTTAATTTGCGCCCCACTGGGGCGCATTTTTAAAAGTGCAAAATCTATTCCTAAATTAGTTGAATCATAATGTGTATTTTTTATAAATTTATTTAGTATTAATATTTTTTTCATACTTATGTGTGTGTTTAATTTAATTTGCGGCCCACTGGGGCACCATTTTAGAAAACAATGTTTTAGAATATATCTAATGTGAATTAGCTTATCATTGCACTAACGGGAATTATCTGATGAGTTAATGTTAAATTTTTTAGTTCTTTACTTGTACATATAATTCCACCTTTTCCTATGTTAAAAACTCCTTCTATTTTTTTGAAAGATGAAATCATGGAAATATCTACTCTACTCTTTAGTTTTATTTCATATGGATGTATCTGATTATTTTTATCTTTTATAATTAAATCAATTTCATTTCCATCCTTATCTCTATAAAAATAAAATTCTTCCCCTAAATTATAGTTATTATTTATTTTAATTAATTCGGAGATACAATAATTTTCATATAAAAATCCTAGATTTGTATATTCTTCTAGAGACTTTATACTATTTATACGACATAAATAAGTACAAAGCCCACTATCCATAAAAATTATTTTAGGTGAAGAAGTTAATCTTTTTAATTCTTCTTTTCTAATAGGATAAATTAATTTTATAATATCTGTGGCTTCTAAAATACTAATCCATGATTTTACTGTTTTTTCGTCTTTTCCACAATCCTTAGCAATAGAGCTATAATTTAAAATTTGGCAAGTTCGTGATGCTACTGATACTAAAAAAGTATAAAAGGAATTTAAGTCCTTAATTTGTTTTAATTCTCTAATATCTCTTTCTAAGTATAAATCAACATAGCTTTTAAAATAAATCGTTCTTTTCATATTCTCTAATATGAAACCAGGCATTCCTCCATTTAAAATATTTTTTAAAATTTTATCTCTTTGTAATTCCTCTTTTTCCGTTAAATCGTTTAAATCATGTGGTAAATAATTACTTTTTGTTATTTCTCGGTATGAAAAAGAATTCATTTCTAATACACCCATTCTACCGGCTAAAGATTCGCTTACATTTTTCATCAACTGAATTTTTTGTGAACCTGTTATCCAAAATAGTCCTTTTTCTTTTGTATTATCACAAATTATTTTAATATAACTCATTAGGCTTGGAGCATATTGGATTTCATCGATAATTACTGGTGGAGAATATTTTTTAATAAATTCCTTAGGATTCTCGTTTGCAAATTTTCTTATTTCTAGATCGTCTAATGTAACATATTTTCTAAAAGATTCTTTGTTATCTAATAAAAAAGTTGTCTTGCCAACTTGTCTTGGTCCTGTTAATAATATTGCTTTAAAGGATTCATTATATAGTTTAAATGTTTCATATATGTCTCTTTTATAATTCATTTTGCTTCACCAATTTCATTTTACTACAAAAATTTAATTACGTCAAATCCGGAGTTGATTCCGGATTGGTCGGTTTTTGGCAAATCCGGAATGAATAAAAAAATACCAGAGGTAAATTCTGATATTTTATTTAAACATAGCTTTAGCTGTTCTAAGCATTTGGCAGGTATAACCATATTCGTTATCATACCAAGCACATACTTTTACGAGATTTTCATTTACACTTGTAAGCATACCATCTACTAGGGCTCCTAAGGGTTTTCCTATGATATCACTTGATACGATTGGATCATAGGTGATTTGTAAAGTTTCGTTTTTGTTTTCTTCGATAATATGATTAATTTCATCGATTGAAGTTTTTCTTTTTGGAATAAAGGTAAGTTCAATCATAGAACCATCTGTTACTGGAACGCGGTAAGCAATTCCGTCTAAAAGGCCATCTAACTCAGGTATTACTTTGCCAATCGCTGATGCTGCTCCCGTTGATGTTGGTACAATGTTTGCAGCACAAGCTCTACCTCTTCTGGATGCGATTCCTTTTTTATGAGCAATATCTAAAGTTACTTGATCGTTTGTATAAGCATGAATCGTTGTCATGTATCCTCGTGTGATACCAATCTGATCATTTAAAACTTTGGCTACGGGTGCTAGACAATTTGTAGTACAAGAAGCTGCGGAAATAACTTCTTCATCACCATTTAGAATATCGTCGTTTACACCATAAACAATTGTTTTTACATTCTCTGATTTGGATGGAGCTGAAATAATCACTTTTTTGGCACCGGCTTTAATATGTTTGTATGCATCTTCATACTTGGTAAATTTACCCGTACATTCTAATACTAAATCAATGTTTAGTTCACTCCAAGGAAGTTTTTCTGGATCTAGTTCATTTAATACTTTAATTCTTTTTACATTGTTAATAACAATTTCATCTTCTTCTGCTTTAATTAAATCTTCATGAAAAGAACGGTGTGTCGTATCATATTTTGCTAAATAAGCTAAATCACTTGCACTTCCTAAATCATTAATGGCTACAATATCAAAATCAGTTGTTGTAATAATTCTTCTAAAAGCCAGTCTTCCAATTCTTCCAAATCCATTAATTGCTACTCTAATCATTATCATTACCTCCTATAAACTCTCTTAGAATACTACTACTCGTTACATACTCACTTGTAATGGTATAAAAACTTCTTAAAAATTTTAATAATCTTCTTGCTTCTTCATAATACTTTGAATCCGTATCAATCGATAATAGTAATGGCTCTGCATATACTTTTAAAACTCCTAATTCATAAGCAAGTGCCGTATTTATAATAATATCGGCTTGATGAGTATATGGGAAGATGTATTTTTCTTCACCATTTCGAACAGATTGCCATTTTTCAATTACTTCGTCTACTTTGTATCCTCTCGTTCTATTATCTCTTACAATTCTTCTAATTAGTCTTAAATCAAGTGTTGATATATAATTGTGCCTATCAATGTTTAAAGGAATAAAAGGACTTAAATAAATCTTGTATTTGTATTTATCAGGGATACCTGGAGTTAAATCGTCATTTAGAGAATGAAGCCCTTCTATTAATATGATGCTGTTTTCTTTTAATTTTATGAGATGATTGTGATATTCTCTTTTGCCTGTTATGAAATTAAAGGTTGGTAAGTTTACTTCTTCTCCTTTTAAAAGCTTTTTTAAATCGTTGTTAAATGTCATGGTATCAATCGCATTTAAACATTCAAAATCATAATTTCCAAATTCATCTTTTGGATTATCAATCCGATCAACAAAATAATCATCCGTTGATATGCAAATTGGATCATAACCTTTACTTCTTAGGTAAGCACCTAAAACACGAGTGGAAGTGGTCTTACCACTACTTGAGGGACCGGCAATCATTATAAACTTTTTGTCATTGTTCCTGATGATTTTATCACATGCTTTTTTAATTTCATCGGTAAAGTGTAATTCACAGGATTCAATAAATTCTTTGATTTTTCTTTCACTTACTAAATTATTTAAGTTTCCAACATAAGGAACATCTAGTTTTTTTAACCAAGACTTTCCATCATAATAAGCATCAATAATATTTTCATGATGAACGTATTCTGGAAGTCTTCCTTCTGTTAAATTGCTTGGATATAAAATTACTATGCGATTCTCTCCTAAATATTTTAGTTCAAATTTTTTGATGTATCCTGTACTATATGGCATAGGAACATAATAAAAGTTTAAATAATCTTTTAGTTTATAAATCGTTACAATATCATCACATGTTTTTACATTTATTGCTTTTTCATCATAGTTATAAGCTTTGTAAAAATCTACGGCTTCCTTTTTTAAAACATTGTATCTTTTAAATTCTAGGTCTTCATCTATGATATTGGCCATTTCTTTTTTGATTTTAGAAATATCTTCTTTATCTAAAGTTCTTTCGTATTTTATTTCGCCAAGCATTCCTCCAGGAACACTGTGTAGATATTCAATATCACTTCCTTTAAATACAGTTTTTAAAGCTACTTCTAGAATAAACTTAATGGCTGCCTTATACATTTTTGCTCCTTCGATTGATGAAGAATCAATAAATTCAATGCTTTCATCTTCCGTTGCATGCGAGGTAAGTGGTATTAGTTCATTGTCTTTTTTCACTGCTAAAACAGAATCTTTTCGTTTTGATTCCTTGCTTATTTCTAAATATGTGGTATTTTTGGGTACCTCTATTTGTTTATGTTCAAATGATATTTTTATTTTCTCCATGGAAAATCCCCTCTATTCTATATTATCTTATCATATTTTTAGGTTTTTGTCACAATTTTTGCATAAATTTTGTCTTTCTATACTATATATTATATAGGTGAAAGGTTGAAAATAAAAACGTAGAATTATAACACGCAAAAGGAGTTCAAAAAATCAAATTTTTTTGAACTAAAGTAAG
>CALVQS010000067.1 GCA_944358165.1 uncultured Bacilli bacterium | reverse complement strand
ATTACGTCGAATCCTCCACCAATGATACCTCCTAAAGATTTTTTCACTTTTTTGTCAATATCGGCGAGTGGATCTAGATTTTTTTCTTCTTCTAATTCTTTTTCGATTGTCTCTTTTTCTTCAGACGCACTTAATTTTTCCTCTAACTCTTTTAATTTTTTTTCATGCTCATCCACTAGCTTTATAACTAATTCCTCTTTTACCACCCTTTTTACTTCATCAAAACCTTTTAATATGGTTTCGTGCAAAAATTCGAATGATTTTTTGGTTAATTCTTCTTCATTTAAGTTCTCTTCTCTTTTCAGTTTTGATTTAATACTATCAAGTACACTATCACCATAAAGTTCTTTGGAAATACGTTCTTCAATATTTAGAGGAAGTGGAGAGCCATACCAATCAGCAGCCTTATTATAAACCATCTCAGTTACTGTTTCGACAGAATGCTCAATTCTTGGTGAGAATGGGACACCACCGGTTTGAATAATAACTTCTACTTCTTCAATCATATCGGCAATTTTATTCGTGTTTTCTACGACGATTTCATAGGCTAAATCACTACCTAAAAAGGCAAATTCTTCTAACATCTCCTCAGTTGTACGAATATGCATATCTGGTTGATGAATTCCCCTTTTATTTAATGGATGAAGTTTTCCATTCGATTTTTGAGCAATAATAATATCTCGATATATTTTATCTTTTTTCGTTAAATAGTGAGCATCACTTGTTGCTACCACTAATTTTCCGGCATCCTTTGCTACACGAATGATTTTCTTTAAGTGCTCTTCTAAATCATGAACCGTTTTAAAACCACTTGATTCTAGTTCTAATAAATGACTCATTGCACTAATTGGTTGAATCTCAATATAATCATAAAAACGCATTAGATTGGCTAGTTCTTCATCATCTTTGGTTTTGGCTTCTTCAAATATTTCACCATTAATACATCCACTGCCAATTAATAAGCCTTCTCTTAACTTTTTTAACTCTCCTCTTGGAAGCTTTGGTTCACTATTTTTAAATAAATAAGTTGTATTTGCATAACTGATGATTTTAAATAAATTTTTAAGACCAACTTTATTTTTGACTAAACAACATAAATGAAAGGGATAAGAGAATTTGATTAACTCATTTACATCTACCGAATTAAATAGTTTGGTCGTTGTTTCAATGTTTCGGGAATCTAGTTCTTCACACATTTTATGAAAAGCATGAGCTGTTCCTTCGGCATCATAGTCGGCTCTATGGTGAGCATCTTCATCCCACTCTATTTTGTAACGTCTTACTAAAGTTGTTAATTTATGATTTGGCCATTCTGGGTGAAGCATACGTGCCATACTCATTGTATCTAAGACAGTATTTTTAAATTCACCAAGATTGTATTTATTGCAAGCTGCACTGATAAAGCCAATATCGAATTTGGCATTGTGAGCTACCATTGGTAAGTTGCCAGTCCATTCTAAGAACTTTTTGGTTACTTCTTCTTCACTTTCATGCCCTTTTAACATATCATCGGTAATGCAAGTTAAATCGACAATCTTTTGGGGAAGTGGTCTTTTAGGATCAATAAATTCATCAAAGCGATCTAGTACTTCGCCTCCCTTTATTTTAACTGCACCAATTTCAATCATTTGATCTGATCCAACATAAAATCCTGTTGTTTCGGTATCAAATACGACATATTCTTGTCCTAATAATGGATATTCTTTTAAATTAAAGATAAAATCAATATCATCATTTACGACATTTAATTCTGCTCCATAAAGAACTTTAAAACGTTCATCACCCGTTTTTCCTTTATTTACATCACATACAGCATGGAAAAGATCAGGATAGGCTTGAACTGCATTATGATCTGTTACAGCGATGGCTTTATGACCTAAACTTAAAGCATGAGATACTAAAGACTTTGGCTCGATTACGCCATCCATGGTGCTCATCATGGTATGTGTGTGTAGTTCTACTCTTTTTACTGGAGCATCATCTTTTACTTTTTCGTCTTTCGAATCAATGATTTCAATGTTCCATAATTGTAAAACGTTTTCATGAGAATAATTGTCAAATTCTACATTTCCAGAAAATCGAAACCATTTTCCTTTTTTGAACGCACTTTTAATTCCATTTTTAATAAGAGCAAATTCTTTTTTATTTTTCTTAAATACTTTTGCTAGTAAGCTATTGGTATTATCACTTATTTTTAAAGTCATGATATTAATGGTGTCTTTTTCTAATAATTCGTCTCCAAATACATAAGCTTCGACAATTACTTTTTCTTCGGCACCTAAAATGTTTTCTAGGGGAGTTTTCTCTCCTTCTACGTGTTCTCCTAAAAGAATATTCGGGTTTTCATTTTGAGCAACGACGATTTCTCTATTATCAATTTTTTCAATATTTCTTATACTCATGGCTAAACATTTGGAATAAGAATCAAAATCAATATTACCATTAAAACGGAACCAATCATCTTCCTTTAATATTTCTTTTAGTTTTAAGTATTCCTCTTTATCTTTTTGGAACGTTTTAGCAATAATTGTTTTTCTATTATCATTCACAGTTAAAGTTATAATATTAATGTTTTCTCTTTCTAAAACAGAGATGGATTCAATATATCCTTCTATCGTAATATTTCTTCCAACATTTACGATATTACTAATACTTGTTGGTTCTTTCGTAATCGCTTTGCCTAAAATAATACTTCCAGGGACAAATTCTCTTACGATTTCTTTGTATTCGATTGGAGCTTGAATTTTTTCTAGTTCTTCTGTAATATTTTGTCTTAGTTCTTCATTTAGTCTTGTTGTAATAAAATAATCTTTTAAGCCATATTCATTTAACATTTTTAGCAAATTTCCCTCTTCTTTTTTGATGATTTCTTCTTCAGCAGGACTCATTACTTCAAAAATAATAATATCATCATCAATTACGGGAGTTTTTTCAACTAAACTAATTAAAGATGGCTTTTTATCGGTTAATCTTTTTACGATTACTTTTACATATTCTAAACAAGATGATTCATCTATCCCTTCATAGCTTAGTTTAATATTACAATTGTATTTGCCATTTATTTTGTTTTGGCTAGCTTTAAATAACTCATCAATTTCTTCAATTGGCACAATCGTTTTACTACGTAAATATATGTTAAAAACTTCTTCTTTTTTGTTTAAAACTACTTTTTCAATCTCAAAATTATCAAAATCTTCCGTTTCAGGCGAAAAATTGATACTTTTAAAAAATGAATGGATATCGTGCATTGTTAATCACCTACTACTTTCTGTAATCCATAAATATTTATTTGATAGCTGTCATATCTTTTCGTTACAATGCCTTGTACTGCTATTATATCACCTTTTTTGATATTTTTTATAAGAGAATAAGCATTTGGAAATAAAACAAATTCGCCACTTCCGGTTTCATCGGATGCTGTTAAAAAAGCCATATCCTCTTTCTTTTTCGTTTTGATTCCTTTTATTTTTTCAACTAAAACAACACATTTTACTCGTTTGTCAAAGGCTTGTGCCATATTCTCTAGTTTCATGATACTAGGATCATTATATTTGCTTGTGGGATGATTCGTTACATAAAAACCATAACTGGATAATTCTTTGCCTCTTAAAGTTTCTTCATCATATTCCGGATATTCTGTTAGAATTGGCTTCATAACAAAAGAGGCATCCAAATCACTTATTAGACTTGCATAATTAATCGCTGCATCTAAGTTTTCAATCATTGTTTGCTTAGAAGCACCAAAAGAATCTAGAGCACCAGCATCAATTAGGGAAGTAATCGTCTTTTTGTTGTTACTTTTTCCGTAAATTCTAGCAACAAATTCGAGAAAATCCGTGAATTTTCCATTTTTTTCTCTTTCTTCTAAAATGGCATTTGAGGCCGTTACTCCTAAATTTTTAATGCTTCCTAAAGGTAACATTAAACTATTTTTAATAATTTTATAACTTGAATCACCCGCATTTACATCTGGTTTTAAAATTTTTATGCCTTTTTTTCTTGCTTCATCAATGTATTCTTTGGTTTTTATTTCACTTCCTAAACTCATGTTTAATAAGTTTGCGATAAAATAAATTGGATATTTTACTTTTAAATAAGCCATACGATAACCAATTAAAGCATAACTGACTGAATGAGCTTTATTAAAACCATAATTAGCAAATTTTAAAATTAAATCATAGATTTCTTTGGCAATTTCTTTTTTGTATCCTCTTTTTATCGCATTATTCATGAAGTGTTCTCTATCTTCTAAAATAACACTTTCTTTTTTCTTGGACATTGCTCTTCTTATGTTATCTGCCTCTGCATAAGAATATCCTCCTATTTTTACCAAGATTTGCATAACTTGCTCTTGATAGACAATAATTCCATAAGTTTCTTTTAAAATTGGCTCTAAATCTTTATCTAAATAAGTTACTCTCTCTTCTTTATGCTTTCTTCTTACAAATAGATCAATATTATTCATAGGTCCAGGTCTAAATAAAGCAACACTTGCCACTAAATCTGAAAAACTCGTTGGTTTTAACTTTTTCATTAAGTTTTTCATACCACTACTTTCGTATTGGAAGATTCCTTCGGTATCAGCACTAGAAAATAACTTAAATATCTCGGGATCTTCTAAACTTATTTTGTTTAAATCTAGAGTTTTCCCAGTTGATTCTTTAATTAAATTTAATACATTTGCAATAATGGTTAGGTTTCTTAGGGCTAGGAAATCCATTTTAAGTAAACCAAGAGGCTCTAAATATTCCATTGTTACTCCCGTTGTGTAAGTGTTTGTATTATAACTTAGAGGAATTACTTCATCTAGGTCGATACTAGATATTACAACACCGGCAGCATGAGTCGATATATGTCTTTTTAATCCTTCTATTTTTAAGGCTATTTGATAGATTTCCTTTAAAGTGTTGTTGCTTTTTAAAAATGCTTTTACTTCTTCTTTTTCTAGATTTTCTTTTAAACTTGCTTTGGCATCAATGAGGCTTATGAAAGGATCAATCTCCTCACTTTTTATATCAAAAATACGAGCTGTATCCCTTAGAGCTTGTTTGCTTGCTAGGGTACCAAAAGTCATAATTGGAGCTACTTTTTTTATTCCATAACGTGATTTTACATAATCTATGACTTCACCCCTTTTAGTGTATTCAAAGTCAATATCAATATCTGGCATACTAACTCTTTCTGGATTTAAGAATCGTTCAAATAATAAATTGTATTTAATGGGATCTACATCCGTAATTCCAATCGAATAACTGGTTAGAGAACCTGCTGCACTTCCTCTTCCTGGGCCTACTAAAATATTGTTTTTTTTCGCATATAAAACATAATCATAGACAATTAAAAAATAATCTACAAA
>CALVQS010000066.1 GCA_944358165.1 uncultured Bacilli bacterium | reverse complement strand
ATATTTCTTTCAATAATTAAATAATCTTTTAAAAATTTTGATAAATAATATGAAAAATCTTTACTCATTATCTTCACCTATACTTGGTATTAAATAACCTAGTTCTTTTTCTGATATTTCATTAACTGTTCCTAGAATATCTTTATTAATATGAAAATAATAAGCAAGAGAAGATAAACTTTTATGTCCTAGTTGAGTTTTTAATATAGGTAATATTTGATTTATATCTTTATTTTGTTTAATAGCCTTATCAATATTATGAACAACATAAGTATGTCTTAAATCATGTAGTCTTGGGCCTTTATCAGTTATTTTAATATTGGATAATTTTAATACTTTTTTAAAGTATATTAATATTGAATCTTCAGATACTTTAAAAACTATTTCTTCTTTGGATTTATTATAAAAAAACTTAACTATAAAATTATTTATTTCTTCATTTAATTTATCAGAAATAGCTACATATCTTTCTTCATTATTTTTAGTATTTACTAGTTTAAATGCTGATAATTCATAACAATAATCTTTAATTTTAATATTTATTACTTCCCCAATTCTCATACCTGTTTGGTAAAGTATTTTAATAATTAAAGGATAAGCGATTTGTTTATAATAACTATAATGATAATTTTGTAATGGTTTATCTAAAACAGAATAAATTAATTTAATTTCTTTATATGAAAATATATAAGGAATAAAATTATTATGATTTTGAGGGTAAATTTTTTTAGGGATTTGAAAACAATCAATGTTTTTTTGATATTTTAAGAAATTACAAAATTCTCTAAATACTCCCATATTTCTCGATATTGTATTTGAAGATAAGTTAGGATTTAATCTTGCATAATTTTCAATAACTTCTTTAGTTATTTTAGTAATATTATTTTCTGTTAAATATTTTTTAATTCCTTTAATAATTATTTCATCAGTTTTATATTTATATCCTAAAAAATGTTTGAATTGAATAAATTTATCAAATATGGTATCATATCCTTGCATTATTCATCTACCTCCAAACATACTTTTTTAAGATTTTTAACATCTATTTTCAGATATGTATTAGAGGTAGTATCAGTAGATGTATGACCTAAAACAGATGAAATAATGTGAATAGGAATGTCATTATCTAACAAATTGGTAGCAAAAGAATGTCTTAGATTATGAATTCCTTTTTTTGTGTCTTCTTTCTTAAAATCACATTTATCAAAGTACTTATTAAATTCTGTAAATTGTTCTAACTTTTCAAATGGATATTTCATTTTTACAAATAAATACTCATTATTACATTTAGGTCTTGCTTTATTAATATAATCTATAATAGCCCATCCAACTTCTTTAGATAAAGGAAGTATATTTAAATTGTTAGTTTTAGGTTGTATTACATTTATTTTACTATTTTTCCAATCAATATCTTTTAGTTTAATATTTAAAATATCACTTAATCTAAGTCCTAGTCTTGCAGCGATTAAGATAATAGCATAATTTCTAATATCTATTTTCTTTTCTCTAAAAATACTTTTAAGTAAATCCTCAATATTATCTTGTTTTAAATAAGTAGGTAATTTTCTTTTATGTTTATTACAAATTTTAGGTATGTATATAGATAAATCTTCCTTTAATATACCTTCTATAAATAAATAAGTTAAAAATTCTCTTAAAACATAAAAGTTTCTTCTTTTAGAAACATTACCTTTTTCTATAGTTTTATTTATAAATTTTGTAATATCTGATTTAGATAATTGTTCTAAATTGTTTATCTTATTTTGATAAAAATAAGATAATAATCGAATTAAATAATCCCTTTTAATCTTAATGCTTTTATCACAATTTTGCCTTACATTTTTTAAATAATTTAAATAATTATCTAAAATAATACTCCAACCACTAGGATAATCAGAATATAAAGCATTAGGTAAACTTCTTTTAAGAATATGTAATTTATAATTATTCCAATCATCTAATATTCTTTTAGATCTCATTAACTGTTGGTGCCTTGATTTAGATTTATTAGTATATTCACTAATATCAAATTTATAATAGTCTAATAAAAATTCAGAATATTCTTTCTCGTCATAAACAAAATGAATTTCATTTTTCCATTTAATAAACTTATTCCATATTTTTAAATATCCATCCATAGTTGTAATGGAATATCCAACTTCTAATGCCTCCTTTCTAATATTATTAATATAAGTTTTAAAATCTTGTGTGTTCATATACACACTCCTTTCCTTACTGGCACTTTGCCAGCAGAATATATTATAATTGTTATCAGAGAAAAGTCAAAAAGGAACCCTCTATTTATAAGGATTCCTTTAATTTTCCCTGATAATATAAAATCTATGATAATAAATATTATCAGAGATCTCTGATAATATTTGGTGGCAGCTAGTTAATAGTTGCTTCTTTTTCTTTTTCTTGATAAAATAGGGTGGAAAGAGGTGTATGATGGATCCAAAATTACATGAATCGTTGGAACAATTTATGAGGGACCATAATCCTAAAGATATGGATGAAGCTAATGAGTTATTACAAGAGTTTATTAAGCTTTATAATGGTGGAGAACTTGATTATGAAGATTCGCCTAAAGTAAAAGCATATGAATTACTTGAAGAAGCTAGTATGACTGATAATGACAAGAAAAGAGAAAAGTTACTTAAAAAAGCTTTGGAGATCTATCCTGATTGTTTAGAAGCAAAACTTATTTTAGCTACTGATTTAGAACGACCAATTAAAATTATTCAAGAATATGAAAAGTGTTTAGATGAAGAAAAGATTCGTCTTACTAAAGAAGGATATTTTAGTAAAGATAATATTGGTATATTTTATGGTATTTATGAGACTAGACCTTATATTACAGGAATGTTTTCTTTAGCTAATATGTATGCTAATGCTGGTATGATTGGAAAGTCTATGAATTTATGTAAAGAAATATTACGTTTAAATAAAAATGATAATACTGGTGCTCGTTATATTCTTATGGGTCTATATGCTTTTATGGAAGATATTAATAATATGAAGAAATTATATAGTAAATTTAAAGAAGAAAATTTACATATGTTAGTTCCTTTTCTTATTTATTATTATAAAGTAGGTAATTATAAAGAAGCACTAAAATATTTAGAGCGAATTAAGAAAGTAAATAAATATTTTGTTTCTTATTTTGAAGATGAAAAAGATATTGATGTTGATTTACCTAGTATGTATCAAATAGGGAATGAATCAGAGATTGATGATGTAGTAGCGGAACTTGAATTTTTATTTAATACTGTACCAGGTATTAGCGAGATTATTGTTGAAAAAGATATTTAAAATAAAAACTGATATTTAGAATGAATTTTCTATATATCAGTTTTTAATTTTGTAAAGCTTGTGTAAAATAATTAAAAAAATGAAAATTTACCAATTTATATGATTTGACTAGTGAAATATATCAATTTCACCAGTCAAATATAGTGATTTCACTGGTGAAATTATTAAAATTGATAATTTGACTATGTTTTCATCTTTTGATATATTGCACTCATGAAAGGAGAATATATATGCAATTACCTTTAATGCATGATTTATTATTTAAAGAAACATTTGCTAATGTTGCAAACAGAAAACAATTGGAAAGGTTAATTGAATTACTATTTGATTATCCAGAGGGATATTTAAGGAATAAACTTTCGGTTCAATATGAAAGTCCTTTACAAAAAAACAAATTAAAACAAAAAAGTGTACGTGGAGATATTATTGTTGAATTTGATGATACATTAATTAATATTGAAGCATACACAAAGTTTGATTTGAATTCGATTAATAAAAGTCTTTATTATATTACGAGAATTCAAGCGAATAAACTTGAAATTGGTGAAGATTATTATCAATTAGGAAAAACGATTCAAATTAATTTTGTAGATAATTCTATCTTAAATTTAGGTGATAAACTGGTTTATAATTTTCATTTTGCCTGTGATGAATTACCAGAAGTTAAATTATCAGAGGAAGCAGTTTGTGTCAAGATAGTGCAAATTGACAAAGCAAGAGAAATCGCCTATACTAAAAATAAATTAGAGAAATGGCTAAAATTTATAGCAGAGGAAAGCTATGAGGAAAGAGAAAAGATAGCCGAGGGAGATGATTTATTAATGGAATTAAATGATTGGATAAAAAAATATGTTAATGATGAAGAAACTCAAGAAAAGTTAAACAAATGGGATCTACAAATTGCTAAGAACAAAGGCTATGAGAAAGGAAAAGAAGAAGGACAGGCTGAAGGACTACAACAAGGTATAGAACAAGGCAAAGCTGAAGGTATTGCTGAAGGTACAAAAAAAACACAATTCAAAATTATACAAAACATGTTAAATAACAACATGGACTTAAAGGACATATCAAATATTACGGGAATATCAATAGAAGAAATTGAAGAAATAAAGAATCAATGAAATACTATCTTGATTCTCTTTTTATTAGTTTCGCATGCATAACTACTTTGTCTGTTTTGTTATAACAGGTTGATAGGGTTAATATTTTGTCTGTTGTGTTTATGGTTGTATCAAAAGTTACAGCACTTCGTTCTTTTAGCATATCTAAGAAGTTTTGATATTCTTCATCACTTCTAAATTCTGTTTGAATGTAGTCATTGGTTGTTTTTATGTGATAAACACTAAATACTTGCCATAAAGTGTTTTCGGTTGGTGTTGATAGTTTAATAATATGATTATCAGTATTATTATACCAAGAACTACTAAGTATGTTTCTTAATGATCCAAACATGGTTTTGTTGTTCATACCGTGAGCATATAAGATTGTATTTTTATCATAGTTTACGGTATCATTTCTGTAATCCATAAATACCCATCCAGCTTGGTTATAGCTTTTATTATATGAGTGAGTTAAATAATAATCGTTGTTGGTTGTTTGGACAAATGGATAATTGATATTTGTTCCATTTACTTGGATCCATCCTTTGGTTTCATTGTTTAACTTTAATAATTCATCAAAATCAACACTAATTAAATTCATTTTGATATAATCCCAATAGGGGTTTTCTTCTGGTATTTCTTCCGTTTGTTCTATAATTTCCGTATTTTCTGTGTCTTCTACTTCTTTTATTTCGGCAACATCTTCAATTTCTTTTATTTCTTCATTAGTTTTGTTTGTATCAATAAAGTAATTGATTAAATCAATACCAGATTTTATTAGGAAAACAAAGGCAATTAAAAAGATGATTACCGCGATTAAGTTTTTCCATTTTAATTTATATCTTTTCTTTTTTTTCATAACCTCACCATGTAATTATTGTACCAAATTTCTAACGAAAAGTCTTTATTTTTAAAAAAATCTTGCAAAATAAAATGTGTTGGATTATTAT
>CALVQS010000065.1 GCA_944358165.1 uncultured Bacilli bacterium | reverse complement strand
GAGAGATTTGAACTTCAATGTAGTAAAAAAGTTTATAATTTCCCATTCTTGCTTGGTCAAGGTGTATGGATTGATTCTAAAAATTTAAAACCAAATTCTAGACTGAAACCAGTTTTGAAAAATGGAACACTTACGATTGGTTTTATTGGTCTTGCTGAATGTCTAAAAGCTTTATGTGGACATCATCATGGCGAAGATGAGAAAGCTAGGAAGTTAGGACTTGAGATTATTAAATTTATGAGAGAAAAATGTGATCAATACGTTGAAGAATACAAACTTAATTTCTCACTTATTGCCACACCTGCGGAAGGTTTATCAGGAAGATTTACGAGAATTGATCAATCTATTTATGGTATTATCCCAGGAGTAACAGATCGTGAATATTATACGAATTCATTCCATGTTCCAGTTTATTATGATATTAGTGTTGTAGATAAATTAAAGATTGAAGGACAATATCACAAATATACCAATGGAGGACATATTAGTTATATTGAACTTGATGGTGATACAGCGAATAACTTGGAAGCATTTGAAGCGATTGTACGTTTAATGCATGATAATGATATTGGTTATGGAGCAATTAACCATCCAGTTGATCGTGATCCAGTTTGTGGATATACCGGAGTTATTAATGATGTTTGCCCAGGATGTGGTAGACATGAGGCAGAGGGTGTAACGGTTGAAAGAGTTAAAAATGCTAGTCTATCTTATTATGGAAATTAGAAGGGAAGGATAAAAATGAAAGATAGTGAAAGAATTGTTGGAGAAGGGGTTAAATTTGAAAGGATTAGAAGAATAACTGGTTATTTGGTTGGCACAACAGATCGTTTTAATAACGGTAAGAAGGCAGAAGAAAGAGATCGTGTAAAGCATTCTATTAAAGGCGTATTAAGTAATAATGCAAATTAGACTTGCTGCCGATTTACAAAAAGATTCGATTGTAGATGGAGAAGGTGTTCGGGCAGTTTTATGGACACAAGGATGTGGACATCATTGTCCAGGATGCCAAAATCCATCTACTTGGGATTTTGATAAAGGAATGCTTGTAGATGTTGAAGATGTCTTACTGGCAATAGACGAGCTTGAAGGCCAAAATGGGATTACTTTTTCAGGGGGAGATCCTGTTTATCAAGCAAAAGAATGTGCTGTGATCGCCAAATATGCTAAAAGTATTGGCTTAAATGTTTGGTGTTATACAGGATTTTTATATGAAGATATGCTAAAGACAGAAGACAGAAGAGAATTTTTAAAATATATTGATGTTTTAGTAGATGGTAAGTTTATTTTAGCAGAAAGAAGTTTGTCTTTGTATTTTAAAGGATCTAGAAATCAAAGAGTAATTGATGTGCCTAAAAGTTTAGCAGAAAATAAAGTTTGTTTAGTAGAAAAATATAAAGATCCTATTACTTATGAACCGCCAAAAAGAAGAGAAGAACATATTTATATTTAGAATATGTTTTTTTTAATATTTACTTGTGTTATACTAAGGTAGGTGATGCTATGAATTATTTTAATCAAGATATTAAAGACGTTTATCAAAATTTAGGAACGAGTGAGAATGGCTTAAGTGAAAAAGAAGCTGAGATGCGTTTAAAACAAAATGGCAAAAATATTTTAGAAGAAGGAAAGAAGAAGACAAAACTTGGTATTTTTTTGAAACAATTTCAAAATTTAATGATTATACTGCTTCTTATTGTTGGCGCTTTATCACTTGTTTATGCTCTTTTTGGAGATGGAGATTATTTAGATCCAATTGTTATTTTAGGCTGTACCTTTGTTAATATTTTAATGGGTTATTTTCAGGAAAGTAAAGCAGAAGATGCTATAGAAAAATTAAAACAATATACGACAACAAAAGTAACCGTAAAAAGAGATGGTCATTTATTAGAAGTAGATTCTAGAGATTTGGTTGTTGGAGATTTGCTTGTTTTAGAAGCCGGAGATAAAATACCGGCAGATGCTAGAGTTGTAGATGCTATGTTTGCTAAAGTAGATGAGTCTATTTTAACGGGAGAAAGTGATTATGTTAGCAAAAGTGAAGAAGTTTTAGATGGTAAGAAAAATGTTCATGAAATGAGTAATATGATTTTTGCCGGAACAAATTTGGTTACAGGTAAGATTGTTGCTGTTGCAACAGGAATTGGTATGGCAACGGAAATGGGAAAAATAGCTGATTCTTTAAATAAGAATGAAGAACCAATTACTCCTTTACAAGTAAAGGTAAAAAAGATTAGTACTTTTATTTCGGTTTTAGCCGTTTTTTTGGTAGTGTTTGTTCTTGTTTTTGGAATTGTAAAAGATTATGATGTTTTATCTTTGATTATGCTTTCTATTTCAATGATTGTTGCTAGTGTACCAGAATCTTTACCGATTGCTATTACGGCTACTTTATCGATTGGAGTTAATGCAATGGCTAAGAAAAAAGCCGTTGTTCGGAATATGGCAGCGATTGAGACACTTGGAGCAACGGATATTATTTGTTCGGATAAAACTGGTACGATTACGACAAATCAAATGGAAGTTATTGAACTTTTTGTTGATGGAGAAGATTATGTGGCATCAGACTTTCCTTTTTGTGATGACCCAGTTTTGGTGAATATCGTTGGTTTGTGTAATAATGCGGTACTTAATGATCAAGGAGAGTACTATGGAGATGCGGTTGAAGTAGCTGGAGCTAATTTTTTGAGGGAAGCTCATATTCTTAAAGAACAACTTGAAAAAAGCTATCCAAGGGTGATGGAAATTCCTTTTGATTCAGAGCGAAAACTTATGAGTTCTATTAATCAGGATGGGAAAAATAAATATATTTATGTTAAGGGTAGTATGGATTCTATACTTAGTCGTTGTTCTTCTATTTTAATTCATGGAGAGCCAAGAAAAATTACTTCGGAAGATAAAAAAAGTTTAGAAGCAAAAGAAAATGAATATTCTAATAAAGCTTTAAAAGTTTTAGCTTTTGCTTATAAAAAAATAGAACAGGATATAAAAAGTGATGAAGATTATCAAAAAGAAGAAAGCAATCTTGTTTTTGTTGGGTTGATAGGATTTAAAGATCCAGCAAGAAGTGATGTTGTAGAAGCAATTAAAATTTGTAAGGAAGCTCATATTGATGTTTATATGCTTACTGGTGATAATATTGAAACTGCAGTTGCGATTGCGAAAGAGGTTGGTATTATTGATGATGAAAATATGGGAATTGAACTTGCTTCTACTTTGGATATTGACGAAGAAAAAGCAAAACAATTAGTACAGGAATATCGTGTTTTTGCTCGAGTTACACCGGAAGAAAAATATAAAATTGTCAATGCTTTAAAAGAAGAAGGAAAAGTTGTTGCTATGACCGGTGATGGAGTAAATGATGCTCCAGCTATGAAGCTTGCTAGTGTAGCCGTTGGTATGGGTAAAAATGGAACGGATGTTACTAAAAATGTAGCTGATATTTTGCTTTTAGATGATTCTTTTTCGACTATTGTTACAGCAGTTGATGAGGGTAGAAGAATTTATGATAATGTTATTAGTAATGTTTTGTATAATTTATCTAGTAATTTTACCGAAATTGTCATTATTATTATTGGAATGTTTCTAAGTCAAAATATTATATTACCACTTCATGTTTTGTATATTGATTTAGTTGCAGATACGGTACCTTCTATTATGCTCGCTTTTGAAAGAGCTTCTAAAAATAATATGAAAAGAAAGCCAAATGGACTTAATAAACCTATTTTTACACCATATTTCTTTGCTTTTTTAATTGCTTCGGTTATTGTTGAGGCAGGAATATCGATGATTGTGTATGCTTTATTTGTTGGAAAGTCTGTGGAGCTTGCTCAGACTCTTGCTTTACTTAGTATTGTTGTGAATGAATTTATTTTTGCTTATAATTGTCGGAGTTTAAAGGAACAAATTAAAGATCGAGGATTTTTCTCTAATAAATATTTGAATATAGGAATTATGGTGTTGCTTCTCGTTCAATTGCTTGTTTTCTTAACACCAATTGGACAGATCTTTTCTTTAACTTCTATTTCCATTGGAGAATTTATCTTTGTCATTATTGTTAATATATTTAGTTTTGCCATTATTGAAATATTAAAGCCATTATTAAATAAATGGTTTAAGGACGAGTAATTTAAAACTCGTTTTTTTCATATGTTTTTAAGGGAGGATTTCAATGTATGAATCAAATTGATTTAAAATTTGCAATGTTACTTAGAGAAATTCAATCTTTAAGTGAAATGGAGTTGTATCATGAAATGCGTTCTAATTTTGAACAAGTACCTTTGATTACGCAAAAGAGTATTATAAATTTTTTTAAACAATTTCCTTATTGGGGAGAAATTGATGTAGAAAGTAAGAATTATGAAGAAATAGAATTAAAAGCTCAAGAATTAAAAGAACATACGAATGATTTTGAAGAACTGTACTTAAATTTAGAAGATTATCGCTCTAAAAAATTACTTTATGCTATTCTTAATAATTGGGTTCATTATGATTTTGTTACTTTAAAAGAAGTAATTGAATCTTGTTATGATGATTATTTTGATTTAGATTTAATACCTGCTTGTAATCATGAGGTTTTTGTAGATTTAGGAGCTTATACAGGGGATTCTACTCTTTCTTTTTTAAGAAATTATGGGGATTCTTATCAAAAAATTTATGCTTATGAAATTACACCATCTACTTATCAGACTTTGGTAAATAATTTGAGTGATTATCCAAATATTGTTTGTTATTTAAAAGGAGTTGGTGAGGAAAGGGGGAGAATGAGTGTTGTAAATAGTGTGGTTGATGCTTCTGCTAATACCGTGTTGTTAGATGAGGAAGGGACAATTCCAATTGTTTCTTTGGATGAAGATATAAAAGAAGCTGTTACCATGATTAAAGCAGATATTGAAGGTATGGAACAAGAAGCTTTAAGAGGGGCAGAGAATCATATTAAAAACGATCATCCTAAATTACTTATTTCAGTTTATCATAAGAATGAAGACTTGTGGAAAATACCGAAGATGATTAAAGAGTTTGATCCTACTTATAAATTTTATTTAAGATATCATGGTGGGTGTATTTATCCTACGGAAATTACATTAATTGCTTTATAATTTTGTTTTGGGATTGTAAAAAATACAATCCTTTTTGTTTTTATGTTATAATAATAGACGTGATGAACTTATGAAGATATTTCTTTTTATTCTTTTTTGCTTTTTTCCAATGGCTGTTTTTGCTTTAGAAATGCCTGAAATTAATAGCGAAGCAGCAATTGTTTATGATTTAGATGAAGATATGATTGTACTTGAAAAAAATAGTGATGAGATGCGACCAATTGCTAGTTTAACAAAAATTATGACGGTTATTACAGCGATAGAAAATAT
>CALVQS010000064.1 GCA_944358165.1 uncultured Bacilli bacterium | reverse complement strand
TATAATAAGTCAAAAAATATAAATAGAAAGGGATCAATCAAATAGATTAATATTTCTATAAGATTGATTATACGTGAGTTTATGAAAGTAGTTGTTAGTGCTGGTGGTACCGGTGGCCATATATATCCAGCTTTAGCGGTACTAGAAAAACTTAAGAAAGAAGACAAAAACTTAGAGGTTCTATATATTGGTACCAAAAATCGTATGGAAAGTGAAATCATTCCAGCGAGAGGAATTAATTACGTTGGTATTGAAATATATGGATTTACCAAAAATATATTACGAGATTTCAAAAATGTTTTTTTAATAACCAAAAATTATCATAAATGTTTAAAACTATTAAAAGAATTTAAACCAGATCTTGTCTTAGGTTTTGGTGGTTATGTAACTTACCCAGTTCTAAAAGCTGCCAAGAAATTAAAAATCAAAACGTTCTTACATGAACAAAATAGTGTTGTTGGTAAAACCAATAAAGCATTATCAAATGGCGTAGATTTAGTCGCTGTATCTTTTTTGAGTACTTTAAACAAATTTCCCAAAGCTAAAAAAGTAATTTATTCTGGAAATCCATGTGGTGAAAATGCCCTAACAACAAAAGAAATCAAAAAAAGTGATGTTGGTCTAGACAATAAGAAAAAACTAGTAATTGTAGTGGCTGGTTCTCTTGGTAGTAGCACAATTAATGAAAAGTTAAAAGAATTTTTAAGATTAAGTAAAAAGAGTGATTATCAAGTTCTATATATCACTGGCAAAAGTCATTACGAAGAATTTACTAAAAAAACAAGATTTGGAAACAACATCAAAGTTTTACCATACCTAGATAATCTAGCAGGACTAATGCGAAACTGTGATTTAATTATAACCAGAGCAGGAGCATCCACCATGAGTGAGATTCTTGCCCTAAACTTACCAGCTATTTTTATTCCAAGTCCTTATGTAGCAGGAAATCATCAATATTACAATGCTTTAGAAATCGTAAAAAACAATGCTGGTTTAATGATTGAAGAAAATGATTTAAATGGTGAAAAATTATTTACAATGGTAAATGACCTTTTAAGTGACAAGAAAAAATATGAAATTATGAAAATGAATTTAAAAAACTTAGGAAAAACAGACAGCAGCAAAATTATCGTAAATGCTTTAAAGGAGCTAACAAAATGAAGGAAATAAAAGGAATTCGTATTACAACGAATGCTTCTCTAAAAAACTTAAATACCTATAAAATTGAAAGTAGTGCCAAATATCTAATTCACGTAGAAACTTTAGATGGCCTAATAAATATTTTAAAGTATTTAAAAGAAAATAAAATCAAGTACTTTATTTTAGGTGCAGGTTCTAATATTGTAATAGATAATTTTTTTGATGGAGCAGTAATAAAGTTAGATGGCCTAAAAAAAATAAGTGTAAACAAAAATATTGTTACAGCCGAAGCAGGAGCAATGATGGCCTCTCTTTCTAGCGCGTCTATTAATCACAATTTAACGGGTCTAGAATGGGCCATTAACATACCAGGAACCGTAGGAGGAAGTATTGTTGGAAATGCCGGAGCATACAACAAAGAAATCTTTGATGATTTAGTGAGTATCAAAGTTTTAGATGAATCATTAAATATAAAAGAACTCAAAAAAGATGAAGTGAAGCATTCTTATCGCCATACAGACTTAAAAGAAAAGCCATGGATTGTATTAGAGGCAACTTTTAAATTAGAAAATGGTAATAAAGAAGAATCTTTAAAGTTAATAATGGACCGAAAAGAAAGAAGATTAGCAACCCAACCTCTGGATATGCCATCAGCTGGAAGTGTTTTTAGAAATCCAGAAAACGATCATGCTGGTCGCTTAATTGAAGAATGTGGATTAAAGGGAAAGAAAATCGGAGGAGCCATGGTTTCCTTAAAACATGCCAATTTTATTGTCAATACTGGGAATGCCACTAGTAATGATGTAAAAAATTTGATAAAATTAGTTCATGACCAAGTAAAAGAAAAATTTGGTGTTGACTTGGTATTAGAACAAGAAATAATTGATTGGAAGTAGGAAATGGCAGAATTAAAAAGGGTAAAAAAAAGAAAACTGAATTTAAAAGCACTCATCATATTACTATTAATCATTTATTTAATAGTAATGCTTTTGTATATCATTTTTACAATGCCGATTAAAAATATCTACATTACTGGGAACAACCTGATAACCGATAATGAAATAATTGAAGCTGCAGGAATCAAAGATTATCCAGCCATATTTAAAACCAGCAAAAGTAAATTAATAAAGAAAATAAGCAACCTAGAATTAGTCGAAAATGTAGAAGTGAAAAAAACTTTAACCGGAAAACTAACAATAGAAATTACAGAAGCAACTCCTTTATTTTACAATCGAAATACTAATAAAGTAGTATTAAGTAATCAAAAAGAAGTTGAGCCTAATAGAAAATATTCAGGAATTCCTACTTTAATTAACTATGTTCCAACAGATATCTTAAATGATTTTATTGAATCTTTAAGTGAAATTGATACAGACATTATTAAAATGATTAACGAAATTGAATATGATCCAGATATTAGTAACGACATTACCATTGATGAATATCGCTTTTTACTTAGAATGAATGATACCAATCATGTATATGTAAATATTATTAATATGGAAAGATTAAATGACTATGAAGAAATTTTTGCAACAGTTGGTGATTTACACGGAACGGTTTATTTAGATAGTTATAATGCGGATAATATAATTTTTGAAGCATTTAAAGAAGATAATGAAGAAACTATAGAAGAAAATCAAGCAGAAGAAAATAATAGCAGTGGGGGTGAAGAAGAAAATGAAACCGAAGCTTAATTATCAAAAAAAGTTAGAAGAATTAGTAAAAACCCTAAATAACAAGCCAAGACTATTATTGCATAGTTGCTGTGGACCTTGTTCTACGGAAGTAATTTCTTATTTAAAAGATTATTTTGAAATAACTGTTTTTTACTATAATCCAAATATTGAACCAGAAGAAGAATATATTCACCGCAAAAAAGAACAAATTCGTTTTTTAAAAGAATACAAGGATGCCAAAATATCATTTTTAGATTGTGAGTATGACAATGCTTCATTTAAAGAAATAGCAAAAGGTCTAGAACAAGTAAAAGAAGGTGGAGCAAGATGCAACAAATGCTTTTATTTAAGAATGAAAAAAACAGCCGAAGTAGCAAAAGAAAAGGGCTTTGAATATTTTGGTACAACTCTTACGGTAAGTCCCCATAAAAACAGTACCATGATTAATGAAATTGGTGAAAAAATAAGTGAGGAATGTAACATAAAATATATTTATGGAGATTTTAAAAAAAATGATGGCTATAAAAAAAGTATTGAATTAAGCAAAACTTATAATTTATATCGTCAAAATTATTGTGGTTGTCTATACGGAAAGGAGCAAATATGGAATTAGAAAAATATGTAACATTTATAACCTTTATTCCTTGGATACTAATCATTATTGTTAGTATGTTAAGTAATTTAAATAATGAAAATTATAAAAAGTTTTCTTTAAAATATTTAGTAAAAAACATTTTTAGAATTTTTCGCCTAGATACTTTAATATTAATTATTTGCTTTTGGTATTTTGCTTCTTTTGATAAAGAATTTGTTGATAAATATTTATTTGCGATTATGTGCTTATATTTATTTGTTAGCTTCTTTTATGAAAAAAGAAATGCTTTAAAAAAAGGTTTCTGGAAAGAGAATATAATAGAAATTATATTATTAGTTATTATCAATATCATTCCATTTATTTATTATTACAAGACCGATAATTTACTAATGACTTATAAAATAATGCTTTTATATTTATTCTTTGAATATATTATTATTTTAGTAGTAAGTTATATTGCAGCTTTATTTAAAAAAATAGGCAAAAAAAAGAATTCTTAAACCGTTAAGAATTTTTTTATGCTTCTAACTCTTCATCTGCATCAATATCAACTGTTTTTAAAATTTCTTCCATACTCGTTAAACCTTCAACAACTTTGGATAGACCATCTTCAAACATGGTTGTAATATCTTTTTTAGAATGATATACAAGATCTTTTAATATTTTTCGATCGACATTTGTTGTAATTGCTTCCCGAATTTCTTCGTTAATAGAAAGTACTTCATGAATAGCAATTCTTCCTTTAAACCCATGATTACAATATTTACAACCAACAGGAGTATAAACTTCATTGACAGTAATTCCCAAATGCTTTTTAATAAGTTTCTTTTCATAAGGAGTAGTAGGGCGAGTTCCACGACATTTTGGACACAACTTCTTGACTAATTTTTGAGAAACAATTCCTGTAAGAGCACTACCAAGCAAATAACGTTCCACTTCCATATCAAGAAGTCTTTCGATTGTTGTTAAAGAATTATTAGTGTGAATCGTCGACAATACAAGATGACCAGTAATACTTGCTCGAACAGCAATACGTGCCGTTTCATTATCTCGGATTTCTCCAACCATAATAATATCTGGATCTTGTCTTAAAATACTACGCAAGGTATGAGAGAAGGTACGACCAATTTCACTTAATACTTGTACTTGATTAATATTTTCAATCTTCATTTCTACAGGATCTTCAACGGTTATAATATTTCGCTCTTTGGTATTAAGTTTTTGAAGTAGGGCATAAACCGTAGTCGATTTACCAGTACCAGTAGCTCCCGTAACTAAAATAAGTCCATTCGGCTTTTTAATCATTTCCAAAAGTCTTTCTAAATTTGCTTCAGAAAATCCTAAGTTTTCCAAACCATTTAAACTCATACTGTAATCAAGAATACGAATAACCATCTTTTCTCCATTAATACAAGGGAGAGATGAAACACGTAAATCCAAAGATACATCTTTAATCACATTTTTTATCGCTCCATCTTGAGGCATTCTTACCTCGGTAATATTCATACCACTAATAATTTTAATTCTGGTTACCACGTTTTTCTTCAAAACATTAGGAATTTTAGCATAATCTTGTAATTCACCATCAATTCGAATTCGTACCATTAAACATTCTTCAGTAGGATCAAAATGAATATCACTAGCACCCCGTTTAATCGCATCAACAATAATATCATTTACAATTTCGACAATACTTACTTCCTCAAAGTTAAAAGTTCTCATGCACATCACCTATTCTAAAATAATTATACACTAAATGACTAGGGATAACAAGCATTTTCACTTGAGAGAAAAAGGAAAATATGATAACATAAATACAAGTAAGGTGGGTTTTAATGAAAAGGTTAGAAATAACAAAATACCAGTTATATAAAGATGATGAAAATTACTATGGATTTGATTTAAAAAGAGAAGAGGACAAAACTCTTTCTATTTTTTATGGAAGAAATTTAGATTTATATTTTAGTTTAGAAAATTATGGGAGTGATCCTACTTTTTTAATAGGAAAAGACAATTATCAAATATACTCTTTATTTGATGAGTTATATGAAAGAATTATAGATGCAAATATTTATGGAACACTAACGGAAGAAGAAATAAATGATATAGTATTTTTTAGTAAATTAAGTGGCTAAGATTCATAGGAGCAAAGGATGTGTTAGAAATGAGTAAAATAGCAGAGG
>CALVQS010000063.1 GCA_944358165.1 uncultured Bacilli bacterium | reverse complement strand
AAAGAATTCCATTACTCCATATAAGTTTTCATCACATATAGCACAACTTGTGATATTATGCTTTTTTAAAAATTCTATTAAAGAATCTATTTTGATTGTACTTTTTAGTAAACTATATTCTGTTTTTATTTTTAATGGCACAAACATAATATCACCCCACTATAAATATTATAGCAAAAGTAGACATTAAAAAAAAGAGTTTGCTCTCCTCTTTTAAGAAAAAAAACTTAAACAGTTGGTTTAAGCTCTAGATGAGTACTTACCATCTTTGGTAGATACAATAATTTTTTCTCCTTGGTTAATAAATAATGGTACTTTTACAATATAACCCGTTTCAATTTTAGCATCTTTTTGGGCATTATTTGTAGTATTTCCTCTTACAGCTGGTTCTGTTTCAATTACTTCATATTCTACTTTTTCTGGTAAAGTAATTCCTAAAATTTCGCCTTCGTAATAGTCAACTGTAATTTCCATACCTTCCTTAATAAATTTTACTTGATCTCCAAGTGTTTTGGTAGATATTTCTACTTGTTCATAAGTATCATTATTCATAAATACATAATTATCCCCTGCTGAATATAAGTATTGCATTGGTATTCTGTCAATATGAGCTTTTTCAATTTTAATATTTGTGTTGTATGTATCTTCTGTAATAGATCCTGTTCTTAAATTACGAAGTTTCATACGAACAAAGGCTGAACCTTTTCCTGGTTTTACATGTTGGAATTCTACAATTTGATATAAATTGTTATCCATAATTATGGTCATACCATTTTTAATATCATTGATGTTTATATTCATATTTTCACTCCTCACTTTTTTTCGTTATTCCAAATCTTTTCTTTTTTCTTCTTGACATTGGCTTGGTTGTTAAATTTGGATTTACATTTTCAATATTTGCTTTACCATAAACAGCGGTTATGGTTGGATAATTTCTAATTGCCGGTTTTTTTAAACTATATTTCTTCTTACTCATAACTTCCACTTTTCTATTTTATTATTTTTTTTCTTTTACAACTTGATGTTTACGACATTTTGGACAATACTTCTTAATTTCTAGGCGATCAGGAGTATTCTTTCTGTTCTTACTTGTACATCTTAGTTCTTCACCACATACTGTACATCTTAAAGTTACATAATTTCTATTTTCATTTTTTGCCATGAGGACACCTCCTTTTAATCAAAGCTAGAAGTATTATATCATTAATTTAGTCACTTGAAAAGAGAAAATCGTTAATTCTCCTAGCAATTAAGCGATTTACGGGTGAACGATAGGAACTAGAACTATCTAAATTGCTGGTATTGGGGCTAATTACGACAATCGAATATTCTGGATGATCAAATGGTGCATACATTAAAAAAGTGTTACTTAGTACGAATGATTCTAAAGTGCCATCATAATCACTGTCAATGTAAGATTCACTTGTGCCTGTTTTTCCAGCAGCATTTATTTTTTGATTCACATACCAGTATCCTGTACCATGCCTCATAACATTATTAAGCCCTTCCTGGATTCTTGTTATATATTTTTCTTCTAAATTTACTTTGTTTAATTCCGTTGTTTCAAATTCTTTTAATACTTCATCTCCATCTTTAACTGAGTTTGCTATATTTAATTTTAGACGAGTTCCATTATTTGCAATCGTATTAATATATTGTAATAACTCGACCGGTGTGTATAGGTCATACTGGCCAATCGCTAGGTTCATTAATAAATCTGGAGCAACAGTACTTCCCTTTAGTCCGACGCTTTCACTAGGTAGGTCAATTCCTGTTTTAGCACCTAGGCCAAAATCTGCAAAAGTACTTCGGTAAATATTAAAATGCTCTTCCGTAGCTTCTGCTTTCATATTATATGTGTAATCATAACCCATAATTCTTAGTGCAATAATAAATTGATAATAATTGGAACTTAAAGCTAGAGCATCTAAATCATTTAATACCCCTAATCTTCGGTAAGAACATTTGGCTGGAATGTTTGCTAGTTTTACACAGGAATCCGTCATGGTAGAGGCTATATCAATTACACCATTTTGATAACCTACAGCCATGGATGCTCCTTTTACGGCACTACCTACCGTATAAGCATTTTTAATTACATTGATACTTACATCTTGAAATGAATAATCTTTGCCATTCGTTATTAATCTTATGCCTGCAATAGCTTTTATATTTCCAGTTAAAGGATCACTTACTAAAGCAAAACTTTCTTTGTAAAATTCTGTATTCGCGGTCTTTTTGGCTTTTAACATTTCTTCTTTGATAATACTTTCTAATTCTAACTGAATGTTAATATCAATATTTAAAATTAAATCACTACCCTTTTTGGCAGCTTGTACTAATTCTAATGTGTTATTTTCTCCTACTTTATAAATTGCTTTTTCCCCTTTTAAATATTCTTCATAATATTCTTCTAAGCCACTAATTCCAACTTTATCGGTAAGAGTATAGCCCTTACTTAATAATTCTTCTTTTTCTTTGGGCAAGGAATTACTAATAGAGCCAAATATTGTTTTTAGTGTATCATCATATAAATAAACTCTTTGCCACTGTATTTCCCCAAATACTCCAGGAAGATTTGCTTCTAAAATACTTGCATAAACTTCATCACTGGCTTCTTTAATTAAATATTTAAAGTCAAAACTATATCCATCATTCATTAAAAAATAAAAATAAGAACTGTATTTTTCTAATTCCGTTAATTTACTTATCATGTCATCTGTAATCCTAGATAATTTCATTTCTTCTAGTTTGGCACTCATTATTTTTCTTTCACTATAAAGTTTATATTCTTCTTCCGTAATTAGCTTGTTTACTTCTTCTTCATATTTTATTTTGTAAAACTCTTTTAACTTTGACTTGCTATATTCATAGGTAAAATTAGTAAGCTTGGTAAGACGTTCGGCAATATCTAATTCTTCTTTTAAAGTAATCCCAGATGGCTTATGATAAAAAATGGTATTCGTACCAATATTGTCTACTAAAACATTGCCATTAATATCTAGTATTCTTCCTCTTGGAGCAGAGGCACCCGTTACATAAACTTCTTTGATGCTTTCCGCTAAATTTTGATATTCTTCTTTTTTTATGTAAGCTAAATCATAGATGCGATATAAAAAAATCATAAAAATTATAGTTATGAAAGCAATTACAAATACTCCTTTTTTAGACATATTTTTCACCATTATTAGTATTTAAAAAAAATATTTTTTCATACAATATATTAGGTGATTCATATGTATAATTTAATTAAAGCTTATATGGGAAAAATGACCATTCAAGATGTAAATAATTTTGCTGTAAGTAAAAATATTTTTTTAAGTCCCGAAGAATTACAATTTGTTTATGATTTTATTCGTAAGAATTGGGAACAAGTAATTCGTAATCCAAAATTACTTAATTTAGACAGATATAAAGATAAGTTTAGTCCAGATAATTTTGTGAAAATAAAAAAGCTATTTATGGAATATAGCTCTCGTTATTCATCATTTTTATAAAACAAAAAGAGTGAAGTAAGTACCAATAAACTTCACTCTATTTTTTAACTTGCCTATAGATAAAGGAAAAAACGCACTATAGGCAAGACGAAATTATAAGCTTTTACCTATATATTATCAGTTTCTATATTAACATTTATAAGTGTTAAAAAATTAAATTGGTGCATCGGCATGTAAGCCGAATAACAGGACACGCTCCACCTACAGATTTGCTATTCAACGTATCTCCACCTTAGTTCACTTCAAAACAACACATTTATGAATACAACAAGAATCAGAAGTTTTGTTCACAGTATTCATACTCCATTCCTCCTTATTTTATCGTGTACGGTGTTCCAGAAGTCCCCTCTCCTCCAGAAATCGCGATATTAGATTTTAGATAAACAGATGGGCGCACACCGTTGCCACGGTTCGTGCTGCTGACGCCCAAGTTACCGTTGTTGTTCACACGAACCACGTTGCTGCTGTAAGAAGAATTAGGAGTTAAAGTCCATTGAATAGCACTACTATCATATAACCAATCATTATTTTTACAATCACTATAATCAGAACTATCCCAATTATACAGTTCTTTTGCTAAACATGATGTTCGATCTGTTGTATCTCCTCCACTTGTTGCATATCCATAATCGCTTGGATACATGAGTCCTATTTTTCCTGTCCACGTTGCTTCATGATTACTATATACTGTTGTTCCTCTTTCATATCCATACCAATGACTTGCTAATCCATTACTTGCGCTTTGATAGCTTGCTGTTCCTCCTAATTTCCATGTTACGGTCTCAATCATATCTCTTGTTGTATCATTCTTAAGCCCTGTTGTTGTGAAATCACATGTTTCTTCATTTGAGCCACTATAACAAGCCCCACTTTTAGCATTATAATATAAGCTTCCTTCATATGCATATACATCTCCATTTGGATTTTCATATCCAGGATTAAGAAGCATCATAAGTCTTGCATCACTCCAGTCATTAGAGCCATTTGAAGACGTTGAACTTCCTATTCCACTTGGCTTATTATCCCATGCAATATTTCCAATACTTTCATCCCTTATTAATTTAACTAACTTTTCACCATTTTGTCCATGAGTATCATCACTAAATACTCCAATGATTCTCCATAGTTCACAAGTACTAATATCTGGATTATTATAATCATCACAATTAAAGAGTACATAATTATCTGGATCTGCTCCTATGTATCTTGCATTATCAGCTTCATCTAATACTACTTCATCTGATGTATTTACTAGGTCTGCTATAATTTCTGATGCGGGTTGTAATTCTATAAGCATCTTATTTGAGCAAATTACTTTGCTTGTTCCATTTAGTTTGGTACATACCATTTGGTCTTCTTCTTTACTTTCTAATTCTACTGTATAACTATTATTTGATATTGTTGCGCTTGTTGTTGGATTACATATATTATCAGTTGTTGTACAGTATGTTGCACTTGTTACATTATTTGTTAATGTACTTGTTAATGTTTTATCATTTAATGCAAATGTTGCTTCTAAATTATCTGTTACTGTTATCTCTGGATTTGCTACCACATTTATTTTTGATGAATATGTTTTATTCGCTGCTACTTCTTTTGTTGCATCATAATCTAACCATAGTTTTAAGTGATATGTTTTTGTTTCGCTTGCACTTAGTGTTCCTGTATATAGTTTATATGCTTCATATGCTCCATCTACTTCTGGTGTAATACTTGCATTATCACCTAGTTTTGATATTACATTATCTACTGTGTTACTTGATAGTGATACTTTGATGTAATCTGCATTTAATGAGTTTGATTGCTCATTAACACTTTCTAAGTTAATTTGATAATTTGCATCTGTACTACAAGTATTTTTAATTGTAAAGTCATAACTTGTTCCATCTAATCCTTCAATGTCTGTTACTGGATAAATATTACTTAGATTAATGGATGTTGATTCATTTGTTAAAGAGATATTTAAACATCCACTTTGAAATGTATTTGCTGTCCCTTGCACTCCACCAGTTGAGAAAAACGCAAATGTTATGCCAATTACTCCAACAAGTAATACAATTAAACCTATTATCAAAATCACTTTTATATTTCTTTTCTTTTCCATTTTCTTACCTCGCCATATTAAAAATCCACTCTATAGTTAAATTATAAATACAGCTAGAGGAAAAGTCAAGAAAAATTTTGGCATTTCGGGACATTTAGTTACAGTTTTGTGGCTGCATAACAAAAGAATGGGAATTGAAATTAAATTCTCATTTTTATATGATTACAGGATT
>CALVQS010000062.1 GCA_944358165.1 uncultured Bacilli bacterium | reverse complement strand
TAAATTTTTTTTTGACTTTTAGTCTTTGTTTATATATAATTAATATAGGTGGTAGTCATGAGTGATAATATATTATTTAGCTTTTTATTAGGATTTATTTTTTTGATTTTTATTTTAATTGTTGGTATTAATATTAAAAATAAAAAGGTTCGTTATAATTCGATTAAATGTTTAGAAGCAGAAAAAAATCTTTTGATGCAAAAGATAGAATTTAATAAACAGCATTTAAATGAAGATCCTATTAATCTTCAAAATACGATATATGAAGATAATATTAGAGTAAATAGTATTAATGATGAAATATTTTGGAGATATGTTCATTATATGGCTTTGGGGTCTTTGTTAGCCGTTATATTTATTTTAAGCATTATATATATATTAAAATTAAGTTAATTTATTGTTGCATTTTTGCATTTTAGTCTATATAATTAGTATATAGAATAAAGAAATAGGAGATAAGATTATATATGAAAAAAGTACAAAAAGGTGATATTATTAAGATTGCTATATTAGCGATTATTATTATTTGGATTATTATATTTTTTATTGATTATTTTAGAGCTAGACAATCTAAAACACCAATTTTCTGTTTACATGAAGAAACAAAAGAATATGATGATGGTACGGTTTATGTTTGTACTGGGCTTGGTTATAAGATGTATAAGTATGATCGATCTAGTATTGAAGCTAGTATTGAATTTGGACCATTTTTTATTAAAGAGAGAACGGAATAGTTCTTTTTTTTATTTAGTTGTGATATAATTAAGTTCAGGAGGTAGTTATGCTTAATAAACGTGGTTGGGGACTAAAAGAAATGTTAGTTCTTTCTGGAATATTAGTTTTATTTTTAATTATTGCTATTTATTATATATTTACTTTATATCAAGAAATGGGTAGAGAAGTTACAACTAGTTACTATCATGATTTAGAACAAGATTTAGTAGAACATGCAAAAGTTTATGTGGAAGATTATTATGATGATACTTTAAATAGTGATGGTATTACTATTACAAGAAGTACCCTTAGAGCTTATGATTTAGATGTTTTATTAGAAGATCGTAATGGTAAGGTATGTAGTGGATATGTTGTAGCAAATAAAACTCACGGTGAAGAAGAATATCATGCTTATATCTCTTGCCCTGATTATACAACAGAGGGTTATGAAGATTGGAGAAGTTAATGAAGAAGACAAAAATACTTTTTGCTATATGGGCAATTGTTGTACTTATTATAATTATTTTACTTACAGTATTGGGTTTTGTTTTGGAAAGTCGATATGAAAAGTATAAGAACTTTGAAGAACAAGTTTTGATGAGTGCCAATGATTATGCGCATAGTGAACTTTTATTAGAAGAAAAAGAAACCGTTGTATCAATTGAAGAATTAGTAGAGTTAGAATATTTAGATTCTTTAGAAGTTGATGGTGATGTGTGTAGTGGGTATGTGATTATTACTAATGATGGTAATTTTCAATATGATGCTTATATAAAGTGTGGTGAATATAAAACACGAGGTTTTAGGGAAAATAAATAATTCCTTAAAAAAGCTAAAAATCAAAAACATTGATATATATCATGCTTTTTGCTATAATTAGCGCAAATAATAACTAGAGAAAAGGTGGTATTTAAATGGATGAATTAACTTATGATAAAGTAGGAGATGAAAAAAATCCTGAAATTAAACAATTATATTGGAATATTGCATTTGGCCTTCAGGAAGTTGATGGATTAAAACCATCTAAATATATGGTTCTATTATCTGAAGAACATATATCTGGTAAAAAAACATATAATCAAGTTCAAGAAGAAATTACTTCTTATTATAAAATAAATCAGGATAATCATGATGACGATGATGAAGAAGAAGCAGATGTAGTAGCTACTGCTATATATGAAATACTTAATAATAAATCTTTTAGGTTTGATTATTTAACTTTAAAAAATTATCATCAAAGATTATTTTGTAATTTAGATAAAGAAAAATATAATCCTGGTGTATTTAGATTATATAATATTACTAAAGATGAGTCTATTTTAAATGGTGATACTGTTAATTATCAATCTTATGATATGATTGAAGGGACTTTAAAGTATGATTTTCAAGAAGAAAAAGAACAAAATTATATTGATTTTAATGAAAAACAATTAATAGATAGAATTTGTGAATTTACATCTAGAATCTGGCAAATTCATCCATTTCAAGAAGGTAATACAAGAACAACAGCAGTTTTTATTCAAAAGTATTTAATTAGTATGGGATTTAAAGTTAATAATGGGTTATTTAAAGATAATTCGAAATATTTTAGAAATGCTTTAGTAAGGGCTAATTATACAAATTATAGTAAAAGCATAAAAGCAGATAAAAAATATTTGATAATGTTTTTTGAAAATTTGTTATTAGGTAAAAATAATGAATTGAATAATAATGATTTAAAAATATAAAGGACTGTTACGAAATTAATTGCTTAATTTGTTACAGTCCTTTTATTTTATTCTGTTCTTAAGGCTTCTACTGGGTCTTTTTTGCTTGCCATTTTAGCAGGGATTAAACCAGCGATTACCGTTAATAATACACTTATTAAAATTAATATAATTGCACCTGTGAAAGGTAAGTGAGCAATTGATGATACATTTGTTAAACTCTTTATAATCGCATTTATTGGGATATTTAATAAGATAGTAACAAGGATTCCTAAAAGACCTGCTGATAAGCCAATAATTAAAGTTTCGGCATTAAATACTCTTGAGATATCTTTTTTAGAAGCACCAATACTTCTTAAAATACCAATTTCTTTCGTACGTTCTAAGACGGAGATATAAGTTATGATACCAATCATAATCGATGATACAACTAAAGAGATACTTACAAATCCCATTAAAACATAACTGATAATATCAATAATACTTGATACACCACTCATCATTACCGCGATAATATCTGTGTAACTGATTTTGTTTTCTTCGGTTGTATTTTCATTGTAATCAGTTATTAAATCGGCTAGAGCTTCTTTTGAATCAAAGTCTTTTGCATAAATATTAATGGTACTTGGACTGTCTAGGTCAACAATTCCTAATTTTTGTAAGTTTGATTCATAAGTAGCAGTTGCATTTTCTTGGTAATTTGCTAGGATTTCAGCTAATTCTGTTTGAGATAAAGTTGCTAGGTAAGCTTGTTCTTCTGGACTTAAATTATTAATATTAAATTCTTCATTACTAAATTCTTTACTCGTAAAAACATTGATGTTTGGATTTGTAATTTGAGCTTTGGCAATTTCACTTTCATTTATTTCGCTTATAACATATTCTGTTAATTTTTTGGTATACCATACGCCACCGTAACTTGAAGTGGTAATCGTATCTTCTTTTGGTCTTATAATTCCTACTACTTTTAGTTCTAAAGCATTATCTAATAACTCATTCATGTATTCTTCATTATTCCTATTATCTATCCATAAATTTCCTTCCTTGGTGTAATAATCCGTATTTAGTAATACTTTAAATTTTGTTTCTAATAGTTCATCATAAGTATAACTTATTTCTTCTAGGTCTGTAACTTCTTCTCCTTTTAGAATGGCATTGTAATTATTGATTAATTCTTTGCTATCTAAAAGTCCTATGGAATAGAGAGTGTAATCACTAATGTAGTTATCTTTGTTTACTACTATTACAATTTCGTTATAAGCATTTGGTAGAGTGCCTGCTAGAACTTCGTATTGATCGTTAATTAAATCTTCATTATCTAACATTTCACTAAAAGCATTGTAAGAACTAACACCACCAGAGAACATATTTGACATTTTATTCATCGTTCCCATGCCCATTTGGTCCATGATTTGATCGGGATTTACTAAAGTGTAGCCATCTGTTTGTTCTTTATAAATATTTAAGTCTAAGTTGTAAGAATATTGGATAGCATTGGAATACTTAGAAAATTCACTTTCATTTTCTTCTAGGTAAGTTTTAAAAGCATTTAAGTTGTTTGATTTTGCTCCACTTCCCATTAACGATAGCATGTCATTTGTGATATTCATCGAATGAATTAAATCATCATCATATGCTTCATAAGTATTGCCACTATCCATCGCAGCATTTAAAAGTTCTCCTGTATCCATGGTTGTTTCTTGTAAAGTAATTGGGTAACTTGATAAGGTATCTTCTTCTACCTTATTAATATAATTTTGCATTCCACTTGATAGGGAAAGAATTAGAGCAATACCAATGATACCGATCGAGCCAGCAAAAGCAGTAAGAATTGTTCTTCCTTTTTTGGTTAATAAATTGTTTAAGCTTAGTGATAAAGCAGTTCTAAAAGACATGTTGGTTTTACTAATTTTACTTTCTTCTTGTTTTTCTTCTAATCCATCATATGGCTTGGAATCATCAATTACTAATCCATCCAATAGCTTTATAATTCTAGTTGAATATTTTTCAGCTAGATCTGGGTTGTGAGTAACCATGATTACTAGTTTTGTTTTCGATATTTCTTTTAAGAGTTCCATAATTTGCAGGCTTGTTTTGGTATCTAGGGCACCCGTTGGTTCATCAGCTAGTAAAATATCTGGATTTCCGACCAGTGCTCTTGCTATGGCAACTCGCTGCATTTGTCCACCACTCATTTGATTTGGCTTTTTGTGAATTTGGTCTTCTAGTCCCACATCTTTTAAAGCTGCTATGGCTCTTTTTCTTCTTTCCTTTTTTCCGATCCCTGCTAGAGTTAGAGCAAGTTCTACATTTGCTAATACGGTTTGATGGGGGATTAAATTATAGTTTTGAAAAACAAAACCAATACTATGATTTCGGTAAGTATCCCAATCTTTATCTTTGAAGTTTTTCGTAGATTTTCCATTGATGATTAAATCTCCTGTTGTATACCCGTCTAATCCACCAATAATATTTAAAAGCGTTGTTTTTCCACACCCAGATGGACCTAAAATACTTACAAACTCCGTTTCTCTGAATTTTAAATCAATTCCTTTTAAGGCACTCACACTATTTGTACCACTTAGGTATTTTTTGGTTATTTTTTTAAGTTCTAACATAAATATTCCTTTCTTTTTACGTACATTAAAATTATATGATTTTTAAAGAAAATAGTCAATTCTTAAGAATCTTTCTTTTTAAGATTTTAATATACTATATTTTTATATGTAACTAAGGTTTGCTATAATAATTATAGAAATATTTCATAGTTATATGGGAAGATTTATTGGTAATGATATTTTTTAATTATTTATAATTATAGTTTTAAGTACTTTTCATTTAAAATATTTTTGTTATAAGTAAAATTTGTGTAAAATTGTTTTATAAAAAAAGGATTATGGTATAGATAGAGTAATAAATAATAGTAAAGAGAGTTTTTTAATTTCATTAGCAGGGAGGTTTTAAAGTGAAAAATGAAATTATAATATTTGAAAATCAAAGTGTAAAATTAGAAGTAAATATGAAAGATGAAACCGTTTGGCTTACACAAGCACAAATGAGTGAATTGTTTGGAAGAGATGTAAAAACAATAAGTAAACATATAATTAATGCTTTTAAAGAAGAACTAGATGAAAAAAGCAATTCTCAAAAAATGCGAATTGCAAATTCAGATAAGCCCGTAACATTTTATAGCTTAGATGTAATTATAAGTGTTGGTTATAGAGTTAAATCTCAAAATGGAGTTTTATTTAGACAGTGGGCTAATAAAATATTAAAAGATTATATGATTAAAGGTTATGCTGTAAACGAAAAAAGATTAGAATGTTTAGAAAAAACAGTTCAGTTAATTGATATAGCAAGTAGAAACTTAGAAGGTTTAGAAAATATAGATGCGAAGGATATTATTAAAGTTTTAAAAGATTATACAAAATCGTTAGATTTATTAGATGATTATGATCATAAAAGAGTTGTAAAGCCAAAGGGTAGAGTAAGTGAAGAAAAAATAGATTATAAGAATTGTATAGATATTATTAAAACATTAAAATTTAATGAAAAAAGTGAGTTATTTGCTTTAGAAAGAGATCATGGATTATCAAGCATTATTGATAATATCTATCAAACTTTTGATGGAGAATATGTTTATTCTTCGGTAGAAGAGAAAGCTGCTAATTTTCTTTATATGTGTGTAAAAAATCATGTTTTTATTGATGGAAATAAAAGAATAGCGGCAA
>CALVQS010000061.1 GCA_944358165.1 uncultured Bacilli bacterium | reverse complement strand
GGTAAAATAACTAAAAAATAAATCGTAATCAAATACAAAATAAAAGTATAAATAATAAACACTCTTAAAAAATGAATAGAACCATACTTATGATAATTATATAAAATAAAAGGAATCGTAAATAAAAATGCAATAAAAGGAAACGCAATAAAAGCAACTCGAATCGATTCCACATAACTCATAATACTCTCTCCATTCTTAATCATTATACCATAAATTAAGCAATTTATATCTTACAATTTTGAAACAAAGAAAAAAGCTATAATTTCTTATAACTTTTCAATCCAATTATTTAATTCGTCTTCACTTAATGCAAGATGATCCCCATTAAAAGGAATATTGAGTGGATTTTCGACTACACTATTTGGTACATATTTTTGAATATCTTGAAAAGTAGTTCCAATCCATCCTCCATTTGTTGCAAAAGGTACAATCGTCTTTCCAACAAGCTCTTCTTCTTTTAAGAAAGTACGTATTGGTGGAGTTATCGTATACCACCAAACCGGCGTACCCAAAATAATTTTATCATAACTACTTAAATCTGGAATTGGAGCAATTTCTACGACTTCTTCTTGATGCATTTTTCCTTCTTCTTCATCTACTAGCTTTTGATAATCACTCGTATAAGGAACAACTGGTTTAATTTCCACCAAATCATACCCTTTTTTATCATGAATCATCTGAGCAATTTTTCTTGTATTATCTCCATAGGAATAATAAACAATTTCATTAAAATTCTTCCCTTCTATTTTATTACATATTTTTTGACAATTTCTAGCATTTCCTCATGACTAACACCATTACTAATAATTGCACCATAGATATCCTGATCATATCTTTGTGCTTCTCCTAATAAATTAGTAACTTTCCCACCAGCTTCTTCTACAATTAAAGTAGAGGCAGCAATATCACAATTCCCATGTTGTGAACCCGGAAAAATATCACAAGCAAAGTGACCTTCAGCGATAGCCATACAACTTCTAGCAACACTTCCAGTCGAAGAAATTTTACAAAGTGGTTTTAATTCCTGAATCAAAGATACTTCATCAATAATTGAATTATGAAATATTTCTACATTTGTTTTATATCCCAAATCATTTATTTTTTTATGATGAACAGAAAGAGGAACTTGATTACAATAAGCTCCTTTCCCTTTAATCGCCGTATACATACGATCTTCAAAAGGACTAAATACAACTGCTACAACCGGATTACCTTGATAGACTAAAGCAAGAGAAAATACAAAGACAGGAATATGGTAAACATACATACCAGTTCCATCTAAGGGATCACACACCCAAACATAATCACTATCTTGTAAAAAACTTTCTTCTTCCCCTAAAACAGAATGAAGAGGATATTTCTCTTTTACTTTTGAAATTAAATAATGATTAATCTCTTGATCTACCAACGTAACCAAAGTTTTATCTTCTTTATACTGAAAATCAATCGATTGATTATAATATTTCATCATAACAGTACCAGCATATCTGGCAATTTCTTTTGCAAACTCTAAATATTCTTGATACATATTACTTATACCAAATTTCTTTTAAAGAAATCTTCAATCTTATCAAAAGGAATCACATCCATATTATCATACAAATCCGTATGAACAGCTCCTGGTATTAATAACAATTCTTTATTGGAAGCATACTTACTACCTTCCACCATATTATGGTAAGCATCTTCCGTAAAATAACAAGAATGCGCTTTCTTACCATGAATCATAAGTACTGCACAACGTATTTCTTTACTATAACATAAAATTGGTTGATTAATAAAAGACATGCAGCCAATCTTATTCCATCCCTCATTAGAATTTAAACTTCTTGGATGATAAGCTCTTCCTTTATAATATTCGCTATAATCTTTAACATAAAAAGGTGCATCATCACTTACTGGTAGTGGTAAACATCCCCCAGCTCGTTCATAAGTTCCATTTTTATAATCAATCGTTCTTTGTTCATTTAAAGCTTTTTTCATTTCATATCTTGCTTCTTCGTTGTCTCCTTGATCAAAATAGCCGTTCGCATTTACTCTAGACATATCATACATAGTAGATGTAACGACCGCTTTAATCCGTGTATCAAGAGCAGCTACATTTAAAGCCATTCCTCCAAATCCACAAATCCCAACAATTCCAATTTTATTCGAATCCACTTGTTCTAAAGTACTCAAATAATCTACTGCAGCCTGATAATCTTCCGTATTAATATCTGGAGATGCCATATATCTTACATCCCCACCAGATTCTCCAGTAAAAGATGGATCAAAAGCAAGAGTTAAAAAACCACGTTTTGCAAGCTCCATTGCATAAAGTCCACTTGCCTGTTCTTTTACTGCTCCAAAAGGTCCACATACTCCAATCGCTGCCAACTTACCCTGAAAACTCTCTGGCTCATACAAATCTCCAACTAACGTTATCCCATAACGATTATGAAATGTTACTTTCTTATGGTTTACTTCATCACTTTTTGAAAATGTTTTATCCCATTTTTCTTCCATTACTTATTTTTCTCCTTTTTACTTGGTATATCCTGTAATTCAAAACGATATTTTTGTAATACATCAGGATATTTTTCATGATCTACTTCACTTAAAAACATAGAAAGTGGTCGCACCCATAATAAATTATCTCCATATAAAGCACGGTACACCACACATAATTCATCAGTTTCCGTATAAGTTGCAACATCTAATACCAAATAATAATCTCCTTTAAAATGTTTATAAATACCGTTTATTTTTATCTCTCTCATAACTTTTCATACTCCGCATCACGAACCGGCTCTAACCATTCATTATGTGTATCAACTCCAGGAACTTCTACGGACAAATGACTAAACCAAGAGTTCTTTTTAGCTCCATGCCAATGCTTCGTGTTAGCAGGAATTACCACAACATCTCCCGTTTTTAAAGCTTGAGCACTTTTTCCCCACTCTTGATACCATCCTTCGCCTCCAGTTACAAGTAGGATTTGTCCACCACCAGATTTAGCATGATGAATATGCCAGTTATTGCGACAAGCTGGCTCAAAAGTTACATTTCCAATCGAAACTCCTTCCGTTGTAAGCATCTTTAAATAACTAGTTCCAATAAAATATTTACCATAAGGATTAACTTCTCCTAAAGGAAATACTCCACTTGTCTTTAAATACTCATTCTTCATCTTGATATACCTCACTCACAAGTCGAAATACAGCCCATGCTTTTGGCCATCCCGCATAAAAAGCCAAATGAGTTACAATCTCAACTATTTCATTTTTTGTAATTCCATTTTTACGACCTAACTCTAAATGACTTTTTAGGGAACTATCAACAATTCCCATTGCCATTAAAGCGGATATCGTAATCATAGAGCGGTTCTTTAAAGAAAGCTCCTCTTCCCTAGACCAAACCTCTCCAAATAATACATCATCATTTAATTCTGCAAACTTCGGTGCTAACTTACCAAGCTCATCTCTTCCAGCTGTTTGTTTCATAAACATCTCTCCTATCATCACTAGTATATAACTTAAAGCATACTCCAAGTCAAGAAAAAACAAAAAAATTGTACATCAATGTACAAAATTATTTCCTAATTAAAACCCTTACACTTCCCTTTCCTAGTTGTTCTTTTAAACCAGATACATCCTTAATTTCACCAATCTTAGTATAAGAATAACTAGTAGAAAAATCTTCATAAAATAAAACCAAGCAATCATCCCCATAAAGCATTAAATCACCAGCATGTATCTCTCGAACAAAACGAGGATTGCTAGGAAAATCTTCATCAAAATAATAATATTTTTCATTTCCATTTAATTCATTCATAACAATATCTAAAGGTATTCTTTTAAGGATCTCAAGAGTTGTCTCATTCTCTATTAAAGTTACCTCAAATACTTCCCCATTTACTTCCAAATGAATAACAGAAGAATTCTCATCCATAGCATCTTCTCCCTCTAACTTTACTTCTTCCAAAGAAACATTCTTTTGATCAAAAAAAGCACTTTTCACTCCCAAACAAAGAATCACAATTCCAATCAAAGCGACAATCAAAAATAAAATTTTAAATTTCATCATATCCACCATAAAAATAATAATAAATAAAGTGCACTCTAAGTCAAGACAAAACTAAAATAATTTTTGGAACAAAAATCATAAGACCAATGACAAAAGAAGCAATCGCAACACATAAGACAGCTCCTGCTGAAATATCTTTAGCAAGTTTTGCTTGAGGACTTTTCTCTAAACTAATCATATTGACAACTGTCTCAATTGCCGTATTAAAAAGTTCTGCTCCAATTACGATTCCAAACAAAATAATACAGATAATCCATTCCATAAAAGATATTTCAAGTACAAAACCAAACACAATTACTAAAATCATCATAAAAACATGAATCTTCATATTTCTCTCAGACTTAAATGAAGAAAAAATTCCTTCAAATGCATATTTAAAGCTATTACCTAAACTTTTAATTTCTTTTTTATACTTCATTTTTACTTCACCATTCCTAACTTTTTAATAAGTTTAATATATAAAATCAAATAAGCAAAACTAATCAGATACCCTCCAATAATATCACTAAAATGATGTACTCCTAAATAAATTCTACTAAATCCAACTAAGATTATGCCTAAAACAAGAAGAAAAATAAGAACATTTCTAAGGAAACTTGGTTTCATTTTTTTAAAAAGAAAATAAATCATAAGCCCATAAAAAGCAAAACTTACCATTGCATGACCAGAAGGATAACTATATCCACTCTCTATTATAAATGTAGTCGTAGATGGTCTAGTAACAAAAAAGATATTTTTAAGAATCAAATTAAAAACGGAAATGAAAAAAGCATTTAATCCCAAACTAATACCAATATACTTATTTTTAAAAATTAAAAAGGTTGAAAGAACAATCACTGCTAGAACACTAGCACTTCCCAAATAAGTAATCATTTTTAAAAAAGAAAGAAGAGAATCATTTAACAAATACTTGTGGAAAAACGCAAAAACCTGATAATCAAACTGAGAAAAAACACCCTTTAAAACAAGAATCGTCCATATTAAAAACAGAATAACAAAAACACCCGAAAGAATCCATCCTTCATCAATCTTTATTTTTTTCATTCTTCATCACAAATCCATTGTATCAAAAAAGAAGATTTTCGTAAACCTTCTTTAATCAATTTCTATTAGTTCATATTCTCTTGTACCAATTCCAAGTTCTTCTGCAGCTTCAACCGTATGAATGCCATGCAAACTCTCAATTCGCTCAATCAATTCTGCTTTTCCTAGATCATTTGATTGATAAACGAGATCCAAACAAGCCTGATCGATAGCTACAGGATCTAAACTAGCTAAAATACCAATATCTTTCATACAAGGTGCTTTGGCATTACCATCACAATCACAATCTTTCGAAATATTTTTCATAACATTAATAAACACAATATTTCCCTTAAAATAATGAACAACACTACTAGCTGCATCAGCCATAGCCTCTAAGAATCGATCTTGCTCTGGTAAATGATCAAATAATTTATATTGATCGTTTGTTACTCCAGCCGTATGAATTAAAGTTTTTCATGCTGATGAAGCACAACCAATAGAAAGTTGCTTTAAAGCTCCTCCATAACCTCCCATAGCATGACCTTTAAAATGTGATAAAACAAGCATAGATTGATAATTAGCCAAGTTCTTACCAACATAATTCTTTTTTAGAATTTTACCATTTGGAATATCTAGTTCCATATCTGGGCCTTCAGCATCTAGTAAATCAAAAGAAAAATATTTATCCCATTCATGCTCTTTGATTAACTTACGATGTTTTTCTGTAGTATTTCTTGCTCCTGCATAAGCTGTATTACATTCAACAACAGTACCATTTAAATGTTCAATGATATTTTTAACAAATTCTGGTCGCAAATAATTTTGATTTCCTGCTTCCCCAGAATGAAGCTTCACTGCTACATTTCCCTCTAATTTTTTCCCTAAAACTTCATACATCTTAACAACACTCTCAGGTGTAATTTCTTTTGTAAAATAAACTTTTGCTTTTTCCATATTAATCCTCTCCTATCCATTGTTTTATTAAATCATCAGCATTATTTACATTACTTCCCCGAATAGCTAAACCTTTTTTAATAATAGCAGTAGGAAACTCATTTTTAAGATCAAACTCACTATTTCCCATACCACTTCCCTCATGAGTACAAAAAGGTTTAATAACTTTTCCAGTTAAATCAATACTTTCTAAAAAAGTTAATACTGCCATAGGCATTGTTCCCCACCAATTAGGATATCCTAAATAAATTGTACCAAATCGCTTACGCGAAATCTATATTATTTCTTCGATTAAGCAATTTTTTAACAAATTTCTTATTAAAAC
>CALVQS010000060.1 GCA_944358165.1 uncultured Bacilli bacterium | reverse complement strand
GTCCTCGTAGCTCAGTAGGATAGAGCAATTGCCTCCTAAGCAATAGGTCGTTGGTTCGATTCCAATCGGGGACGCCAGGTAGATTTTAAATAAGAGGTTCCCCTCTTATTTTTTCATGTGATTTTACATCAAAAAGAAATTATGTTAAAATGAATCTCAGTGATATTTATGAAAAATAAAATTAAAAATTTTTTAAAATGGTTATTACGGTGGATAATCTATTCTTTACTCATCTTCTTAGGTTTTATTTATTCTCTATTTAAAAAAGAGAATCATCCTAAAATAGAAAAATTAAAAGAAGAAAAGAAAATAGAAATCCAAAACGCTAAGAAAGTTTATCAAGAAGCACAAAGTACTCCACCAATAAATCCAGATTTCCGAATCAAAAATTCTATTTTTAAGCCAACCAAAGAAAATTTAAAAGAGGAAATCATCCATTTTTATTGCGAAGAAAAGAAAATAAAAAAATATGCTTTAACGAGATTTGATGAAAAAATAATTGAAAAACTCGAAGAAGAACTAATTCCCTTATTAGAAAAAGAAATTCTAGCCAAACACATTTTAACAGAAGAATCTCTTCAAGAAGAAATTAAAAAACAAGGAAAAGAAGAATTGATTAAAATAGAGCTTTCACAAAATTTTCTTTCCAAAGAAAGAAATAAAGAGCAAAAAAGCGAATTTATTTTAGATAAAAATTAAGAACCATCTTTTATAAAAGAAACTACACCACAGAAGAAAAAGAAATAACTCATACTCCATCAAAAGAAAGAAAAATAGAAACTCCAATCTTTTTCTCTATACCAATAGTAACTCAAGAAGAAAAACAAGAACAATCAAAAGAAGATAAACAAGTAATTTTAAAAGAAAGAAAAGAAAAAGAACCAATCATGAATAATATTAATAGCTCTTTCTCATTATCCAGTTCAATCAAAAAAATTCCAGAATCACCTCAAGAAGAAAGAAAAGAAATAGAAACGATTGAAGAAAAAAGGACGAAAAGCAAGAAAAATCAGAAATTCAAGAAGAAGAAAATTTAGAAAATGAAGAAAAATTCATAATCTATAACTTTCTCATATTAGAAAAACATTAAAGAAGAAGAGTTATTGAGTTTACAAAAAGCTCTTCAAGATTTATATTTAGAGCATCAAATTGATTTAAATGAACACATGCTAAATAAAGTCGAAGATTTAGAAAATTTAAGCAAAGAAAAACTTTCCAAAGTAGAAAAAGAATTAATTAAATCAAGACTAAAAAAAGCGAGCATTACTTTAGAACTGCCATCGATTTTTCTTCTCCCCTTTATGCGTAACCGTTATTTTCTATTGTTTACAATGGGTATTTTGATTAATAACCACTTCAATATACTAGACCATCTTTTAAAACATCAATCCGTTTCTTATACCCCACCAGAACTAGAACATATAAAAAAAGGAAGTGATGCTCTAGAAAATGCTTTAAATGAAACAAGGATAAATCTTTCTTATTTAAACAATTTAGAACAAACAATTTTAACAAAATACCCAGAACTATCATTAGATGAAGAATATTTATTATATATAAACAAACTACGTTTTAAACTACTTAAAAATGAAGAAAAAATGTTAAAGAAAAAGAAAATGATTCAAAAATATAATTTAAAATATCAAATCAAAATTCGTAAATTAAAGAAAAAGAAAATTGCATAGACTAACTTTCTAGTTTATGCAATTTTTCTTCTTCTTGACTTAATTTTTCTTTTTCTTGAGCTACCAAATTACTTGGAGCTTTTAAAACAAAATTAGGATTAGCAAGTAGCCCTTTTCTCTTTGCAATAGAAGCCTTTAAACTCTCAATTTCTTTTTGTAAATTTAAAGCATCTTCTTCCGTTACCTCTTTTTCAAAATAAATCGTAACATCAAACAAAGCATTATGAACTGGATAAGCCGGAATATTAAGTTCGTGATCTACAACATTTTCAATCTTAAGCATCTTTTTAATCAAATCATAATCAGCATCATTATTAAATTTAACTTGAACAGTCTTATTCATATGATTTTCTTGATAAATTTTACGATAATTTTTCATAAACTCAATCATAGAATCAACCTTTATAGCACTCTCAGAAAAGATTTCTTTTTTATGATACTCTGGATAATCACTAACCATAATATTTTCGCTTACTCCTGGTATCATACTATAAATCTCATCCGTTACATAAGGCATAAATGGATGTAACATTTTTAAAATTCCTTTTAAAACTTTAATAAGTACTTTTTTAGTAGTATCATGACTCATATTAAATTTAGCAAACTCAATATAATGATCACAAAAATCATCATAAATAAAATTATAGATTTCTGCTCCAGCATTATTAAGTTCAAACTTATCCATATATTTAGTAACATTCTTAACGGTTTCATTATATTTTGTTAAAATCCACTCGTCTGTAAGAGATAAATCATCAAGTACCTCATCACTAATAAATCCCTCTACATTCATTAAAACAAATCTAGAAGCATTCCATAATTTATTAATAAAATTCCAAGTAGATTTTAAGTTTTCTTCATCAAACTTCATATCAAGTCCATTTGATACTGCAGTTGTAAGATAATAGCGTAAAGCATCTGCTCCATATTTTTCAATCATATCCATCGGATCAATTCCATTACCTAAGCTTTTAGACATTTTTCTTCCTTCTTTATCACGAATAAGTCCATGAATTAGAGAGTATATAAATGGTCTTTCTCCCATAAATTCCAAACCTTGGAAAGTCATTCGGTTTACCCAGAAAGGAATAATATCATAGCCAGTAACTAAAACAGAATTAGGGTAATATCTTTTTAAATCTTCCGTTTCATCTGGCCAGCCTAAAGTTGAAAATGGCCATAAGGCACTCGAAAACCATGTATCAAGTACATCTGGATCTTGTACCCAACCATCACCAACTGGCGCTTCTTCCCCAACGTATACTTCACCATCTTTATACCATGCCGGAATTCTATGTCCCCACCAAAGTTGTCTAGAAATACACCAATCATAAGTAATTTCCATCCAATGATTCATAATCTTTTCAAATCTTTTTGGTACAAAATTAACTTTTTTATTCTTATCTTTTTGTGTTTCTAATACTTTATCTGCTAAAGGGCGCATCTTAACAAACCATTGTTTTGATAAATATGGTTCAATGAGAGCACCACTTCTCTCACTAAATGGAGCATTATGAGTAATTTTCTCTACTCCTAAAAGCAATCCTTGTTCTTTTAAATCACCAATTAATTTTTCCCGAGCAAGAAAACGATCTAATCCTTCGTAACCGATTGCATTTTCATTCATCGTTCCATTTGGATTAATACATACAATTCTCTCTAAATTATGGCGAAGTCCAACTTCAAAGTCATTTGGATCATGAGCAGGTGTTATCTTTACACAACCAGTTCCCTTTTCCATATCAGCATGTTCATCACCAACAATTGGAATTGCTCTACCAACAATTGGCAAAATAACTTTTTTACCAATAAGATGTTTATATCTTTCATCATCAGGATTAACAGCAACAGCAGTATCACCAAAAAGTGTTTCAGGACGAGTAGTTGCCACATCCAAATATTCATTGCTATCTTGAATCTGATATTTTAAATGATAAAAAGCCCCTGGAATATCTTTATAAATAACTTCTTCATTAGATAAAGCTGTCATACTAACAGGATCCCAATTAATAATTTTTTCTCCTTGATAAATTAATCCTTTATGATATAAATCTACAAAAACTTTTCGAACTGCTTTAGAAAGACCTTCATCTAAAGTAAACCGTTCTTTAGAATAAGCTAGAGAAAGACCAAGCTTTGCCCATTGCGCATGAATATTAAGAGCATATTCCTCTTTCCAAGCCCAAGCATGTTTAAGCCATTCTTCTCTCGTTAAACTTCTCGGATTAATTCCCATATCTTTTAACTTCTTATCAACTTTTGCTTGTGTAGCAATACCCGCATGATCCATCCCTGGAACCCACAAAGCATCAAAACCTTTCATTCTTTTATAACGAATTAGTACATCTTGAATGGAAGTATCCCAAGCATGACCAATATGAAGTTTTCCTGTAACATTTGGTGGTGGAATAACAATACAAAAAGCTTTTTTACTTTTATCTACCGATTCAAAATAACCAGCGTTCTTCCAATTTTCATATTTCCCCTCTTCTACTTTTAAATGATCATATTTCTTATCTAACATAATATCTCTCCTTCTTTTCATTTATTAAATTTAAATCAATTAAAATCTGTTTTATTACTTCATAATGTGCTGTATAAATAGATAAATACTCTTCAGGTAATTTAACGACATAATCATCTTCAATCTCGTTAATAATTTTCTTTAACTTCTCTGGCGTTAATTTAAAAAAGCTACTTAAAAAAATATCAACAAATTCTTTACTAGAATCTTTAAAAAACTGTGTTAATTCTCTTCGAACCTCTTTATAATAATCAAAATCATAAATAAGATCTGCCCGATCATAAGAAACGCTAAGAAAAGAAAAAACTTGTAAATTAAATATATATTCATTATCAAAAATATATACATTTTCTTTTTCACTCTTAACAACGCCCCAATTTCTAGGCTTTCGATCATGATTTAAAAGTAATATATCATAAACATAAATTTGAATCATCTGCCTCATAAGTCTTGGAACATCTTTATAAAATTCTTCAAAACAATTCCATATTTGATATAAAGAACTAGTTGTATACCCTACAATATCACTGCCCTCTACAAACTCTCCAAAAGAATTTAAATCTTCACTCAAATAATAGTAATCTTCTCCAATTTTAACAGGAAAATAATTAGGACAAGAAATTGAAAATAAAAGAGCAACCTTCTTAGCAATTACTTCTTTAAAAAAATTCAAATATTGACCAGTTCTATAATCTTTTGAAAATTTTTTAACAAAATAACTTTTCCCCCGAATCATCACAAATTCATAATCATTTTGAGTAATATCCTTTTTTTCCTCTTCAGTAAGTTCCTCTAACATATAGAATCACGCTCTTGGTATTTTAAAAATTCTTCTAAACATACTTTTAATTCTACATCAGTAAACTTTTTATATTCATTATCATTTTGTTCTAGCAAAAGTTTCTTTATTTCTTCCATCCCGCAATTCACCAAGCAAAAATGATAATGTTTTTCATAATTAGTAAGAGAAACATGGCTCATATCTACTTCCTTAGGAACCGTAATCCAAAATAAATCAACCATATTCTCTCGATTTACTTTGTTTTGTCCTCCAGGAAAGCTTTTATGCCAAAAAGTAATATTACCAATGTACCGAATTTCTTTCTTAAGGACTCGAACTCCCAATTCTTCTTTCACTTCCCGAATAAGAGCATCTTCCAAATTTTCATGCACTTCCACTCGACCACCAGGAAGATTATAAGAAGAATCCATATTCGTAATATAAATTTTCCCATCAGGATTCATAATAATTGCTCTTACTTTATGAACTCTTGAATCTATATCCTTATTCTCTAAATGTTCTAAATTAACAATCATAACATCACTCCAATAAAAAAAGATAGCACCAAAGGGTGAAAATAAATTTCACGGTACCACCTTTTATTTTACTTTATAAGATAACGTCTCTTAACACGGGCAATTAGCCAGCTCCCAAGCAACCTTCCGATTTTCCCTTTACTTATTTTCACCAACCATAAGCTCTCTTAAAAAGGATCCAATCTTACTCCTCTTGTTCATCGCTTTTGATAAATGTATTTTATCAAACTTTTTATTTAATTTCAACCACTAACTTGCATTAAACCATTACCATCAAATGTATAAGTTGTATTTGTACTGGTAACAGTTACCACAAATCCTCCATTTGCTTCACTAACCGTAAAGCTTGATGCATAATCATCACTACTACCTATGGCAACCGGTTGATCTAAAGCAAATTCTGGATCATTATATTTATGAATATTTAAATTATTACTAGAATCAATAACTACATAATAATTGCTTTGTAGAAGAACATATTTATATCCTCCATCATTTTCTCTAAGTCTGTTTCCTTCAAAATCATAAACATAATATTCTTTATTATTTAAAACTTTCAAATAAGTTCCAACATAACTAATAATTGGATATCCATATACTGCTGTTATTTTTGCCCCAACATTACTAAATAATTGATAGGTACCACTAGATGTACCAACTTGATAATAATCTCCTAATTTTTCAATCGATGCATAATCAAAACCAATCGTACCAGAAACACTATCACTAATACGAATTAATCCATAATCGCCATTACTCTTATTTTGAGCCATAACATAGGTGGCATCCGTATCAACAAAGCTAACTTCTTTTTTAGCAGTATAAGCTCCACTATCAACAGAAGCATATTTAGCAAGACTCTTATTATCTTCTAAATCATATAAAACAATCGTTGGATTATTTAAATCAATGGTATCTAAAATAAATACATAACGTTTATTATAAATTGGAATCCAACCAACACTATCACT
>CALVQS010000059.1 GCA_944358165.1 uncultured Bacilli bacterium | reverse complement strand
TCGTTTTTCTATCAATGATTATATCACCAAAGCCTGTGATAAGCAAGAATTTTAGGCATTAAATCGTATTATTTTCAACATTTTCTTCAATAATTTCCTCTTTTATTTCAAGATTTTTATCTCTTAACTCTTCTTTGATATCATTTTTTAAAATATTTAAAAAATTACTTTTATAATTATTTACTAATAAGACTGTAAGCATCATTAAAATAAATATTAAAAATAATAAATATACCATATACATTGCTGTAAATCCTTTTTTATCCATATTATCACCAGCAATTTTATTATATCAAAAAAGGGCTTTAAAAAAAACCCTTTCTTTTTAATTTACTAGGCGGCGAATGGATGAGCCAATCATTCTACCTATATCAATTACTAAATCAAGCAATCTAGCAAAGGCATTGATTAGCGTTCCATTAATCGCGCCTCCTGATACTTCAATTAAATCATGGTCTTCTAATTTCATTTTATCCCTCCTTCGGATAGAAATAACCATATATAGCAGAGGCAATAAAAGCAATAGCGATGGCAATTCCGCCAAAAATCGCTGCAGCCGATATTCCTCCATTTACTTGCATCAATTCTTCAGAACTTAAATTTTTCATTTTAACCTCGCAAATTCTTTAAAGAAAATATAGCTTTGGTAAGAGAAATAATACTTATTACCAGATTAGCAATAGTACTAAATATTCCTCCCCCACTACAATTCATTAATTCTTCTGTTTCCATTCTTTTCATTTTATTCCTCCTTTTAAAACATGTTTTTTTTTATTTATGTAATAATTTTTTGTTTGTTATCATATATATTTAGATATTCTTTTTCATCATCTTTTAAAGATTCTTTGACGGATAAGGTAATTTCATAATAAGATAGATAATTTGCCTCATCTATTTTTAATTCTTTACTTATTAGTTCATAATCTAAATTCTTATTATTCAAAATAATTTGTTCAAAATTTAAACTGGAAGGTATGGCGGTTGTAATAGTGCAAACATCATTGCAAGATGCAACTCCTCTTGCTTGATAACTATCATAAATTTCTTTTTTACATACATAAATGAACATAAATAATAAGATACATAATAGAGAAATAATAAGAATCCAGCCTATTCTTGGACTTTTATTCAAAAAAGCGGTTTTATTATTAAATAAATCTAACATATCTCACCTAAACGAATAATTTTAGAAAATTTATCATCAACATTTTTATGGGTAACATAAATTAACGTATTGTTTTTATAATAAGCAAAAATATTATCTAATATTTCTTTTTCCATACTAATATTTACCTCACTTAATGCTTCATCTAAAATCAATATTTTGGCCTTTTTAAGCAATGCTCGTGCTAGAATAATCCTTTGTTTTTCTCCTCCGCTTAAATTGTTTAGAGATGCATTAATTACCGTATTATATCGGTTGGGTTTTTTACTAACTATTTCTTCTAACTTACAAATTTTACATACTATTTTAAATTCTTCATCTGATATTTGTCTATAACAAATGATATTCTCTCTGATTGTTCCAGTAAAAAGATTTTCGTTTTGGCCTACATATAGGATGTTTTCTCTGATCGCTTTTAAACTATAATCACATTCACTCGTATTATTTAATTCAATATTTCCAGAATAAGTGCCTAAACTTCGATAAATTAATTTACATATTGTGCTTTTACCACTTCCACTGGGTCCACTCAATAAAACTTTATCGTTTTTTTCTATTTGGAAATTTATTTTATTTAGAATTTTGTTAAAAAAATCGTAGGAATATGTTAAATCTTTTACTTCAATATCATTTTCTATCAAAGTGCTTAATCCACCGGAATCTTTTTCAATTTCGGTTGCTAAGAATTCACTTAATTTATTAAAAGAGGCTTTTAAGTAATTGTATTTTGGTATTAAATCTACTAATTCTTTGGCTGGATTAAACAAATAAACGAGAATGCTATTGAAAGTAACTAGGCTTAATATTTCCAACTCTCCTTGATATATTAAATAAATTCCTACGGTTGTAATAAGAAATAACCCAATTTCATAAATAAAATTTTTAATCAGTTCAATAATGTTTAAAATGCTAATAAAAGAAAAATTACTCTTTAACATAATAATTAATTTATTTTCGATTCGATTAATAAATTCTTTTACTAAATTCAAGTTTTTAATACTGTAATTCATGTCTACATTTTCAATTAAAGTCGTGTTAAAGTCGGTTGCATATTCTATGTTTTCTTTGACTTTATGATAAATTTCTTTGCTGAATAAGATTCCTACTATTAAATAGATGATTATAATCACACATAGTAGAAAAAATAATTTACTGTTTATCAAGAATAAGGTTACAACTGCACCAATAATCAAAATCATATTTAGAATGAAAGTCGTAAATATTTCGGAAAATAAATTTTTGGTATCACTTAATTCATCAATCCTACTTACGATTTCTCCTGTACTACGATTTTGAATAAATTTTAAAGGGAGTTTAAAGATATGTTCTAAAAAGGTAGTAAAGATTTCGGTGTCTAGATTTTTGTTCAGGTAATTGAGGTAATAGGTTTTAAAATAATTTATAAAGATTTTAAAAAGAAATATAATACAGAAAAGAATCACTATAAATTTAATGAATTTCACATCTTGTCCTTCTTGAATGCTCGAAAGACTAATTTGAAAGTAAAAGTTTCCTAAGATTGTTAGAATCATCAAAATAATATTTGTTATTAAAACTTTGAAAAATAAGTTTTTATTTTTCATTAATAATTTTGAAAAAAGCCCGGTAATTGATAGTTCTTTGGTATATCTTAATATATTTGAACTGGGGGATGCCAAAATTAAGATATGATCCCATATTTCTGTAAACTCTTCGATGGGGATTTTTGTTTTCCCTTTGGCGGGATCCATTAAATAAACATATTTATTACTGATTTTGTATATTACTACAAAATGTTGTAAGCCATTTTTTAGTACGACATGGGCAATCGCTGGCAAATAAATATTTTCATCTAATAAACTATCGGTTTTTACACCCATTGCATCAAAACCATAGCTGCATAACGCTTTGACAATATGAAAAGCTGTTGTACCATTTACATTTGTACAAGTGTCATCACGTACTTTTTCTAACGGTACATAGCCATCATAATATTTTAAAATTGTTTCAATGCAACAAGCTCCACAATCTTGTAAATCTCGTTGTCTTACTACTTCTATTTTAGGCATATTCTTTCCTCCCTTCATAACTATTTATTACGCTTATTCTAGCTATTTCCTTTATTTTTTGAACGATTGGGCACAAATTTTTAGGGCATCGACACGGTTCGACAAATTTCGCACTTTTTCTTTGGTATACTATGCCACCCGAAAGGAGGAAATTTTATGCAAAATGGTGAATTAATGGCCAAATTAAGAGATGAAAATGGTTTATCACAAAGGCAAATGGCGAATATTTTAAACGTTACTTTAACCGTGTATAAATTATATGAAGCTGGAGTAAGACCTATGAAGTTAGAAGAATTAAATCAATTTAGCAATTATTTTCATTTATCTCTTAATACTCTTTTGGGGTTTAGTGAAAGTATGAATTTTTGTGAAGCAACACCTATTGACTATAAATATTTGCGTTTTAGTATGAAATACGTACGTAAAATCCATCGTGTTACTCAAAAAGATTTAGCAAAGGAACTTCGTGTTTCTGTTCCGACCGTTTCTCGGTATGAAAAACATCCTGAGGATCTTAATGCAAGTTATCTTCATGACTTTGCTAAGCGCTTTTTAGTTTCTGCCGACTATATTTGTGGTAAAACATTAAAAAAAGAAGTACTCTAATCATCCTTGAGTACTTCTTTTAATAAGACTTCATCATCTTTAAATAAATTATATTTTTTCACAATGAAACGGAATATTACTTTTAATAAGGCAATACATGGAGTAGCAATAATCATACCAATAATGCCAAAATAATGGGCAAAAACGAGTAAGCCAATCATGATGGTAACTGGATGCAAGTGCGTTGTTTTACTCATAACGATTGGCTGTAATACATAATTTTCAAGTAATTGAACTATAACACAAATGATTAACACGGCAATACCAGTGATAGTTCCTTGACTAAAGCCTACAATTACAGCTGCTGCTCCACCTATATATGGCCCAATATAAGGAATTAAATCGGTTAAGCCACAGAATATTCCAAATAATAATGGAGCATTTAAGCCAATAATGGCAAAACCAATCGTATCACAGACAAAGACCATGAATGCTACTAAAAGAGTTCCACTGATCGTTTTTCTTACTTCTTTACCTATATCTGTAATTAATACTTCAATTTCATATTTATTTTTGTTTGGCACTAATTTTAGGAAATGCTTACTAATAGCATCAAAATCAAACAACATATATAAACCAATTACTAAACTGATTAAAATGGTTCCTAATCCAGATGCCAAGCTTCCTAAAATACCGATTAAAGATGTTGGAAGTGAATTGGTAAAGTCTACTAAAAAGCCACCAACACTATCAAATAGATTATCTCTAAAGCTTGTTAAGTCAATTCCACTAATCGAGATTTGGTTTATTAAATCATCTGCAAAATTGCTGAATTTGTCTAAGATTGATGGTAAAGTAGCCACTAATTCGTTGATTTGGGTATATAAAGTTGGTACTAAAATCCTTAAAAATACATATATAAATATTAAAAATACAGCATAAACTAGGATACTTCCCACAATTCTGGGAATCCCCTTTTTATGTAATTTTTTTACAATTGGATTAAAGAGCCAAGCAATTACAAACCCAATAAACAAAGGAGACAATACCTTAAGGAAAGTCAGTAAAATATTCCAAAAATTTAAGCTTTTTAAAATAACAATACCACACAAAATAATTGCTACAATCATTACAATATATAGCAAATTTAAAATCTTCTTTGTTAATGATACGACTTCATTTACTTCTTTACTGTCAATTTCCTTAAGATTTTTTTTCATATTATACCCTCATTAATTCTGCTTCTTTTTCCTTAAATATCTCATCTATTTTCTTATTATATTCATTAATTTGCTCTTGTATGTCATCTAAATACATTTTTTCTTCATCTTCTGGCAATTCTTGCTTTTTAATTTCGTTATTAGCGTCTTGTCTGATGTTTCTTAAAGCTACTTTGGCTTCTTCACAAACAGATTTTGCCATTTTAACGTATTCTCTTCTTTTTTCTTCAGTTAGTTCTGGTACCGTTAGAATAATTACTTCCCCATTATTTACAGGTGTAATTCCAATGTTTGCTTCATTGATTGCCCTTTCAATTTCTTTTAAGGCACTTTTATCAAATGGTTTAATCATTAAACTTCTTGCTTCTGGTACCATAATATTGGCAAGGGATTGAATTGGAGTTGGAACCCCATAATAGCTTGCATTTATTCCATTTAGCATTGCTGGATTTGCTCTTCCAGCGCGAATATTTAATAACCTACTTTCTAAATTTTCAATTGTTTTTGCAAATTTTAAACTTGTTTCATCCATATTTTTTATTATTCCTCCTAAAAATTTGTTTATACTATCATTATACTGAAAGTTCCTTTATTTTACAAGTATTCTTTCTTATATTACTTCGGTATATTCTAAAAAATTAAGCAAATTTTTTTCTTCGACCGCACCGGGTAAGCCTCCTAATAATTCATTATCTTTAAATACTAATATTACTGGAGCAAAATTTAAATAGTTCGATAAATTGGGATAAGTATTCATTAAGCTTTGATAAGCCTCTTCATTTTCCTCTTCTTTTTCAATATAGTAAATTGTTGCCTCCTTTATTTCAACATCTTTTAACAGGCTGCTTACTTTTTTCGTTGCATCTTCGTCTTTTTTGCCTAATAAAATTAATACTTTTTCATTTTCTTCGATTTTTGATGATGCTTCTTCTAAAGCTATTTCTTCCGCATAAGAAATATCAAATTCATACGTTTTTTCTTCAATTACTGGGGCTTCTTCTTCTAGTTTTGTATCCTTTGGTTTAAAAAATGTACTCGCTAGAAAAATTAATAAACCAATTATTAGGGTAATACCAAAAGCTATAAAAAGTCTTTTCATTTTAAATATGCCTCAAACATTGTTTTAAAATTGTTGTATTTAATTCCGGTTTGGTATTCATCCCAATAAACTTCTGGAGTTATGTTTCCTTTGGTAAAGGCCGTTTCATTATCAAAAGCAATTACTTTGCCATCCTTTACAATTACTAAAGTTGGAGCATAAATCTCTTCTGTTCCATCATCTAACGTTACTAAATAATTCGATAGACTTAATACAATACTTTGATAGGTTCCATTTCTATTTTCCCGATCATCATAAAAATCATAATATAGAATTTCTTTTATCCCACTATCTTTGGCAGCTTCATTTAAAATATTAGCATAATACCCACTCCAAATATTGGCTGGATATCCCATAAAAATAATGGCATCTTTTTTTAAGGCTGCATACGTTTCTACTGCATTTACATATTTAAAAACATTATCTTTGCTGACATTCGTATAATCGGCATCAAATCTTTCATTATCTACTACTACTTTTTCGCTAAAATCTCTTGTACCAATATAAATAAAGCCAACAATAATTGCTATAAATAGAAGGCCTTGTAATATTAATTTTACTTTTTTATTCATAATTCATCCCACCCTTATTGTACCAAATCGCTTACGCGAAATCTATATTATTTCTTCGATTAAGCAATTTTTTAACAAATTTCTTATTAAA
>CALVQS010000058.1 GCA_944358165.1 uncultured Bacilli bacterium | reverse complement strand
TTCTTTCATCACTAATAAGTTTAGTATTATTGCTAGAATATAATTTTTTCATTAAATTAGATACTTCTAACTCAAACCCTGCTAATTCTGGCATAACTTCTAATTTATCATTCTCAATATCTTCAACAAATTTATCTGTGATTTTATAATTATCATTTTTATCTACATATCCATTTAATACATTATATATAAGAAAATCCTGATAATGTTCTTGAGTAAATACATATTTATCTCCATTTTCGTTAACTAAAACTTTATCAATAAAATATTCTGGAATAAAGTTTTTAGGTCTTGATGTTAAAGAGTCTGACAATTCGCCTTGTAATGCTTTAGCAAAACTATCATAAGATTCACTAGCAATTACTGTTAAAGTATTTATATTATGGAAATTATTGCCTAGTATTTTGTAGTCCATTCTATCGCCATCATTATTAACACAAATTCTAAGTCCTCTACCTATTTCCTGTCGCTTACTTATTTCAGAATTACTATGTTTCAATGTACAAATCTGAAAAATATTCGGATTATCCCATCCTTCCCTTAATGCAGAATGAGAAAAAATAAATCTAACAGGTTCTGATAATGACAACAACCTTTCTTTGTCTCTCATAATTAAGTCATAAGCATCTTCATCAAAACTTAAATATTCTTTTTTGTCGTTAATTTTTGAATCAATCTCATGTCCTTTTTTATCAATAGAAAAATAACCAGCATGAATTTTTCCAGTATCAAAAGAATCCAAATACTTCACATAATCATCATCAAACAAAGTCCTATAATCTGCTAAAGCTTTTGTATATTCTTCCTCAAAAATTTTAGCATACTCTCCTTTTAATGCTTGACCATCTTCATAATATTTATATTTTGCAACTTCATCTATAAAAAACAATGATAAAACCTTTATCCCTAATTTATGTAATTCTTTTTCTTTTTCAAAATGTGATTGAATAGTTTCTCTGATTTGTATTCTTGCAATATGTTCTTCATCCACATCACCAAAAGCTTGACCAACTTCTATCTCAACTCCATTTGTAAAAAATACTTTATCATATTGTTCATATCTACCATCTATCTCACTTACGACATAGCCTTTATATGGTGTCAAAAATCCTGATCTTGTATATAAATCATCTCCTGCTTTAAATTTCATCAATCTTCTACTAGTTCCGTTTAATGTCTTTACTTCAATTTCCATCAATGCTTCTGGATCATGTTTTTGACTAATATTTACACTATCTAAAAATAAATATGTATCTTCAGATTTATTATGTAATACTTCAATTCCCTTTACATTTATTTTTTTTACCAATTTTTGATTATATGCATCAATGGCATCTAACCTATAAATTTTATTATATTCCTTATTTTTCTTATGCGTAGCAGAATATCTAATTGTAAACAATGGTTTAAATTCTTCAAAAAGGCTTTCCGTTTTATCTCCGAATTTTTGTGGTTCATCAATAATTAAAATTGGTCTAACAGATTTAATTACATCTATTGGTCTTCTAGATTGTAACTCATCCAATTCTTCATATATTCTTCTATTTGCAACACCTTTTGCAGCAAAGGCTTGATAATTTATTATCATTACTTGTATAGAATCATCAGATGCAAAGGTGTTTATATTAGCAATATTAGAACTATTTGCAGAATTATATACAAAATACCTTATTTTTTTATGATATATTTCTTGAAAATGTTCTTGGGTTATTTCAAAAGACTTTTGTACTCCTTCACGAATAGCAATACTTGGTACCATTACAATAAATTTACTCCATCCATAAGCTTTATTTAATTCATACATTGTTTTAATATATGTATATGTTTTACCAGTACCAGTTTCCATTTCTATTGTAAAATCATTAAGTCCTGCATTATCTGTATAATTTATATCGTTTACTCTTTGAACATTTCTAATGTTACTTCTTCTTTCTGTTTCAGTTAAGGTGATTGGATGATTTCCAAAAGAAATAACCTCTATTTCTTCTGTCTTTTCTAATAAAGTTCCTTTATCATACGTCTTTGTATATCTGGCAAGTAAATCTTTTCTGCTACCCTTTTTTTGTCCATCAAAACAATGTACAACAGACATAACTGCATCTTCTTGATATTGTTGTTGTTTGAACTTTAATTTCATCTTCTACACCTCCTTATAAAATACTTATTTCTGTTTCTGGTGACATTTTTTTGAATTTCTCTTCTAAATTGATTTTATCATTATCATAACTAAATGAACTGTCTTTAAAGACTACTTTTAAAGGTTTATATTTACATATTTCATCTACAATATTTATATCTATACTACTATCAAAGCAAGCAATTAAAGCATTATCATCAACAAAATATACTTTATTATTCATAATTTCTTTTTCTTCAATTTTTAAATCCAAAGTTAAGCCTAAATCTAAAATTACTTGGGTAAGTAAATCTTCGCTTGTTCTATCTTCTTTAATATTAGATTCAAATAATTCTAATTGTTCTTGTGATAAATCATTTGGCTTGTAATATACGTCTTTCATGTTAGAAGAATCTATTTTGTAAACTCTAAATCCATAATCAATATCCGCATTTGTTTCTTCTTTTATTTTTTTAGCAGCACGTCTAATTCTTTCTTCACCTACATCACATATAGTTTTAAAACCAAACGAGGTAGCATCAGAATTTTCTTCACAGCTTTCAGGCAATTGAACTAATATAAATTTTCTATTACCATTATCTTCAGCATTTAGAGACATAACAGCATGGGCAGTTGTGGCCGAACCAGAAAAAAAGTCTAATACAATAGAGTTTTCTCCAAGAGAAATCATATCTCTTACAGTATAAATACTTTTAGAATAATCAAAAACTTTTTTATTATCAAATAACGCATTTAATTTGTTAGTACCATAAGCAACATTACTATTTACATCATCAATCCATAATGACATTGCAGTTCTTTCATCACTACCAGGTGTTTTTATTTGATTACCAGAAAATACATAATCCTTACATTCTATTGAAGCTCTTTCAAATACTCTTTGCCATACTTTTTCCACGCCACTCTGAGAAACAGGCCAAATCACTTTATATCCTAAGTTTTCATATTTTTCTGTTAATTTTTTCATATAACTATCATCAAAAGTTTGTGTTACTTCATTATATATTTTCTTATATTCTTCTAATTCAATACAATATACCTTATTATTTTTTACAAGCATGGGATAAAATCTTTTTGGTCTTTCATATTTTCTTGAATTTGTTCCACTTCTCATGAAATTTTTATAATTTATTTTAGAAGAAGAAACAGAAATTTTTAAATCTTTCATATCAGAGGAACTTTTTGAATATACTAAATGATACTCATGACACGGGTCAATATTTTTCTTTCCTCTTCCCTGAGGATTACATCTAGTTACTATTGTACCAATATAACTCGATTCGCCTAAAATTTCATCTGCAAGTTTCTTTAGATTCGAATACTCATTATCATCAATTGCCATTATTATAATACCATCCTTTGATAATAAGTTTCTAGCAAGTTTTAATCTAGAATATATCATAGATAACCAATCACTATGAAATCTACCGTTGCTTTTAGAATTTGTTGTTAATACATAACCATTTTCATCAACTGTCCCTGATTCCACACTTTCTATTTTTTTGCTTTTAGAAAAATCATTTTTATATATTAAATTATTACCAGTATTATAAGGAGGATCAATATAAATACATTTAATCTTACTAAGATATGATTCTTGAAGAATTTTTAAAGCATCTAAATTATCTCCTTCAATATAAATGTTCTCCGTATTATCAAAATCAACTGATTTTTCTTTAACTGGTCTTAATGTGTTAGTTGTTGGTGTATTAGCAACTAATATTGCTTCCTTCTTTCCAGGCCAAGTTAATTGATATTTTTCTTTATTTCCTTCTACTATTTCTTTTGATAACTCTTGTTTTAATAATTCGAAATCTATTGCTTTTCCCTTTTCAGATTCAACAATAACATTAGGAAAAATATTTCCTATTTTTTCAATGTTTTCATCCACTATATCTGATGACTTCATGTCTAATTTATCCATTTATTACAACCTCCAATTCTTGTTCTATTTTTTTAATTTGCTTATTTAATTCTACTTTCTTATTAAATTGTTTTTCTATTTTCATTTTATTCTTTAATTGTTCTAACTTTTTAGATAATTGTATCTGTTTGCTTTTATCTTCTAGTAATGTTTCAAAACTTTTCTTTGATTCATTTTCTTTAATAATAGATTTTACAATATTTTCATATATCGTTTCCAAACTTAATCCATCAAACGAAATATCTATATCTTCATTCCAACCAGTAAAATAAACATCATCAACTTTTATAGAATAACAAATATCTTCGTTATAACGAACCACAAATAATATTTTATATGGTATAGCTCTTGTAATTAGTCTTATAATGTTTTTAGGAAACTTTTTTTCTTTTAAATCCATTTCAAATATTTGTATTTCTTCAACTTTATCTGTTTTACTTACACCTAATGTATCTTCTGATAATTTATATTTCCATATAATTTTATCTATTAAATTAACAAAATCATCTCTTACGGCAGTAGATAAACCTATTTTCTCATAAAATGTTTTCTTTTGTATATATTTATTAACTTCACAACTTTTTGGTAAATTAAACATTTTATATCACCACCATAAATGCAATTAATTCAAAATCTTCTAATCCCTTAATATCATTTTTAAGCATTGTTGTTCCACCACTTCTAAATAAACTATCAATATCATTTTCTTCCTTAATATTAATAATAGATTCTATACTATCATTTAATAATTCAGAATATTTTTTCATACTCTTACCATCATCTGTTGTTTCATTAAACTTCATATATGCTTCTTTTACTGGTTCCGTCTGCCCTTTTGATAATTTTCTTAAAATATCCAAAGTATTCTTCACACTCAAATGATTAGAAAGAATTGTGCCATCTTCTTTTATATAAACTAAATAGAAAGGATGAAGTTGATTCATATTATCTATATTGACTGCATTATTTATATTCTTTAAAACATAAATAACCCCTCTTTCTATTCCCAACTCAGGTTTTGCAAATACAACAGAATGCATTCCATTTGGTGTTTTACTTAAATCTCCATTATGATTTACATATTCTACTAAATCCATTCTAAAATCATTTAATCCTAAATCTGTAATGGAAATACCAGTATTCATATCTTCTAAATCGACAACTTCTTCTTTTAATTTTTTAAGTTGTTCTTTTCTATATTCCATATCACTAGATTGATTTGTTAAAACATTATCTTCCCCTGTACCTGATATATCTAGCATTAACATTCTATTTTCAACCCTATTTTTTAAATTAATATAATCATCTAAATTAAGATTAGGCCAAAAATTAACTAGTTGTATAACTTTATTATCAGAACCAATTCTATCAATACGACCAAATCGCTGAATAATTCTAACTGGATTCCAGTGTATATCATAATTTATCAGATAATCGCAATCTTGCAAATTTTGTCCCTCGCTAATACAGTCAGTAGCTATAAGAACTTCTATTTCTTCTTTTGCATCTTTGTCAATCAATTCTCTATGCTTTGATTTAGGAGAAAAATTAATAAGTAAATTATTAAAATCTTTATCAATATTTAATGTACATTCATTTGTCTCAGAACCTGTAATTTTAGCAGTATCTAGATTATATTTTTGTTTTAGAGGTAAAGATATATTTTTATATAAATAATTAGCCGTATCTGCAAATGCACTAAAAATAATAACTTTACGATTATTTTCATTGATTGGATGTTCTATTTTATTAGAAATAAGCTTAATCAATTCTTGTAATTTTAAATCGTGTTCTGGAGTAACAATACTCATCTTGGATAATAAAGATTTTAATATATCATAGTCTGATAATAAATCAGTTTTCCAACCTATTGTGTTCATATCTTTTAAATCTATTTTTATCTTCGTACCAATACTAAATTCATCATCTATTATATCTTCAACATCTTCATCTGTATTATAGTTTGTTAATTCCAGTTCTTCTATATCTTTATCAATTCCATTTTTTTCAAAGTTTTCAATAGCAAGTAAAGTTCCATTTATCTGTTCCAAAATTTTTGCTAAAGTTATTCTAAAAGATTCCACTGAACTTTCTAGTCTTTTTAGTAAATTTATTCTCATTAATATTTTCAGACTTCTTTCTCGATCAGCCTGTCTAAAACTTGATTGCCCCCCTTTTACTGATATATCATACTTTTCTTCATAAAATGACAATTTATTATCTAAGATATAATCAAATGGAGAATAAACACTCATTTTTAATTTCATAAGAGTTTCAGATATTTCTTTTATAGACATAAAATTATCAATATCCGTTATTTCACAACTTTTACTTATTGGCTTTAATCTAGTTGGAAATTTACCAATACTATCCATATTATAATATTTTTCAATATGCTTCCTACTTCTTGCAATAGTTACACTATCTAACAATTTAAAAAAGTCAAAATTACTATTTAATCTGCTTAAAAGTTCTTCACTCGTTCTTTGTTCAATAGGTAATTTACTCCATTCATTAAATATTGTCTGTGCATTTTTTAATATAGTGTCAATGGATTTTGAACTTACAATTTTTTCATCTATCTGATCGGTATGTCCTTCATATGCAAGTGCAAGTTGATTTTTTAAATCCAAAAACTTATTATTAACAGGAGTTGCTGATAACATCAATACTTTTGTTTTTACACCAGCTTTCATAACCTCATTCATAAGCCTATCATATCTTGTCTCTCTATCTTTTCTTGCACTATTATTT